>JBEGPW010000017.1:0-18001 GCA_041181225.1 Actinomycetota bacterium | reverse complement strand
CACTACGGGGCTCTTCAGGGCAAAGACAAAGCACAAACTTTGGCCGAATACGGTGCTGAAATGTTCCAGACCTGGCGTCGCAGCTTCGATGTTCCGCCACCGCCGATCGCCGACGACAACGAGTTTTCACAGGCTCACGATGAGCGCTACGCCGACCTAGGCGGCAACATTCCCAAGACTGAGTGCCTCAAAGACGTTCTGGTTCGCATGCTTCCGCTGTGGAACGACGAAATCAAAGTCGACCTAACCTCTGGCAAGACCGTTTTGGTAACTGCTCACGGCAACTCGCTTCGCGCCCTTGTGAAGCACTTGGATGGGTTGTCTGACGATGAAATTGCCGAGCTAAACATTCCGACCGGCATTCCGTTGGTCTATCGCCTGAACTCAAACTTTGAGCCGATCGTCAAAGGTGGCGAATACCTCGACCCAGAGGCCGCTGCCGCTGGGGCCGCCGCGGTTGCCGCGCAAGGCAAGAAATAGTCTTATTCTTCGACTTCTTCAATGTCGTGCCAGGCGCCGGTAGTTAGGTAGCTCACTTTTGTCGAGATGTCGACCACGTGGTCGGCAAATCGCTCAAAATAGCGGCTCGCAAGAGTGACGTCTACGGTGTAAACGGCGTTTTCTTTCCATTTTTTGCCGAGCACGATGTCGAAGACATTTTGATGCAGCTCGTCGACTCGAGCGTCTTCGCCTTGAATCAACCGCGCAAGGTCGACGTCGGTATTTTTCAGCAGTGCTGAAACGCGGCGGGCTAATTCAATGTCTAGTCGGCTCAACTCTTTAAACGTTGGCCGCAAAATTTTAGGAATCGCCGAGTCAGGGTAGCGATATTTGGCAATCGTGGCGATGTGGCCGGCAAGGGCTCCCATTCGCTCAAGTGATGCACTAATTCGAAGAGCAGCCACCAAAATGCGCAGATCGCGGGCTACTGGTGATTGCCTCGAGAGAATGCGAATGGCGAGCTGATCTAGCGCGGATGCTTTGCTTTCGTTGGCTTCGGCTAGGGCGATTGCTTCGTCGGCTTGCTTGACATCGCTGTCTAAAAAGGCGGTTGAAGCCTTCTGCATGATGTTCGCAACTGATTCTGAAATTTCGACTAATCGCGTTTGAACTTCTTCTAGCTCGGACTGGAATATTTGAGGCATTTGATGCCCTCCTCATTCTTATGTTTTAGGAAATCTTTCATTCCTCGACGTTCGCCAAAGGCCAGGGTGAACACTCTCAAAATACTCCCTTAACACCCTTCTAATTGCTGTGGCGCTGCTTTGTTCACTCAAAGTGGCGTGACAGAATCACCTAGTGTTAATAACGTGAACACATTTTTAATCGTTTCACCCTTGCAGCTAATGGTGTGGGTGTTGACGGCTTTGCTAGTTCTAGGGTCGGTGATTTTTGTGGTTTACACGGTAGAAAAACGAAAGCAAACTAACTCACCCATGACATCGATAAAAGCATCTGGCTCGATTCCAGACGGCGCCGCCGAGGTTCTCGACGTGCTCGCAACCGCCGGCATGGTGCTTGATGGGCGTAACAACGTGCTGAGGGCAACAACCGGCGCCCAGGCATACGGCCTAGTTCAAAATCGTCTTCTAGTTCACGACGTGTTGATTGAGTTAGTCGACAAGGCAAGAAAAACTGGCGAACCTCAACATATTGACACCGATCTTGAGACCGGACTTCGCGGTGAAGTTGTCTACGTTCACGCGCGAGCAGCAAGACTCGGCACCCGCTATGTAATGCTTCTGGTTGACGACCGCACCGAGTCACGTCGACTCGAAGAAACTCGTCGCGACTTTGTAGCCAACATCTCTCACGAGCTAAAGACTCCGATCGGCGCGGTTAGCCTTTTGGCCGAAGCGCTCCAAGATGCTATCGACGACCCGGTAATGGTCAAGAAATTTGCTGCCAACCTTCATCGCGAAGCCAACCGACTAGCCAGTCTCGTGCAAGACATCATCCAACTATCTCGTCTTCAGTCAGCCGAGACAGTCGCCAACGCTACTCTCATTGACCTAAGCGGTGTCGTCGCCGAGGCGGTTGAACGCAACCACTTCTTGGCCGAAACCAAGCAGATACGAATTCGCGTCGAGGCTCTTCGCGGCCACAAAATTTTTGGCGATCACGAAATGCTCTCAACCGCAATCAAAAACCTCATCGAAAACGCAATTCTTTATAGCGAAGAAGGCAGCCAAGTGGGTGTGGCTCTTCGTTCAGTCGACGGGGTTGCTGAAATTTCAGTCGCGGATAACGGCGTGGGCATTCCAGCCGAAGAGCAAGATCGCGTTTTTGAACGTTTTTATCGCGTTGACGCCTCGCGCAGTCGACAAACTGGCGGAACCGGCTTAGGCCTAAGCATTGTGAAGCACGTTGCCCTGAATCACCGAGGTGATGTGCGACTGTTCTCTCAACCAGGTTTAGGCTCAACATTCACACTCAGATTGCCGGTTGCCGACAAAAATGTTGACGATCTCACCCCTCAAAAAGAAGGTGCTCGATGACTAAAGTGCTCGTAGTTGAAGATGAGGCTTCGCTTCGCGAACCTCTGGTTTATCTGCTTCAAAAAGAGGGCTACGACGTGGTCGAGGCTGAAGACGGCAACAAGGCCGTAGAAGCTTTTCACGAGCACAAACCAGGCATCATTTTGCTTGACCTAATGTTGCCCGGCTTGAGTGGCAACGAGGTTTGCCGCGTGATTCGCCAAACCTCAAACGTGCCAATCATCATGCTCACCGCTAAAGACGAAGAAATCGACAAAGTTGTTGGCCTCGAGATGGGTGCCGACGACTACGTCACAAAGCCTTACATGAAACGCGAACTGCTAGCGCGCATGAAAGCTGTGCTCAGACGCCAAGTTGAGCCAAACGGTGCTCAGCCTTCGGGTGTTCTCGAAGCCGGACCGGTGCGCATGGACGTTGACCGTCACCAAGTGTTTGTTCACGGCGAAAAAGTTGCGATGCCGTTAAAAGAGTTTGAGCTCCTCGAGCTACTGCTAGAAAATGTCAACCGAGTCCTCACCCGTGGCCAAATCATTGACCGCGTCTGGGGCTCGAACTATTTTGGTGACACCAAGACCCTCGACGTGCACATCAAGCGCATCCGATCAAAAATCGAGGATGACCCAGCTCGTCCGGAACATCTGCTTACTGTGCGTGGCCTCGGTTACAAATACGAGGTTTAGTCAAAATCAGTTGGTTGGCGTCGCGCTGGGTACAGTTGTCGGCATCGCCGCTGGCGTTTGGTTTAGTGGGTCGCTGAGAACCCCTGCATAGGTAGGCAGACTTGCGTCTACGACCTGAACAGCCATTATGCCGCTGCCAATCGAAGTTGTGCCGTGGATGGCTGCATCGAGCTTGACTTCAACATTTGAGCCAATCTTTGGCAAAACACCTTCGAGTTTGATGCCTGGCTTGCTGCCTGCGAATCCGAGAGCCTCAGGGTAGCCAAAATCTAGTTTGAGCCCCTTGCCAACTCTAAAGTCAGTGGCTGCAGCCGTGGCACCGTCGAGAATGCTCAAAGTCGCTACTGCAGGAATTTTGCCATCATTTGTGATTGAGCCAATTAGAACTGCGGTGGTGCCATCAGACAAAATCAAAACGTTGCGAGCATGAATGGTGCCGGCATCGGTTTGGTTTCCGTCACTCGGTGCATAAACGGCTTTTGAGGCTACGTCGTGGCTAAAGCTGCAACCGGTGGCACTAAACAATAAACCTAAGCCAACCGACACTACTGCGAGCTTGCGAAACAACATTTTTCCTCCAGAACAACACCTACGAACCGTTCTATTTTACCCCCTTAAATCGGGCGCTCTGTGGTAAAGTAGTGGTTTCTGAAGGGATTCCACATGCGTTTTGACGTTGGACAAACGGTGGTTTATCCACACCATGGTGCCGCCCTAATCGTTGAGGTTGCCGACCGCACCTTGCGCGGCGAAACCAAAGTTTATTTGCAACTTAAGGTGTCACAGACCGAGCTCACCATTTGGGTGCCAGCTGACAATGTCGACATGGTTGGTGTTCGCGACGTTATCGACGCTGCCGGAGTCAAGCAGGTTGAAGATGTCTTGCGTGCCGAGTTCACCGAAGAACCAACCAACTGGTCACGTCGTTACAAAGCCAACCTTGAAAAGCTGGCCTCTGGCGATGTCGTAAAAGTTTCTGAGGTCGTTCGCGACCTTTGGCGCCGCGACCAAGACCGCGGCCTCTCTGCTGGTGAGAAGCGAATGTTGGCCAAGGCACGCCAGATTTTGGTATCTGAGTTGGCACTGGCTCGCGCCACCAACGAAGAAGACGCCGGCGAACACCTAGACACAGTCCTTCGCGACTAGGTTTCAAATGACCATCGCGGTGGTTTTAGTTGCGGCGGGCCGAGGTGAGCGCCTCGGCGCAAGAGTTCCCAAAGCATTCGTTGAGCTCGCCGGCCAAACACTGATCGAACACTCCATCCGTCGCATTTTTAAAGTGGATGGCGTAACCCAACTCATCATTGCCGCACCCTCAAGTCACCTTGCTGAGGCCGAGTCAATCGTCAAAGCCTTAGTTTCGGAGTTCAGCGCAACCACCGAACGCTTGGCAGATTTGAAAGTGACCGTCATAGCCGGCGGAGACACCCGGCAACAATCGATTTCGAACTCGCTAAGCGCGCTAGCCGACGGCACCGAGGTTGTCTTGGTTCACGATTCGGCTCGGGCGCTAACGCCCTCAACGGTTTTCGAACGGGTTGCGCGGTCAGTGTTAGAAACCGGCTTGGCTACGATTCCGGTGATGCCCATCGTTGACACAATCAAACGAATTTCTGGCGACGTGGTTCTTGAAACCGTTGACCGCCAAACTTTGCGCATCGCGCAAACCCCTCAGGGTTTTCAAGCATTTGAGCTGCTCGAGGCCTACCGCACCGCCAGCGAAGACTTCACCGACGACTCATCACTCGTGCAGTCGGTCGGTGCAACCTTGAGGTTTGTTGACGGCGACCCGGCAGCAATCAAAATCACGACTCCAAATGATCTGGTAATCGCCAAGTCACTGCTCGCGCAGCAGGCGGGAGTTGACACCGTCGCCAAGGCTCTGCCCGACGCCTATCGCACCGGCGTCGGAGTCGACGTTCACCGTTTCACCGAAGACTCGGCCAAGCCTCTGTTTTTGGGCGGCGTTGAGTGGCCTGGCGAGCGTGGGCTCGACGGGCACAGCGACGGCGACGCCGTGGCCCACGCAATAGTTGATGCGCTGTTGGCTGCTGCCGGCATGGGCGACATCGGTTCTAACTTTGGGGTCGACCGGCCTGAGTTTGCTGGCGCCAGCGGCCAAGTATTTTTGACCGCCACGGTTGCAAAACTGGCCGAGGCTGGCTATAAAGTTGTCAACGTTTCGGTGCAAATCATTGGCAACCGCCCAAAGGTCGGCCCAAATCGCGCAGCCACCGAGGCAGAGCTGAGCCGACTAGTCGAAGCCCCAGTTACCGTGGGTGCAACCACCACCGATGGGCTTGGCTTTTTAGGAAACACCGAGGGTGTTGCAGCCGTGGCTAACGCGTTGCTAATTCGCTCGCAGGTAGGCTGATTTCGTGGCCCTAAGACTTTTTGATTCGCGCTCGCAAAGCCTGCGAGACTTCGCGCCCATCGTTGCCGGCGAAGTCGGTATTTACCTATGTGGCCCAACCGTGCAGTCAGCGCCCCACATCGGTCACCTGCGCTCGGCCTTGGTCTATGACCAACTTCGCCGCTGGCTAACCGTCACCGGAAACCACGTCACTTTGGTGCGCAACGTCACCGACATCGACGACAAAGTTTTGGCAAATGCTCAAGCCTCGGGTGAACAGTGGTGGGCACTTGCCTATCGCTATGAGATCGAGTTCAACGAGGCCTATAGCGCCCTGCGCATCGCGCCGCCGACATATGAGCCGCGAGCAACCGCATCCATCGCCGAAATGTTGGCAATCATCGACCGACTATTCAAAGCCGGGTATGCCTATCAAGCCGAAGACCGCAGTGCCGACGTTTATTTTGCGGCAAGCAAATGGGCCGATTACGGCGAGCTCACAAACCAGCGTGGCGAAGATACCGAAGTCTCTGAAGACACCGACTCACGAGGCAAGCGCGACCCACGTGACTTCGCGCTCTGGAAAGCCACTAAACCTAGCGAACCCGAATCTGCCAGCTGGCAAACCCCCTTTGGCGCTGGTCGCCCAGGCTGGCACATCGAATGCTCTGCCATGGCAACCAAATATCTTGGCTCCCAGTTTGACATTCACGGCGGAGGCCTCGACCTCAGGTTTCCGCACCACGAAAACGAGCTCGCGCAGTCTCGCGCGGCCGGCGACGCGTTTGCCAACTATTGGTTACACAACGGCCTCGTCAACGTGCAGGGTCAAAAAATGTCAAAGAGCCTTGGCAACTCAATTTTTGCCGCCGACCTTCTAGGCGCTGGCAGCCCTTTGGCGGTTCGTTTCTACCTCGGCTCGGCGCACTACCGTTCGGTGCTCGACTATCACGAGGGGGCTCTCAGTGAGGCAGAATCAGCACTAGCGCGCATCGAAGGGTTTCTTGAGCGCGCCGCAAGACGTTTGAGCGAGACACAGTTTGCGCCATCCGATGTCGAATTTGGCCCTGATTTGCTGACCGTTTTGCCGGCCGACTTCAAAGCCGCAATGGATGACGACCTTTCGATTCCCACAGCGCTCGCTTCGCTCTATGAGACCATTCGTGCGGGCAACACCGCTTTAGAAAACGAAGATTTGCTAGCAACGGCTAGTGCTTTGAGTGCTGTTCGCGGTATGGTTGAGGTTCTTGGCATCAACCCAGAAGCGTGGGCTTCACAGGGCAGCGGCGAGAGTCGCGCGTTAGACGCATTGATGACCAGTTTGATAGAACAACGCAAAGCTGCTCGCGAAGCAAAAGATTTTGCTCGCGCCGACGAGATTCGAAACGCCTTGCAACAAGCTGGCATCACATTAGAAGATGCTGCTGATTCAACACATTGGAGTTTATAAATGGCTGGCAAACCAGGTCGCCCCGGCGCCGCAAAAAAGAGTGGCAATCGTGCGGGCACAGGAGGCAACGGCCGCAAGGCGCTTGAGGGCAAAGGCCCAACTCCGAAAGCCGAAGACCGCAAATATCACAAGGCCTACAAAGGAAACAAACCTGCCGACGACGGTCGCGGGGCAGTTCGTGGCACACGCGAGTTTGAGCGCACAGCCGGCAAGGGAGAGTTTTTGGCTCCCGGCACCCGCACAGCAGGCACCGGCGGCGCTGCTGCTCGCAACGGTGCGCGCGTAGCTAAAGCCGTAGACGCCGGCGAGGTGCTTTCGGGTCGCAACGCGGTGACTGAAGCTCTGCGCGCCAAACTGCCGGCAACCGGCCTGTTCTTGGCGGCTCGCATTGAGATGGACGACCGAATCAAAGAGGCGATCAACCTAGCAAACTTGCGTCAGATTCCGATTCAGGAGGTCACTCGCCCTGAGATTGATCGCATGACGGGCTATGACTCGGTTCACCAGGGCATTGCCCTTGCGGTGCCGCCCTACAAATATCAGCACCCCCAAGAGTTGCTCGACAAAATCCTCGACCGCGGTCAGGTTCCTTTGTTGGTTGCACTTGATGGCATCACCGACCCTCGCAACCTCGGCGCAATCATCCGTTCGGTTGCAGCTTTTGGTGGGCAGGGCGTAATCGTTCCCCAGCGCCGTTCAACGGGTGTTACCGCTTCGGCTTGGAAAACCTCAGCTGGCGCCGCAGCGCGCGTTCCAGTAGCTTTGGCAGCCAACCTCACCAGCACTTTGAAAGAGTTCAAGAAGCGCGGGCTTTTCGTTGTCGGCCTTGACGGCGATGGCGACATGAGTCTGCCAACTTTTGAGCTCGGCACCTCGCCAATCATTTTGGTTATCGGGTCAGAAGGCAAAGGGCTGTCGCGCTTGGTTCAAGAAAACTGCGACGCTGTTTTGTCGATTCCTATCGCACGCGACACCGAGTCTCTAAACGCCGGCATTGCGGCTTCGGTTGCTTTGTATGAAGTCTCGAAGCGTCGCCTCGAACAGCGCATTATCTAAACTAAATCGCGCCAGTCGGCTTCTTCGTCGTCTTCTGCAACCACGATGGTTCCGGTAGGAACCGGGCTTGGCAACGTGATAGCGCCAGTCGCATGGTTCATCAAAGTTGCTTCGTCGCGACGGTGCGCCAACACGGTTTCAACATAAGATTGCACGGCTTCTTCGAGCGAAACATCGCGACCTTCGTTTTCACTTCGATACCAGCGGTGCTCGAGAACCTGATGATAAACCTCAGCAGGTTCTAGGCGACCAGCGTATTCGCGCGGAATCGCCAACACAACCGGCTCAAAGGCGTGGCTCAACCATTCGTGAGCCATCACTTCTTCGTCTGCGCCGTGGCGCTGATTGTTTGCGCGATAGGCATCTAAATCGTTTAGCAGGCGTCGAGCCTGGTTTTCTTCAACATCAAGACCCGTTAGTCGAATCAAACGGCGCTGATGGTGTCCGGCATCAACAACTTTTGGCTGAATCTTGACGCTGGTGCCATTGCCGTCAGTTTTGATGGCAAGTTCTTCAATGTCAAACCCGAGGTCATTCAAACGCTGCACTCGCTGGTTGATGCGCCATCGTTCAGTAGTTGAAAATGTCTCGGCCCCGGTGAGCTCTTTCCAAAGCTCTCGATACTTCGCGACGATGCCCTCAGAAGTTGCCACAGCATCAACCACACCGGCAGCGTTGCCAGAAGCGATGAGATCCATTAGCTCGCCTGCGATGTTTACGCGGGCAATCTCTAGGTCGTTTTCTCGTTGCCCGTTTGAAAGCCCACCGTCATAAATTTGACCCGTCTCGGCGTCGACCAGATAGGCGGCGAATGAGCCAGCATCCCTTCGAAACAGAGTGTTAGAGAGCGAAACGTCGCCCCAAAAAAAACCTGCGATGTGCAAACGAACCAACAGCACGGCGAGGGCGTCGACCAAGCGGGTGGCCGTTTCGGCGCGCAGGCCCTGTGACCACATGGCGCGGTAGGGCAGCGAAAACTTGAGGTGACGCGTAATCAAGACGGCAGGCAACTCATTGCCGTCGGCATCGCGGCGATTATTGATAGTGGCAAAAGGCTCCACGCTGGGCACGTCGAGTTTCGCAAGCAGCTTGAGCAGCTCGTATTCGCGCTTTGCCAACTCAGGCAGGGTCTCTTTGATGGCTATTACGTAGCCCCCGAGGTGGGCGAACCGAACTGTGTGACGACTTAAACCTTTTGGCAAAGCCGCGATGTTTTCGGCGGGCCAGTCTTCTAATGGCAAATGCCACGGTAGATCCAGCATTGCTGGTTCTACCGTGGCAGCCGTTATGTCTAAAGCAGACACGAGGTTTGGATTAACTTAGTTCAGGCGAAGACCCGACTCGATGTCGAATAGGTGGATGATGCCGTCGGCGATGCTTAGAGTCACAGTTTCGCCAGCGTTTGGGTGAACTCGGCCGTCAACACGTGAAACAATCTCAGCGCTTGCGCCATCGATGTTGGTGCTGCCATACAAGAAGCCATCGGCGCCAAGCTCTTCAATCACGTCAATGGCAACGGTGATGCCTTGGCCGCTGCTAACAACTAGGTTCTCTGGGCGAATACCCACGGTCACAGTTTTTGCCTTGGTCTTTGCAAGCACTTCGCGAGCCACTGGAATCGTTGTGTTGCCGAACTTGACTCCGCCGTCAACGATTGCGAGCTGCAATAGGTTCATCGCAGGTGAACCAATGAATCCGGCAACGAAGACGCTGGCAGGAGTTTCATAAAGTTCACGAGGGGTTGCAACCTGCTGCAAAACGCCGTCCTTTAGAACCGCAACGCGGTCACCCATTGTCATAGCTTCGACCTGGTCGTGGGTTACATAAACCGTAGTAACTCCTAGACGGCGCTGAAGCGAAGCAATTTGGGTGCGTGTCTGAACACGTAGCTTGGCGTCAAGGTTTGATAGTGGCTCGTCCATCAGGAACACCTGAGGCTGACGCACGATTGCGCGACCCATTGCAACACGCTGACGCTGACCACCCGAAAGGGCCTTCGGCTTGCGGGCTAGGTATGGCTCAAGGTCAAGGAGCTTGGCAGCCTCAAGAACGCGAGTCGCACGCTCATCTTTGTTAACGCCGGCAATCTTTAGAGCAAAGCCCATGTTTTCGGCCACTGTCATGTGTGGGTAAAGAGCGTAGTTTTGAAAAACCATTGCGATGTCGCGGTCTTTAGGTGGGGTGTCGGTAACGTCGCGGTCACCAATTCGAATGAAGCCTTCGTTGACTTCTTCAAGACCAGCTAGCATGCGCAGCGAGGTCGATTTTCCACAGCCAGAAGGACCAACCAAAACCAAAAACTCGCCATCGGCGACGTGCAGGTTTAGCTTGTCTACTGCTGGGCGGATTCCGCCTGGGTATAAGCGGGTGGCGTTGTCAAAAGACACTGATGCCATGATTTTCTCCTTCACCGGCGGTACGTGCCGGGCGATCCTTAGTGAATGAACGACTGCCTGGCGGCAGACGCTCTTCTCATTATGGCACTCTCGGGCTTCAACTAAGATAGAAACTCAAGTTTGATTTCAAATCATCAAGATACTTACGAGGTAATCCATGGCAAACCAGCCAAAACTAACCCGCAACGAACAACGCGAAGCAGCCAGAGCTAAAGCCCGCGAGCTTCGCAACCGCCACCAAGCCGCTGAGACCCGCAAAAAGGTGATCATTCAGGTGAGCGTCGTAGTAGTGATTCTTGCGATTGTCGCCGTTATCGTTTTGGCGTTTACAACCAGCCCATCTACTAAAGAGGGAGCTGTTCCAAAAGTCGCAGCCGTTTACAGCAAAGGCGGCGTGAAGGTCGGAAAAGACCTCAAGGCTTTCACCTCGACTTCAACGCCAACCGCAACACCGAGCCCTGGTGAAACCCCGTCTGCTGTTCCTAACATCAAGGTTTACATTGACTACCAGTGCCCTTTCTGTGCCGACTTCGAAGCTGCCAATGCATCACAGATTAAAGAATGGGTTGCTGGCGGCACCGCAACTTTTGAGGTTCACCCGATTTCGTTCCTAGACAACGCCTCAACAAACCGCTATTCGAGTCGAGCGGCCAACGCAGCGATTTGCGTGGCTGAAAACTCACCAGATTCGTTCTACGATTTCAACGCTGCTCTCTTTGCCAACCAGCCTGCCGAAGGCACAACCGGCCCTGAAAACAGTCAGCTCTATGATTTGGCGGCCGGTCTCAACGTCAACAACACTTCTGAAATCAAAAAGTGCATCGAGGGCAACCTCTATCAAAAGTGGATTGCCGACACCACGACCGGTCTCCTTGGAAACACCATTCCAGAAACTGACTACAAACTTGAGGGAACACCTTTTGTTATGGTCAACAACCAGCAGTACACCTACCAGAGCATTGCGGAACGAAATGATCCAGCGCGATTTGCTCAGTTTGTTCAAACCGTTATTTCAACAACCTCAGCAAACTAAGGGTTTGGTTCTAACGGCGCCAGACGTCGTCTAGCGTGACTGTTTTTAGGTTTCGGTCATCGAGAAGTTTCTTGATGTAACGCAAGTCTTCTGGCGATGTTGGTTGGTTCGCGTGCGCAATCACCACGTGGCCGGAGGTCATCCACTTTCTTGCCAGTTTAAGTCTGTTCTTGGCAGTGGTTTTCCCAGCGTCTCCGAGCGATCCGTACCACATCACGCAGGTGTCGTAGCCGCCTAAAGCCGCTTCGTGCAGAACGCGTTTGTCGTAGTACCCGTAGGGTGGGCGAAAAGCTGGCGCCGCTTCAACCCCAAAATCACCACGGATGAGCTTCTCGCACTCACGCAACTCTCGACGAATTTGTGATCCGCTGAGTGTCGTTAGAGCGGTGTGGGTTTTGGTGTGGTTTGCAAGTTGCACTTGCCCGGTTTTAACCAGAGGCAACAGCTCGCGGCGAAGTGCGTGCCAAGAACCATAGGCCGATGTAACAAAAAACGTGAGCCTAGCCCCAGTGTCGTGAGCAAGATCAACGTAGTTGTGAAGCGCCTGTAGATTTGCGCCATCGTCGACAGTCCATGCCATCCGTCTGGTCTTGCCAGGAAGGGTAAAGAGTGGGCCAGATGGATACTTCGGTTTCGAGGCGGTTGCCGCGCTCGCCGAGTCATTTGGCTCGGCTAGCTCCGGAAGCCAGAGGCCAGCTGTTGCGGCAGCCGCTGCTAACCCTAGAAAACTTCTTCGTTCCACAGCGTAATCATACTTATGTGACACCAAATTTGCATTGATTGTAAAACCGCTGTGTTTCACGCAATAAACTATTACTGCAGTTCACACCAGCCGACTTAGCTCCAATGGTAGAGCGCCGCCTTTGTAACGCGGATGTTATCGGTTCGAGTCCGATAGTCGGCTCAAAGTTAAACAGAAATCCCACTCATTGCGAGTGGGATTTCTTTTTGTCTAGGCCTTTTGGTCGCCTTGGGCAAACGTGATGCTCACCGAGTTGATGCAGTAGCGATCGCCGGTTGGGGTTTGCGGGGCATCCTCAAAGACGTGTCCTAGGTGTCCACCGCACGACGCGCATCGAACTTCGACTCTCGACATGCCATGGCTTCGGTCTTCGATTAGCTCGACTGCGTCGCCGACTTTTGGCTCATAGAAGCTTGGCCAACCACAGTGCGAGTCAAACTTCGCCGCACTGCGAAAGAGCTCGGTTCCGCAACCGCGGCAGCTATAGATGCCTTCGCGTTCTTCATCTAGAAGTTCGCCCGTAAAAGCGCGTTCGGTCGCAGCCTTGCGCAACACCTGATATTCAAAATCGCTAAGTTCTTCGCGCCACTCGGCGTCAGACTTGTTTACTCGATAATCCACTCTCAGCCTTTCTAAAGCTCTTCACCTACTATTGAATGGTGCACTACGTTGCATACAACTATTTATAAGTAGGATTCATGACTCAAAAGTTCCCAACCGACGAATTTGATTTCGTCGGTGGTGTCGGCGGCCGTTATCGCGCGCGTCGCGGAAAAAGGGATCGTTTTTTTGAGTTCCTCCAAGTTGTGATTTTGGGTGTTGTTATTTCAGGCGGGGGATACCTGGGTCTTCAAGTTGTTGCAAACAGCGGCAACCTGGCAATCGACAATGGAGCGGTTGCCAATACAGTTTCAAAACAGTTCACCAAGGGCGGCGGAGTCGGAGTTAGCGTGATCGATGCATCCAACGCAACTGACGCGGCATCAAAGCTTGGGCAAAAACTTCTTGATGACGGATGGAACGTTTGGTCGGCCTCAAGACGCATCAACAATGCTCGTAAACCCGGCCATGTCAAAAAGACGACTGTTTACGCTTCGGGAGATTCATCGGCTGCCGCAGCAATGTCTCTGGCGAAAACTTTAGGAGATTACCCCTCGGTTGTGTCAACCGATTACGCTGACCCGATCACAATTGTGCTCGGCACCGACTATAACAACTAAGTAAAGTTCGTTAAAAGTTGGTGAAAACGCTTGCCAAGCCTACATGGTGCGGTGCTAAGGTTGGTCTTGGTCGAAGTTGAGTTGCGTTTTGCAACGTCGCTCTCATAGTTACCAAGGATTTCAAAGTTACTATGCGACTCGCCCCACATTTCAGTGGTGCGTTTTTTAGTAACAGGAGCAAGTACATGGCACAAGGAACCGTAAAGTGGTTCAACTCTGAAAAGGGTTTTGGATTCATCACTCAAGATGGCGGAGCAGACGTTTTCGTTCACTTCTCAGCTATTCAGTCTGAGGGTTACAAAGAACTCAAAGAGAACCAGCGCGTTGAGTTCGAAGTTAAGAACGGCGACAAAGGCCCACAGGCCGACGCTGTTAACGTAATCTAACTTTTAGATTTAGTTACAGAGCACCTTCCCTAAGGGGTGGGTGCTCTTTCATTTAACGAGTGTTTACCGCAACCCGGTGGTTATCGGGCTTGCACTCTCACCCCGAGAGTGCTAAAAAGGAGTTAGCACTCTCAACAGATGAGTGCTAAGTCATTGCTAATTAACTAACGGGAGAAACCCTCAAAATGGCAAAAATTATTTCTTTTGATGAAGAGGCACGTCGTGGCCTCGAGCGTGGCCTCAACATTTTGGCCGACACCGTAAAAGTAACCCTTGGCCCGCGCGGCCGCAACGTTGTTTTAGAAAAGAAGTGGGGCGCTCCCACCATTACTAACGACGGTGTTTCGATTGCTAAAGAAATCGAGCTAGAAGACCCTCTTGAGCGCATTGGCGCTGAGTTGGTTAAAGAAGTTGCCAAAAAGACTGACGACGTCGCTGGCGACGGCACCACCACCGCAACCGTTCTTGCTCAGGCTCTAGTTCGCGAAGGTCTGCGTAACGTTGCAGCCGGTGCTGACCCAATCAGCTTGAAGCGCGGCATCGAGGCTGCTACCGCTGCTGTCATCAAGCAGCTCATCGCCAACGCGAAGCCTGTCGAGACCAAAGAGCAGATTGCTGCTACCGCGTCAATCTCAGCAGGCGACACCGTAATCGGCGAGCTAATCGCTGAGGCAATCGACAAGGTAGGCCGCGAAGGCGTTGTTACCGTCGAAGAGTCGAACACTTTTGGAATCGAGCTTCAGCTAACCGAGGGAATGCGCTTCGACAAGGGTTACATTTCGGCCTACATGGTCACTGACCCAGAACGCCAAGAGGCAATTCTTGAAGACGCTTATGTTTTGATTGCAAACTCAAAGATCTCAAGCATCAAAGACTTGTTGCCGATCGTAGACAAAGTGATTCAGGCCAATAAGCCGCTTTTGATCATCGCTGAAGACATCGAGGGCGAAGCTCTCGCTACCCTTATCGTCAACAAAATGCGCGGCATTTTCAAGTCAGTTGCTGTGAAGGCACCTGGTTTTGGCGACCGTCGTAAGGCCATGTTGCAAGACATCGCAATCTTGACCGGTGGTCAAGTTATTGCCGAAGAAGTTGGCCTAAAGCTCGAAAACACCACGCTTGACCTGTTGGGCCGCGCTCGCAAAGTTGTAATCACCAAAGATGAAACCACTATCGTCGAGGGTGCCGGTGACGCATCGATGATTGCCGGTCGCGTTGAGCAGATTCGTCGCGAAATTGAGAACACCGACTCAGACTATGACCGTGAGAAGCTTCAGGAGCGCTTGGCCAAACTGGCTGGCGGTGTTGCAGTTATTAAAGCTGGTGCAGCAACCGAGGTAGAACTCAAAGAGCGCAAGCACCGCATCGAAGACGCAGTTCGAAATGCTAAAGCTGCAGTTGAAGAGGGCATCGTTGCCGGTGGCGGCGTTGCGCTGCTGCAGGCAGGCAAAGAAGCGTTTGCAACCCTAAACCTCACTGGCGACGAAGCAACTGGCGCAAACATCGTGCGCCTAGCTATCTCGGCTCCGTTGAAGCAGATCGCCATCAACGCTGGCCTTGAGCCTGGCGTTGTTGCCGAGAAGGTTGCTGGTTTGCCAACCGGTCACGGCCTAAACGCCGCAACCGGTGAATACGTCGACATGCTAAAAGCTGGAATCAATGACCCTGTAAAGGTGACTCGTTCGGCTCTTCAGAACGCAGCGTCAATCGCAGCGTTGTTCCTGACCACCGAAGCTGTTGTCGCCGATAAGCCAGAGCCAGCGGCTGCGGCAGGCGCACCTCAGGGCGGTATGGACTTCTAAGTCAAGACACAAAAAAGGTCGGTTCCGAAGGGAGCCGACCTTTTTTATTTGGTTGAAGGGTTTTAGCCAAGGAATAGGCGAGTGTTCGAGTGTTCAATTTCGCTGTATTGGTTGGCCGCCAGGCTGAGAGCCTGACCGATTTCGCCGAGCTGGTTCTCGACGGCGGTTGCGGTGGTTCGCCAACGAAGTGCTAAGTTTTGAAAACTCTCGGAGGCTGAGCCGCGCCAACTGTTTTGAAGACTGAATAGCTGGCTGTGAAGGTTTTCGACCTCGGCTTGCAATCGTTGGATGGTGTTTTGAACCGACGCATTTGCGGCCAAAACCTGTTCACTGTCTACTTGAAATGTTGTCATGCAGAAAAGCCTGCCAAGCGGCCTAGCAAGACTTCAAGCACGGATTCAAACCCGTGCAGAAATCTTAGATTCAACTAACTGGGTGTTAAGTAGTTTTGGGTAATGGGCAACCGCACCTTAAAAGTGGCGCCGCCACCAGCGGTTTCCTCAACAACGATTGATCCTCCGTGGCGATCGACTATGGCCTTAACAATGGCCAGTCCTAATCCCGAGCCACCGGTTTCACGGTTGCGTGAGGTGTCGGCCCTAAAGAATCTCTCAAATACTTTGTCTCGCAACTCGGTTGGAATGCCTTCGCCGTAGTCGCGAATGTCAAGATGAACCATTCCATCTTGAGCGCCCAAAGGTGTGCCGACTGCAATCTCAATCTTTGCGCCGTCCGGAGAGAACCGATTTGCGTTGGCCAAAAGATTGGTTAGCACCTGCCGAATCTTGTTTGCGTCTGCCTCAATAAAGAGTTGAGCGTCAGGCATCACTGGAATTCCAAGCAGATCAAGCACTTCAACATTTCGCCCGCCAGCAGCAACCGAGGCGTCTTTTGCCGTTGATCTGGCCAACGCAATTAGGTCAATCGAATTTAGGTCGCTGCGTTTTCCCTCATCAAGGCGGGCGAGGGTCAAAAGGCTCTCTACGAGCTCGCCCATTCGAATCGCTTCGCTTTCGATGCGGTTCATCGCCTCAGCAACCTCGGTGGGGCTCTGGAGCGCTCCCATGCGATAAAGCTCGGCATAACCTCGCACCGATACAAGCGGCGTTCTCAGCTCGTGGCTCGCGTCGGCAACAAAGCGGCGCATCTGCTGAAGAGTGTGGTTGCGCGAGTCCATAGCCTGCTCGATACTATTCAACATTGTGTTTAGCGATCGGTTTAGTCGAGAAATTTCAGTGCGACCAACTCGGTTGAAAAGGCGTTTAGAAATGTCACCTTCTGCAACGGCACTCGCCGTGCGTTCTACTTCACGCAGCGGCCGCAGCGCGCCCGTAATGGTAAACCAAATCGCTAGTCCGCTAAACAGCAAAAGCAGGCTACCCGCCGAGATTCCAATCACACGGTACTGGTCGAGAAGCGCTTGTGTTCCGTTTGTGGGCAGACCGATAATAACTGACGCTTGGGTTTGCGCTTTTACCGGTTGAGCAATGATGCGCCAGTGTTTTTCAACGCCAGTTTTGGGGTTCAAGCTTTCTACGTCAAACGGCATTCCGTTAGCGTTCGCGACGAAGCTTTTTGTGAAACTTGTGAGGTCTGGCAGGTCTCCTTGAGCAGTAGCAGCTGAAACCAACGAGATTAGCTCTTTTCCGGCCGGGTCGACATAGGAAATGTAGTAGTCGCTTGGCAGGCTCGGAAGGTGAACCTGGCCAGAAATCACGCGAGCCTGCAGACCAACCGGATCTTCGTTTCGAAGCGCAGAAATCGTTGCGTTGAGAATTCGGTCAGTGTTGCGATCCAGGTAAGTTTTGAGCAGCGCCATTGTGCCTGCGCTCGACGCCAAAAGCAGCGCACCAATTATTGCGACCGAGAGTGATGTCAGTTTTGTCCGAAGCGAAACTCGCTCCCATAAATGAAACCCGCGTCGAGCCTCGACCAACTATTGGCCTTTCTTCGCTGATTTATACATGTAGCCGATTCCGCGTTTGGTTTGAATTAGCGGCTCGGTGGTCAACGGGTCAAGTTTTTTGCGCAGGTATGAAACATAAGATTCGACGATGCCCATTTCACCGTTGAAGTCGTATTCCCAGACGTGGTCGAGAATTTGCGCTTTTGTAAGAACCCGGTTTGGGTTAGTCATTAAGAAGCGAAGCAACTTGTATTCGGTTGGGCTAAGGTCAACCATCTCGCCATTCACAAACACCTCGTGAGCGTCTTGATTGATTGACACCTCGCCAACCTCAATCATTGAATCTTCTTGCTCGCTGGCTTTGGTGCGGCGCAAAATAGCGTTGATGCGGGCAATGATTTCGTCGAGGCTGAAAGGTTTGGTGACATAGTCGTCGCCGCCAACGGTTAGCCCGGTGATTTTGTCATTTATGTCATCGC
>JBEGPW010000016.1:0-10212 GCA_041181225.1 Actinomycetota bacterium | reverse complement strand
GGTCGGGCGGCATGCCGCTGCAGGGACCAAACTTCTATGCTTTGGTAAACCCAATCGTTCTCGGAGCCATCAGCCTTAGCCCAATATCGTTCATTGTTTTGATTTCTGCAATTGTTGTAACAGTGGCTGGCCTATTTCTTCACAAAGCTCGTTTCGGTCTTTACACCTACGCGATCGGCTCAAACTCTTTTGCAGCTAAGGCTGCCGGCATCAACGTCAAACGCCACTTGACCTGGGTCTATGCAGCGGCTGGCGGCCTTGCAGGTCTAGCCGGAATGTATGCTTACACGCGCCTCGGTTCAGGCTCACCGAGCTCAGGCTCTGGCTTTGAACTTCAGGCAATCGCCGCCGTTGTTATCGGCGGAACATCACTCATGGGCGGTTCGGGCAAAATGGTCGGCACGCTTCTGGGAGCCTTCTTGCTCTACGAAGTTCAGTCAGGTCTTCTAATGGTGGGCATGGACCCAAACTGGAAGCAGGTCATCGTGGCACTCATGATTGCGGGCGCCGTGGGCGTGCAGGGCTTTAACTTTAGCCAGAGGAGAAAATAAATGACCGGCGAACTGATTTATGAAGTTAGGAACGTCTCGAAGCGTTACGGTTCGGTCGTCGCTCTTGATGGCGCAAGCCTCAAGCTTCACGCTGGTGAAGTTATTGGCCTGGTTGGAGACAACGGTGCTGGCAAGTCGACCCTGGTAAAAGTTCTTTCGGGTGCTCACAAACCAGACGGTGGTCAAATTTTCTTGGATGGCGTTGAGCGGGTTTGGGATTCACCGCGCGGTGCTCTCGAAGCTGGCGTCGAAACCCTTTATCAAGACTCAAGTCTTGCTTCTCACCTAACCGTGAGCGAAAACGTTTTTCTCGGTCGAGAAAAATACAAGCCTGGCCTTCTCGGCTGGCTTGGCTTTCTCGATCGCAAAACCATGATTCGCGAAGCTCAAGAAGACCTCGAAAAAGTCGGCATCGCGTTCCCTTCGGCAAATCGCCCGGTCTCGCAGCTTTCAGGTGGTCAGCGTCAGGCCGTGGCCATTGGCCGCGCAGTCTCATGGGCCAGCAAAGTAATCATTCTCGACGAACCAACGAACCACTTGGGCGCTCGTCAGGCCGGAGAAGTGTTGCAGGTGATTCGCGCGGCAAAAGCTAAAGGCCTCGGTGTCATATTCATCTCACACACCCTTCCTCACGTTCTTCAGGTAACCGACCGCATCGTGGTTTTGCGTCTCGGCCGCATTGTCAAAGACACTCCAACCTCTGAATACAACGTTGACACCCTTTTGGGAACCATTACCGGTGCTATTCAGACCATCAAGGTCGAAGGCGACTAAAGACTTGCTGCCATTTGTGCCGGCAGCACCGAAGCGACCTACGGCGAAAGCTTTAGGTCGTTTTCGTTTAAACTGATGCTGCACCGCGCCAAAACCTCCCACTCAGAAAGCTTCACCATGATTTTTCACGCCAAGGGCCTCCTGTTTGACAACGATGGTGTTCTGGTCGATTCTCACGGTGCCGCCTCGGTGGCTTGGGCAAAGTGGGCGAGCGAGTATGCGCCAACTTTCAACTGGGATGCTCCCGAAACCGCTGGCGTTAGGGCAATCGACAAGGTTCGCGAGCTAGTTGCGCCAGAAATTGTTGAAGTCGCCAACGACCGCATCAACGAGCTCGAGCAAGAATCTGCGGGCGAAACGGTTGCTTTGGGCGGGGCCGTAGAGTTGACGACTAATTTGAAGCCGGGCACTTGGACAGTGTGCACTAGCGCAAACGAAAACTTGGGTCGGGCGAGGCTCGCGGCGGCGGGCATTCCGGTGCCCTCTGAGCTTGTGACCGGCGATGACGTCGAGCGCGGCAAGCCTCATCCTGACCCATATTTATTGGGTGCTGAGCGTCTCGGTTTCGAACCGGCCGACTGCGTTGTTTTTGAGGATGCCGCAGCTGGCGCACTGGCCGCCATCGAAGCCGGTGTCGGTTTGGTGATCGGTGTTTCAGCTTTGGCTTTATACACCGAAGCCGACATCGTTGTGCGCGACCTGAGCGGAATAACGTTTATTGACGGAGTGTTGACTATTCCAGACAAGAATCGCCTTCGTTAGGAGCCCAGCATGACCGAAACCATTTCAACTGCAGCCGTAACTTACTATGGCGCGGACTGGTGTCGCGACTGTGTTCGCTCGAAGAAGTTTTTGACTGCCGCTGGCGTTGAATACGTCGAGAACGATGTTGAGCAAAGCGCTGAGTTAGCCGCCAAAGCTGAGTCAATCGCTGGCCGCAAGAACATTCCGGTGATTGTTTTCGCCGATGGTGAGTTTTTGGTTGAACCGAGCGATGCGGCTTTGAAAGAAGCTTTGACAGCGCGCAACCTAATCTAAACGCCACTTCAAACTGCCTCTAGCTTTTTTGAGGGTGCGCGACTAGACTCGAAAAGTTACGTAATCGTGACAACTAGTCATTTTGCAACGCATCAACTATTTATCTGGCTACCGAAATGCCAGCTCTAAGATGTGTCAGTCACAACCTTTATTTGAGAGTTCGCCGTTTTGCGAACGTTTATCTCGTGTGTGGGTTTTGCGCAGTTCGACTAATCGGCGCGGCCACCAGAGCTACTCCCTCTGAAGCCCACATAACTTAAAAAATAAAGGAAAAAAACTATGCCTACTTTTGGCAAGGATTCTTCGCGCGCGCCCAAGGGTGCACCGCGAACCAATACATTCAAACCACGCGAGGGTGGCGCTAGCCGCGCCCCAGCTCGCGACGGTGCGTCTTCTGACCGCCGCCCAGCATTCTTCGAGAACCGTCCGGCGCGCGCAGAGCGCACCGAGGGTTCAGCCCCTCGCACCGGTCGCGACGACCGTGGCGCCGGAGGCCGCGACTTTGGTGGCGAGCGTCGTTCATTTGGCGACCGCGACAACCGTGGTGCACCTCGTGGCGCAGGTCGCGACGACCGTGCCCCGCGCGAAGTAAGTGGTGGCCGCGAAGACCGCGGTCGCGACTGGGCTCCGCGCGAGCGTTCAAACGAAGGCCGCAGTTTTGGCAGCCGCGACGACCGTGGCGCAAGCCGCGGTTATCAGGGTGCAGGTTCTGGCGACCGCGACAACCGCGGTGGTGAGCGTCGTTCATTCGGCGACCGCGACAGCCGCCCAGCTTTTGGTGACCGTGACAATCGTGGTTCAGACCGCGGTGCCCGTCCGGCTTTTGGTGACCGCGACAGCCGCCCTGGTGGCGAGCGTCGTTCATTCGGCGACCGCGACAGCCGCCCAGCTTTTGGCGACCGTGACAACCGTGGTTCAGACCGCGGTGGCGAGCGTCGTTCATTCGGCGACCGCGACAGCCGCCCTGGTGGCGAGCGTCGTTCATTCGGCGACCGCGACAGCCGACCTTCTTTCGGTGACCGTGACAACCGTGGTTCAGACCGCGGAGGCCGTCCATCCTTTGGTGACCGTGACAACCGCGCAGGTGGCGAGCGTCGTTCATTCGGCGACCGCGACAACCGCGAACGTCGTCCGTTTGCAGCCGACCGCGATGGCAACCGTCCAGACCGCGTCGAGCGTGACCGCAGTCGCGACTCTAGCTTTGCTGGTGCTCGCGAGGGCAACCCAAACAAGAAGGCCTTCTTCGAAGACCAGGTTCTTGAAAAGCTAGAAACTGCAGACCAATCTGAAGTTTCAACCATCACCACTTTTGAAGAGATGAACCTTCACCCTCGTTTGCTAACTGCCCTTCAGGGCATGGGCGCCGAGACTCCGTTCCCAATTCAGCAGTCAACGATTCCGGCAGCCATCGAAGGCCGTCACGTTCTTGGCCGCGGAAAAACCGGTTCGGGCAAGACCATCGCTTTCTCAGTTCCTGTTATCTCAAAGCTTGTTGCAGCTGGTTCACAGCCTCGCAAGCCGGGCAAGCCTCGTGCACTTATCTTGGCTCCAACCCGCGAGTTGGCCGACCAGATCGACCGCACTGTTTCGGCTCTTAGCCGTGCCGTAGGTTTCTATACCTGCTGCATCTATGGTGGCGTTCCTCAGCGTCGTCAAGAGATCGCGCTTAGCCGCGGCGTTGACATCGTTGTTGCAACACCTGGTCGTCTTGAAGACCTAATGGCTCAAAAGATCATCGACCTCAGCGAAGTTGAGACCATCGTGATTGACGAAGCCGACCACATGTGTGACCTTGGCTTCATTGAAGGAGTGCGTCGCATCATGCGTGCCACCGGCGACAGCCAAAAGTTGCTGTTCTCGGCAACGCTTGACCGCGAAGTTGACGCTCTCGTCAAAGAGTTCTTGCCAAACCCTTATGTTTATGAGGTTCCTAACGAGACTCAAGAGACTTCAACCATCGTTCACCGTGTCTTTCAGGTTGACAACGAAGATCGCAGCGCCGTTTTGCTTCGCTTAGTTCAGGGCGAGGGCAAGGCACTTATCTTTACTCGCACCAAGATGACTGCCGAAAGCCTAAGCGAGAGCTTGACTCAGGCTGGCGTTCCATCAGCTCGTCTTCACGGTGACCTAAACCAGAACCAGCGCACTCGCAACCTCGATCGCTTTGTAAAGGGTCACGTTCGTGTGCTCGTTGCAACCGACGTTGCAGCCCGAGGCATTCACGTTGACGACGTTCAGCTCGTGATTCAGCTTGATCCACCTGAGGAATACAAGACTTACCTTCACCGTTCAGGCCGCACCGGTCGTGCCGGCAAGGAGGGCACCGTAATCACATTGATTCCGCGCAGCCGTCGTCGCCGTCTCGAAGACCTGTTGCGTCGCGCTGACCGTGATGGCATTTTCTCGGATGTTCGCCCATCGTCTGAGTTGCTCGAGCAACTCGCGGGTCCGATCGCTCCACCACCGGTGGCCGACGTGCTCGACTTTGGCGGCGGCAATGGTGGTGGCGACCGCGGTGGTCGTGGCCGCGATGACCGCGGACCTCGTCGTGGCAACTTCGGAGGCAACGGCAAAGGCCGATGGAACGACCGTCCGTCAGGTGGCGGCGGCCGTCGCAAGCCACGCGACTAAGACAACTTGGCAAGTTTGTTTACCTGCCAAACAATTAGTAAAGAATTCGTGTCTAAAGTGAACAAATAGCGACTTTCGAGTGCTACTGTTGAGTTATTCATTGGGTTGGTAAATCCCCGCAGACTTCGGTCGGCGGGGATTTACCTCTTAACGGGGCATCGGCTTTCGGTGAATAAAACCCGAGGTTGCGCGCCGGGGGCTGGGCAACTAAACTTGAGGGTAGCCAAAGACCGCCGGTTTCGGTCGTGCTAAACCCCAAGATTTCTTGAGTTTTTAGTGCGCCGACGAAGGATCGCAATAGCGAAGGCCAGCGTAGGTGTATGAAGTAGCTCAATCTGATTCTTTGAATCGAGTTTGATTTTTGCTCCGTGCGCTTGCGCCGGAGCTTTTTTATTGCCCTGGGGCTACCGGCAACGAAAAAACCAAGGAGTGACATGGCGAATAAGGAAGCCACAGTTGCTGAGCTAACTGAAAAGTTTTCAAGCTCATCTGCTGTATTGCTAACTGAATACCGCGGTCTCACCGTTGAGCAGCTCAAGAAATTGCGCCGCGAACTCAGCGAGAACGCAACCTACTCCGTTGCAAAAAACACATTGCTATCTATTGCAGCTAAGAACGCAGGAGTCACCGCATTTGACGGCGACCTCTTCGGCCCTAGCGCAATGGTATTTGTTCACGGTGACGTTGTTTCCGTAGCAAAAGCTTTGCGTGACTTTGCAAAAGAGAACCCGCTACTGGTTGTAAAGAACGGTGTCTTCGAAGGCGCCTCACTTTCAGCCGACGACGTAAAGAAGCTCGCAGACCTAGAGACCCGCGAAGTGCTATTGGCTAAGGCCGCTGGCGTATTCAAGGCCTCGCTATTCGGCGCCGCTTATCTTTTCAACGCACCTCTTTCACAGGCCGTTCGCACCGTCGACGCCCTGCGCGAAAAGAAGAGCGCCTAATAACAAACCAAGCTTTACAAATCAACAAATCTTAAAAACAAGGAGAAAATCAAATGGCTAAGCTAACCACCGCACAGCTAATCGACGCATTCAAGGAGCTAACTCTTATTGAGCTAAGCGACTTCGTAAAGGCTTTCGAGACCGAATTCGACGTAACCGCAGCTGCTCCAGTAGCAGTTGCAGCAGCCGGTGCAGCAGCACCTGCAGAAGCCGCTGAAGAGAAGGACTCATTCGACGTCGTTCTTGAGGCTGCTGGCGACCAGAAGATTCAGGTCATCAAGGAAGTTCGCGCACTAACCTCACTAGGTCTTGGCGAAGCTAAGGCTGTTGTAGACAGCGCACCTTCAGTAGTTCTAGAAGGCGCAAGCAAAGATGCAGCTGAGAAGGCAAAGGCTGCCCTTGAGGCTGCTGGCGCAAAGGTTACCCTTAAGTAATCTCTCGCAACATTCGTCGAAAACCCGTCTTGCCAATCGGCTGGGCGGGTTTTCGCTTTAAACTGGGGGTTAGAAAAAGCTCTTGAGTGCGACTAAATCGGCTCTTTAGTTTTCAGAAATTTTTGACGTTGAATACGTCGAACCAATTCAGAGAGATGTCAGATGACTGAATTCGAAACCCGCGCCATTCACACAGCGCAAGAACCAGACGAACTAACCGGCGCGGTTATGCCGCCGATTCACTTTGCTTCAACTCACCGCCAAGACGCCGTTGGCGTGCACCGCAACGGCTATGAATACAGCCGAGTCGCCAACCCAACTCGCGACGCATTGCAAGAGGCCCTCGCGAGTCTTGAGGGCGGCAAGTATGGCTTCAGTTTTGCGAGTGGCATCGCCGCCGAAGACACCGTCATCCGCGCGGTTTTGAAGCCGGGTGACCACGTTGTTTTGGCCAACGAACTCTATGGCGGCACCTACCGACTTTTTAACAAGGTCTATCGCGAGTGGGGCATTGAGTTTGACCTCGTTGACCTAAACGACGAAACCGCTTTGCGCGCGGCTATTCGCCCCGGCCAGACCAAGTTGGTTTGGATCGAGACGCCGAGCAACCCGAAGTTGACTGTTTTTGACATCACTCTGACATCGCGAGTCGCTCACGAGTATGGCGCCCTGACCGTCGTTGACAACACTTTTTGTTCGCCATATTTGCAGCGCCCGCTCGAGCTTGGAGCCGACATCGTGGTGCACTCAACCACAAAATATCTTGGCGGGCACAGCGACATCTTGGGCGGTGCGGTCGTCGTTAGTGACAGTGAACTAGCCGAGAAGTTCCTCTATTTGCACTACGCGCTCGGCGCGGTTTCAAGCCCGTTTGATAGCTGGCTAACTCACCGCTCGCTAAAGACTTTGGCGGTTCGAATGGATCGCCACCAGTCAAACGCCGCGGCAATCGCTGAGTATTTAGAAGCACACCCAGGCGTAGCAGAGGTTTATTACCCTGGTTTGAAGAGCCACCCGCAGCATGAGTTGGCTAGTCGCCAAATGCACGGTTTTGGTGGCATGGTTTCGTTGCGTTTTGCGGGCAACGAAAATGGCTCGGATGCTGGAACCCGCGAGGCGATTCGTTTCGCGCAGGCTACGCGTTTGTTTGCACTAGCTGAAAGCTTGGGTGGCGTTGAGTCTTTGGTTAACCACCCAGCGACCATGACGCACTCTTCGGCGGTTGGAACTCCCATCGAAGTTACCGGTGACGTCGTTAGGCTCTCGGTTGGTCTCGAGGGCATATCAGACCTATTGGCCGACCTGGGGCAGGCGCTCGAAGCTTAAATCAGTAGGCTTAAGCCATGAGAATTTTGTTGATTGGTGCAGGCGGCGTTGGCGATGCGATTGTAAAGATTGCTGCCAGACGCGAGTTTTTTGAGCTCATGGTGGTTTCTGACTATGACGTTCGTCGGGCTGAGGCGAGCATCGAGTGGGTGCGTAACCGCCACGGAGACGAAGTTGCCAGCAAGTTTGTCGCGGCCCAGGTCGACGCGAGCAGTGCAGCGGCCATGGTTGAGCTGTGCCGCACACACAACGCCGACTTCATTGTGAACGCGGTTGAACCGAAGTTCTTGCCAACCATTTTTTCAGCCGCTTACACCGCTGGAGCAAACTATCTCGACATGGCGATGAGTCTGTCAGAAGCCCACGAAACCGACCCTTTTCATAAGCCCGGCATCATGCTCGGTGATGCCCAGTTTGCGCTGAATGAACAGTGGGAGCGCGCTGGCAAGCTAGCACTCGTTGGTGTTGGGGTCGAGCCTGGCCTCAGCAACGTGTTCGCCCGATATGCCTCCGACCACCTGTTTAGCGAAATCTATGAGCTTGGCGTGCGCGACGGCGCAAACCTTGCAGTTTTTGATGCCAGCGGCAAAGAGATTTTTGCTCCGTCCTTCTCAATTTGGACGACCATCGAAGAGTGCCTCAACCCGCCGGTTCTTTTCGAGCGCGGCAAAGGCTGGTTCACCACCGAACCGTTCAGCGAACCAGAAATCTTTGAGTTTCCAGAAGGAATCGGCCCGGTTGCCTGCGTGAACGTTGAGCACGAAGAAGTCACAATGTTGCCACGCGTTCTTGACGCCGGCCGGGTGAGCTTCAAGTATGGTCTCGGCGACGAGTTCATCGACGTTTTGAAAACCCTTCACAAGCTGGGCCTCGACGCAACCAAACCGACTCGCGTGCGTTCGGCGCAGGGGCCGGTGGATGTCGCCCCGCGCGACATGGTTGCAGCTGTGTTGCCAGACCCGGCAAAGATTGGCCCGAACATGACTGGCAAGACCTGCGCCGGCGTTTTGGTTACCGGCAAAGACAAAGAGGGGCGCGAACGTGCCACCTATCTTTACCACGTGGCCGACAACGCTGAAACTATGGCTGAGTTTGAAACCCAGTGTGTGGTTTGGCAAACCGCTCTAAACCCACTGGTTGCCCTAGAGTTGGTTGCCACCGGAGTTTGGCAGGGTCAAGGTGTTCTTGGCCCTGAGAACTTCGACGCGAAGCCATACCTCGACCTGTTGGCTTCAAGCACGGGCTACAACAGCAAGTGGGTTGCACAAGAGCGCCTGCCAGCCTCGCCACTGCGTCACCCCTAGTCGCTAGACGCAAAAGGACCCGAGATGCAAAGCATCCCGGGTCTTTTTCATTTGCCGATTTAGCGTCTAAAGAAACTGAATCGTTGTTCCTCGCTGCGCACCCACGCGGTGGCGTTCGGAGGAAGGTGACCTGCGACCACCGGTGAACTTGAAATCAACAGTTCTCCCTTTGGCAGACGAACTGGCGTGTCACCGAAGTTAGTGATTGAGTCCCAATGACCCTGACGTCTGAAGTGCAGAACGTTGTGGTTGAAGTGGTGAACCCAACGGAACGATTCGTCTTTGATAAGTTTCTTGCGAAGGGCGAGTGCCTCACGATAGAAAGTCAGAGTCGAGCCGACCTTTTTATCTTGTTGATCGACGGCAAACGATGCAAACCATTCCGGTTGTGGCAGGTGCGAGCCTCCGGGCCCAAAGCCAAACGACGAACCGGTTGACGTCCACGGCAACGGAACACGGCAACCATCACGGCTGCCGGCCTTGCCCGGGTTTCTAAACCACTGCGGGTCTTGCATCTGGTCGCTCGGAATTCCGGGGTGCTCCGCAAGGCCAAGCTCCTCACCCTGATATAGGTAGGTTGAGCCTGGCAACGCCAAAATCAAGAGCGTCGCGGCTTTAGCTCGAGCCAAGCCAAGCTCAATGTTGGGCTTCGGGTCAGTGCCTCCAGACTGATACCATTTCGCTGAGTCGAAACCTGCCGGCAAACCAAAACGGGTTGCGTGGCGAACCACATCGTGGTTTGAGAAAACCCAGGTGGTTGACGAACCAGACTTGGCAGCAGCCTTGACATTGAATTCGATTACGTCATTAAACGAGCGTCGTTCCCAACGCGCGGCCAACAGGTCAAAGTTAAAGGCCTGCCCGAGGCCCTTTTCGCTCGCATACGCCGGGCGACGACTGGCCTCGACCCAGGCTTCGGCAACAGCCACGCGCGGTGGGTCATACGTGTTAAATAGCTCGCGCCAGGTCGCATAGATCTCATGAACTTCGTCGCGGTCAAACAGTTTGTCGGTGCCATTCGGGGCAATGACGCTCATGTCATAAGACTCGCGCGTCGGCAGCGGGTCACTCAGGTCTTTGACCAGTGCGTGGGCGACGTCGACTCTGAAACCGTCGACGCCGCGGTCAGACCAGAACTTCAAAGTTTTTAAAAAATCTTCTCGAACTTCGGGGTTATCCCAGTTGAAATCTGGTTGCTCTTTTGCAAAAA
>JBEGPW010000015.1:0-3695 GCA_041181225.1 Actinomycetota bacterium | reverse complement strand
CCTCGCGACGATGCTCGTGGTGATCACCACCGATGCCGTGGTCGGCTCAGAAGACTTGGATGCCGCCCTGCGCGGCGCAACCCGCACCACCTTTGACCGTCTTGACAGCGATGGCTGCATGAGCACCAACGACACCGTTGTGGTCATGGCTTCGGGTGCCAGCGGAATCACGCCAGAGGCTAATGAGTTTGCCGACCTGCTGGCCGAACTCAGCCATGAGTTGGCCATGAAGCTGCTTGCCGACGCCGAGGGCAGTGCCCACGACATCGCCATCGAGGTTTCAAACGCGGCCAGCGAGGCCGACGCAGTTGAGGTTGGTCGAACCATCGCGCGCAACAATCTCTTTAAGGCAGCTATCTATGGCCAAGACCCGAACTGGGGTCGAGTTTTGGCAGCCATCGGCACAACCAAGGCCGAGTTCGACCCTTATGACATCGACGTTGAAATCAACGGCATCATGGTTTCGCGCAAGGGCCAGCCTGACCAAAGCCGCAGGCTCATCGACCTCAAACCGCGCGCCGTCAGCGTGAAGGTTTCGCTAAACGCTGGCAGTCACACCGCCACGATTTACACCAACGACCTGACTCACGCCTATGTTTCTGAGAACAGTGAGTACCCGAGCTGATGAGTGAACTAAACCTAGCCAAAATCAAGGCCGAAACGCTTATTGAGTCGGCAGCCTGGCTTCAGAACTATCACGGCAAGATCGTGGTGGTCAAGTTTGGTGGCAACGCGATGGTCGACGACGAGCTCAAGCACGCCTTCGCTCAAGACATGGCATACCTGCGGTGGGTTGGCATCAAACCAATCGTGGTGCACGGCGGCGGCCCACAAATCAGTGCAAAACTTGCCGAGCTCGGCATCGACAGCGAGTTCAAAGGTGGATACCGCGTCACCGACACCGCAAGCATCGACGTGGTTCGCGACGTTTTGCGCAACGACATCAGCGCCGAGCTCGCCGACCTCATCGAGGCTGCCGGCGCCGAAACCGCAATCATGTCTGGCGAAGACAGTCACCTCATCAAAGGTGCGCGCACCTATCTTGAGGGCGAGAGCGGTGAACAAATCGACATCGGATGGGTCGGCGAAGTCACCAGCGTTAACCCGCGCATCGTGCTCGACGCGCTTGAGGCCGGAAAAATCCCAGTTATTTCAACAGTGGCGCCAGATCTCGAAGGCAACCTGCTCAACATCAACGCCGACCTCGGGGCTGCTGCGCTCGCCGTAGCCTTTGGCGCCGAAAAACTCATGATGCTTACCGACGTGCCTGGTCTTTACAGCGACTGGCCAAACCGCGACTCGCTAGTCAGCCGCATCAGCGTGAGCGAACTTCAGGCCTTGTTGCCAACTCTTGAGTCGGGCATGATTCCAAAGATGCAAGCCTGCCTCAGCGCCGTGCAAGCCGGAGTGCCGCAAGCCGTGGTCATCGACGGCCGCGAGCCACACAGCATTCTGCTCGAAGTTTTCACCGCCAACGGCATGGGCACCCAGGTTGTTCCCGATGATGAACCAGCGAAGGCCTAACCCATGACCCGCCACTTTTTGCAAGACGACGACCTAACCCCGGCCGAACAAGCCGAGGTGCTTGAGCTAGCTACCCGGCTAAAGGCCAAACCTTATTCGGAACGACCTTTCGAAGGCCCAAAGACCGTCGCGCTGATCTTTGACAAAACTTCAACCCGCACGCGCGTTTCGTTCGCAGTGGGTGTTGCCGACCTCGGTGGTGTGCCACTAATCATCGACTCTCAGGGCAGTCAACTGGGCAAAAAAGAGTCGGTTGCCGACACCGCTCGTGTGCTTGAGCGTCAGGTTGCCACGATTGTCTGGCGAACCTACGCCCACGCTGGCCTGGTCGAAATGGCAGCGAACACCACCGTGCCTGTGATCAACTCGTTGAGCGATGACTATCATCCTTGCCAGATTTTGGCCGACCTGCTCACCGTCAAAGAGCAAAAAGGTGCGCTCGCCGGCAAGACTTTTGCCTACTTGGGCGACGCCTCAAACAACATGGCGAATTCTTATCTAATCGGATGCGCTACCGCAGGCATGCACGTCAGAGTTGCCGGCCCGGAAGGTTATCAGCCTGCCGCTGGGGTAATAGCCCGCGCCAAAGCAATTGCTGCCGAAACTGGTGGCTCGGTCGAGGTTTTCACCGACCCTAAACTTGCCATCGCCGGCGTCGACGCAGTCGCCACCGACACTTGGGTTTCGATGGGTCAAGAGGCCGAGTCGGCACAGCGCATCGCCGACTTCGCTGGTTACACCATCGACGCCGACCTCATGGCGCTGGCTGCGCCCGACGCAATCTTCTTGCACTGCCTGCCGGCCTACCGCGGCTATGAAGTGACTGCCGAAGTTATCGACGGCCCGCAGTCAGTCATTTGGGACGAAGCCGAAAACCGCCTGCACGCCCAAAAAGCGCTCATGGTTTGGTTGGCACGCCACAACCAATAGGCGCTGTCGAACTTCGCTCGATGCCCGTCGGGTCACCTTCGTCAATTAAGATAGAACTATTCCACTCGCTAGCAAATCTGGCGTTGTTATTTAAGGAGCAATCATGGCAGAGCGCGTAGTTTTGGCTTATTCGGGCGGTCTCGACACTTCGGTCGGCATCGGCTGGCTGCGCGATGCCACTGGCAAAGAGGTTGTGGCGATGGCCATTGACGTTGGCCAAGATGGCGAAGACATGGAAGAAATCCGTCAGCGGGCCCTTGATTGCGGCGCGGTTGAGTCTGTCGTTATTGATGCCAAGGATGAGTTCGCCAACGACTACCTAATGCCTGCTCTCAAAGCTAACGCTCTGTATCAGAAGCGTTACCCGCTAGTTTCTGCTCTTTCACGTCCCGTCATTGCCAAGCACCTAGCCCTTACCGCTCGCGCCCTCGGGGCTAACTCGGTTGCTCACGGTTGCACAGGCAAGGGCAACGACCAGGTTCGTTTCGAAGCTTCGGTTGCCGCTATCGCTCCAGAGCTCACCTCGATCGCTCCGATTCGCGACCTCGCGCTAACCCGCGACAAAGCAATTGAATATGCGGCCAAACACAACCTGCCAATTGCTCAGAGCAAGAAGAGCCCATATTCGGTCGACCAAAACGTATGGGGTCGCGCTGTCGAAACCGGTTTTCTAGAAGACCCATGGAACGCTCCAATCGAAGACCTCTATAGCTACACCCAGGACCCTGACGTTTATCGTGAGGCAACCGAAGTGGTTATTAAGTTTGACCAGGGCATCCCGGTTGCAATCGACGGCGTGAGCTACACCCCGATTCAGATGGTTCAAAAAATGAACGAGCTTGCTGGTGCCCACGGCATCGGCCGCATCGACATCGTTGAAGACCGCCTGGTTGGCATCAAGAGCCGCGAGATTTATGAGTCACCTGCTGGCATCGCGCTGATCAACGCACACGAAGACCTTGAGAACCTAACGCTTGAGCGCGACACCAACCGATTCAAGAAGGGCATCGAAGACAAGTGGGCAACCTTGGTTTATGAAGGCCTTTGGTTCAGCGACCTAAAGCGTTCGCTCGATGTTTTCATTGACCACACCCAGCGTTATGTGACCGGCGAAGTTCGCCTCAAGCTTCAGGGTGGCCGTGCAGTTCCAACCGGTCGCCGCAGCGAAGAGTCGCTCTATGACTTCGACCTTGCAACCTACGACACCGGCGACACTTTTGACCAGTCGCTAGCCAAGGGCT
>JBEGPW010000014.1:0-24599 GCA_041181225.1 Actinomycetota bacterium | reverse complement strand
CGGTTATAAACCTCAGGCGCTTCTTCTAAGAGCTGAAGACCTTTGGCGAGCTCCCACTCAGAAGAAATCTGGCCGCCATAACGGCTCAGCCAAGTTTCGCCGCGGTCGCGAGCGACCTGGTTGATGCGGTCGGCCTGCGGTTGAGCCGCGTGGTGCTTCCAGAGTTTCACATAGGCGTGCGGGTTGTTTTTGAACTCGTCAAGGTTGCTTAGCGAGGTTCCGTCTTCGGTCACCGCAACCATCGTGCAGGCCGTAAAGTCGGTGGCGATTCCGATAACGTCGTCGGCGTTGATGCCCGCCCCGGCGATTGCCTGCGGAATCGTGACCTTCAAAACTTCGACATAGTCGTTGGCATCTTGCAACGCCCAGTCCGGTGGCAAAACAGCGCCGCTCGAGGCCAAGTGGGTGTCCATCACAGCGTGAGGGTATTCAAGAACTGCGGTTCCGAGCTCGCGCCCGTCAGACACCCTAACGACAACTGCACGACCCGAAAGGGTTCCATAGTCAACGCCGATTACGTATTTTTCTGACATGTTCAAGTGCTGCCCTTCTATAGCTAGGTTTATGTTATCGAGGTCAAAGGTGGCGCAGTCGATGCACGAACCATGAGCTCGGGCTCAACCACGTTGAAGTGCTCGACCGACTCGCCTTTGAGATAACCAAGAATCAACCCCATCGAAACTCGGCCGAGCTCGGCCAAATCAGGTTTGAGAGTCGTGAGCGGTGGAGCAAAATAAGGAGCCTCAGGAACGTCGTCGAAACCCACGATGCTCACCCGGCCAGGAATCGCGACGCCGCGCTCTCTAAAGGCGTGCATCAAACCAAGCGCGAGGTTGTCGTTGGCGGCAAAAATCGCTGTGATGCCCTCGGTGTCGAGGTCGAGGGCTTTGCCGATTTGGTAACCGGTTTCGATGTTCCAGTCGCCCGCAATCACTCGAGGCACTAAGCCGGCCTCTTGCATAGCAGACTCATACCCGCGAATTCGCGGCTCGGCATCGAACCAAGTTGTTGGGCCAGCAACGTGAACGATGTTTTTGTGCCCGAGGTCAATCAGGTGTTGAGTGCCCTTCTTGGCTCCTGAAAAATTGTCGAGCGACGCCGACAAACTCTTTGGCTGGTTTGGGCTGTCGATATAGACCACCGGAATGTTCGTCACGAGTTTCTCAACCACCGAGACTGAGTCGCTTTGCGGGGTAATGACCACAAGACCGTCGATGCCCATCTGACGAAGGTGTTGCACCCCACGGTTGATTGACTCAAGTGATTGCGGGTCGACTGAGGCCGAGATAGCCATGTATCCCGAGTTCAAAGCCTCAACCTCCATGGAGTGCATCATTCCGGCAGGCCCGTGATAAACGATGTCGGTAATCAAGATGCCAATGATTTTTGACTTTGCGGTTACTAGAGCTCGGGCTGCCGCGTTTGGAACATAACCTAGGTCAGCCATGGCAGTCAGAACTCGTTCTCGGGTTTCAGCCTTGAGCATTGGGCTGTCGTTAATAACCCGCGAAACGGTTTGATGCGAGACACCGGCCAGGCGAGCGACGTCATAAATGTTTGGCAGTTTCACTGATTCATTCACCGACGGCCACCGCCCCAAATAGCGCAAAGACAGCGTTGGCTTTTGTGTTCCAACTCTCAAAATCTTGGTCGGTTGTGGCTCGTGAAAGGTTCGCCGAAATCTCTAGAAGTTGCCCGCGTTTTTTAACTTGGATGGCGATCTCGCCCAAAACCTCGTTGAGAATGACAACCTGCCGTGGCAGCGAAACGGCAGTAAAAACGCTTTCAGCTTCAACCCCGTCAATTTGTGACCGAAATTTTGCACCAACCGCTGCCTGACATTTTGCGGTTACTCCGAGCCATTTTGAAAGCCCTTTGGCGGTTGTGACCAGTTCTAGAACCTCGGCTAGCTGGGCGTGGCTTTCGAACGCGAGGCGCAGCTGACGAGTTGTTAGCCCCGCCTGCGCTTTCGGCGAAGATTGAAAGCCAACCCAGCTGCCACTCATTTTGCAGGCTTCTCGGTTGCTAAGAATCCATAGGCGCAGAGCGCCCAGACCAGGGCCAGTGCTCCGTGGGTTAGCAAAAACTCGATGCCGACTTTGCTAAACCAAGTGCCGCCAAGAACCGGCACGAGCCAAAAAAGTGAAATCGGAATCGCAGTCAAACTCAGCAACGACTTTGCTTTGACACCGCGCCAAGTGATCCAGAGCGCCGAGCCCCAAGCCAAAAGGCACATATAGAACGGATAAACCGCACTATCGGGAGCAAACGTTTGAGCGGCAAACAAGACTGCCACCGCTGAAATCGTGAAGTTTGGCCTGGGCTTGACGCGCTTGGGTCCGTTAAGACTCCATGAACCGATCATTGTTGCTCCTTATTGGCTTTGGCAACGCTAATGCCCCATTTGGAAGTCTTGCTCTCTCCAGGTTTAAGCATATAAATGTCGGTGCTGCTCTGCAGCGCATTTGCCGGAGCAGTCTGTGGCTCAAGCGCCAACCCGCTGCTCTGCATTCCCAGCTCGCCCAGCCTGTGGTGAGCAAAAACCATGAGGTATTTAAAACTTTCGTCTTGCCAAAGCTTGACCGTGTCACCTGATTTGTGAGTCACCGTCGTAGTCGCAATGCCTTCTCTATCGCGCTCCAACTCGCCAAAGCAATCGTCAATCTGCAAACCTGCGAAGCGCAATGCAGAGCCATCGCCGTTTTGATGTTTGGAGGCCGGCTCGAAACCGATTGGAATCTTTCGCTCGTCGTTGATTGCTTGGGTCTGAGCCTGAATCGATATTGCCGAGTTGTCGTCGATTGCAATGTAAGGATGTGCACCAAAAGCTACCGGCGCAACCTCGTCGCCCAGGTTGGTCACTTCAATCGAAGCCGCGAGGCCGTTTTCAGTTAGTTTGTAACCGATTTTGAATTGAACCCGAAATGGATACCCCGCATCTTCGCCAAGGGTCAGCAGAAACTCGACCGAAGATTTAGTTAGATTATCGACCGCAAAAGTGCGGTCAAAAACTAACCCGTGGTTCGCGTTTTGAAGCGAGTCGAGGTTGGTGAAACGATAGCTTTTGCCTTCGAAAACCCACTCGCCATCTTTTAGCCGATTGGGCCACGGCGCTAAAGTGGCGCCGGCAAAAGAGTGTTTAGCCGCCGCCGCAGAGACGTGTTCGACGCCGGTCAGGCCAGCCACAATCAGCTCGGTGAGTGAAGCGCCCTGAGGGCTTACCCGTGCTGAAACCTCGCCAAGTGACAGCGTGATTTCGTTGGGCAGAACCTCAAAGGTCGACACTGGCTAGCCAATTGATTCAGAGAATCGGTGGTAGGCCGCCGACCACTGAAGCTCTTTGCGAAACGCGCGAAGGTTGGTGTCTTGATCGATTTGAACCAACTCAACCCCAGCGATGCGTGCGAAGTCTTCGATAGCCTCGGCCGACACCGCGTTGGTCAACACCGTGTGGTGGCTGCCGCCAGCGAGCATCCAAGCTTCGGCTGATTCAGCAAGAGAAGGCTTTGGTTCCCAAACGGCGCGAGCCACCGGCAACAACGGTAGGTCTTCGGTTGGCTCAACGATTTCGATTTCGTTTGAGATGATGCGCAGGCGCTCGCCGATGTCGACCAAGCAAACCACGCGACCAGCAGCCGGAGCAGCAGTGAAGACCATGCGAACCGGGTCTTCTTTGCCACCGATGCCTAGCGGGTGAATCTCGATGCGAGGCTTCGACTTGGTGATTGACGGGCAAACCTCGAGCATGTGAGCGCCAAGAACTTTAGGGGTGCCTGGACCGAAGTGATAGGTGTAGTCCTCCATAAACGAGGTGCCACCGCCAGCCGGGGTCATTGACTTGAGAACTGCGAGCATCGCCGAGGTCTTCCAGTCGCCTTCGCCACCAAAGCCATAGCCATCGGCCATCAGGCGCTGAACGGCTAGACCCGGAAGTTGACGCAGCGTGCCGAGGTCTTCAAAGTTTGAGGTGAAGGCGTTGAAATTGCCGGCCTCAAGAATGCTCCTCAGAGCAATCTCAATCTTGGCTCCATAAACCAGTGAATCGTGTCGAGCGCCACCGGCGCAAAGCTCAGGCGCCACATCGTATTCGGTTTCGTAAACCTTGGTAAGCGCCTCGGCAGCTTCATCGCTGACCGCTTCGACAGCAGCCACCAAAGTGTTGACGCCGAGCTGCTCAATCGACATGCCGAGCTTCGCCTGAACCGAAACCTTGTCACCATCGGTGACCGACACATAACGCATGTTGTCGCCAAAGCGTGCGAGCTTGAGATTTTGTGAAGTGTGCCAGCCGATGGTGGCATACATCCAGGCGTTAACGCGGGCGCCAACAGCAGGCTCAGTCGGGTAACCCACAACGATTTTGCGGGCAAGACCCAAGCGAGTTACCAGGTGAGCATATTCGCGGTCACCGTGAGCAGCCTGGTTGAGGTTCATGAAGTCCATGTCGAGAGTTGCCCACGGCAAAGACTGACCGGCCTGAGTGTGAAGGTGAAGCAGTGGCTTGGTGAGAGCGTTGAGGCCGTTGATCCACATTTTGGCCGGCGAAAAGGTGTGCATCCAGGTGATAACACCGAGGCAGTTTTCGTCGCGCGAGGCGTCGAGCAGGGTCTGCTTGATTTCTTCGGCGGTTTTCAAAACGGGCTTCCAGACGATGTCTAGTGGTGCCTCGGTGTTGGCAGTGAGCTGGGCTACAACCTGCTTCGATTGCTCGGCAACCTGCTTGAGAGTTTCGTCGCCATAGAGATTCTGACTGCCGGTCAAAAACCAAATTTGACCTTTTGATGAGCTCGCCATTTTTGCCTCCTCAGGGGTCGTCGCCGACCCAAATCCAATACTATGTTAGCGTTCACATAATCTTATTACTTTAGAAATCTCGCTTAGGTTACAGAGTTATAACGACCCAGATGGGTTTGCAAACAAGCAATCATCGACAGAGTGCAAAAGAGATAATTAACCGCGTTGCAATAACAACACCAAAGGACACAATGTCGGCCAATCGAAAAATAGAAACACTAATGGCCGATGGTCGCGACCTTATCTATTTTGACGACCAAGCCACGACTCTTGACGCCACGCGCAAGCCAGACCAACGCGAATTCGTCGAACGTCCTCCGGTAGCTCAAATGCGCCTTGACTCATTGACCGGCGACTGGGTTTCGATTGCGTCACACCGCAACGCAAGAGCTTTTCTGCCACCCAAGAGTGAGTGCCCGCTTTGCCCATCATCCGTCGAAAATTTGAGCGAGGTGCCCGACGATTTTGATGTGGTTGTGTTTGAAAATAAGAGCCCGTCGTTTGGTCCCAAGCTTTTAGAAACCGATGACGCTGAATACAGCGAGGTTTCAGATCTCAAACTCGGCACCACTCGCGACTCGGTGGGTCGCTGCGAAGTTGTAGTTTTTAGCCCCGAACACAACGGCAACCTTGGGTCGATGCTGGTTTCGCGCGTGAGAACCGTGATTGAAGCCTGGGCCGACCGCAGCTCGGCTTTGCAGGCGCTGCCCGGAGTGCGCCAGGTTTTTCCGTTTGAAAACCGCGGTCAAGAAATCGGCGTCACCCTGCACCACCCACACGGCCAGATTTATGCCTACCCCTATGTCACACCTCGCACCAAGAAACTTCTTAGCGCAATCAAGGCTTATGGGCCAACCCTCTTTGAAGACACCCTCGAGTATGAGCGCGACTCAGAGCGCGTGCTGATTGCCGGCGATCACTTCACCGCCTATGTTCCGTTCGCCCCGCGATGGCCACTTGAGATTCACCTATTGCCCCACCGTCACGTTCAACACCTCGGGCAGCTGAGCGAAGACGAGCGCGATGAACTCGCAGTGATTTATAGCCAACTGCTCGGCGCGCTCGACCGGGTTTATGACACACCAACGCCATACATTTCGGCATGGCACCAAGCCCCACTTGTTGCTGGCGGCGAGGCCGTTCGTCTGCAGTTGCAAATCACCTCTCCGAGGCGTGCGGCCGACAAACTCAAGTATTTAGCCGGAAGCGAATCGGCCATGGGTGCCTTCATTGGCGATGTGACCCCAGAGGCAGCGGCGGCGCAAATTAGAAAGGCTTTTTGATGACCAGCAACCTAACCCAAGTTCACGTGAGTGAGGCGTTTGTTGACACTTTTGGCTATGAACCAGAGGGCGTATGGTCGGCCCCCGGGCGAGTGAACCTGATCGGAGAACACACCGATTACAACGAGGGTTTCGTTTTGCCGTTTGCTATCAACCGCCGAACCTTTGCTGCGGTGGCCAGGCGCGAAGACTACATCGCCCGAGTGTCTTCGAGCCACAGCTCACAGGTGCACGAAATTGACGTGAGAGAAATTTCGCGCGAAACCGTTAGCGATTGGGCGGCTTACCCGCTCGGAGTCGCGTGGGCGATGCAACAGTTTGACAACACGGCGGTCGTGTCTGGTTTTGACTGCTACATCGACTCAGATGTACCAATCGGCGCAGGGCTTTCGTCTTCGGCCGCCATTGAATGTGCTGTTGGGCTCGCGCTAAACGAACTTTGGTCGGCAGGTTTTGAGCGCAAGGTATTAGCCCGCGTTGCCCAGTTTGCCGAAAACAACATTGTTGGCGCACCCACCGGCATCATGGACCAATCAGCTTCGCTGCTGGCTCAAGTCGACTTCGGGGTTTTTCTCGACTGCCGAACGCTCGACGCAAAAGTCGTCGAGCTCGGCTTTGCGCGCGAAGGTCTTGAGCTCTTGATCATCGACACCAAAGTGGCCCACCGTCACGCCGACGGCGGTTATTCCTCGCGTCGGGCATCCTGCGAAAAAGGCGCCTCCGCAATGGGCGTTGCCTGGTTGCGCGATTTGACCACGGCCGACCTCGATCGCGCCCGCGAACTTCTCGACGACGAAACCTTTAGACGCGTGCGCCACATCGTGACCGAAAACGAGAGAGTGCTGGCAACCGTTGAGACACTTGAGGCGAAAGGCCCGCGCGCAATCGGCGACCTGCTTTATGCCTCACACGTTTCGATGCGTGACGACTTTGAGATTTCAGTTGACGAGCTCGACACCGCAGTCGAAACCTCGTTGCGTCACGGTGCCATTGGCGCGCGCATGACCGGCGGCGGCTTCGGAGGTGCGGCGATTGCGCTAACCCCAATCGAACGCATCAGCGAAGTGACTTTGGCTGTGACCGCAGAGTTTGAAACGCTGGGATACGCGGCACCCGAGATTTTTGTGGTTAGCGCTGCCAACGGCGCCTGTCGAGAAGTTTAGGAAAGGTCAGGAATGCCAGATTCAATAACTGCCGGGCTGCCGCTATTGCGTGATGCCGAGGGCAAACCAGCGCTCTGCCTAGTGACCGGCGCCACGGGTTACATCGGCGGTCGTTTGATTAGCGAGCTGTTGCAACACGGTTATCGCGTGCGCGTGTTTGCCCGACACGCAGCCCGACTGAGCGAACACACTTGGATCTCAAAAGTTGAGGTCATCGAAGGCGACGCGTCTGACAGCGCGGCTTTGGCCCGGGCGCTCGACGGCGTTGACGTTGCTTATTACCTGCTTCACTCTTTGATGAGTGCGGGTGACTTCGAAGCTCAAGAGGCTGCCATGGCCACCGACTTTGCGCGATTGGCAAAAGCCGCAAAAGTGAGCCGCATGGTTTACCTGGGCGGAATGATTGACCAGCGCGAGGCCGAGAAACTTTCGCCGCACATGGAATCTCGCATGGCAACCGGCGAGATTTTGCGCAACAGTGGCGTGCCCACGATTGAGTTGCGTGCCGGCGTTGTGATTGGTTCGGGTTCAGCTTCGTTTGAGATGCTGCGTTATTTAACAGAGCGCCTGCCCGTGATGACCACCCCGCGCTGGGTCGAGACGCGCATTCAGCCAATCGCGATTCGCGACGTTTTGCGTTACCTTGTTGGCTCGGCGGCACTGCCCGCAAACGTTTCGGGCGACTACGACATTGGTGGGCCCGAAGTTTTCACCTATCGCAAAATGATGTTGCAATATGCCGAGTCAGCCGGCCTCAGAACTCGCATCATCATTCCGATTCCGTTTTTAACCCCAAATCTTTCAAGCGGATGGGTGGGGCTCGTCACACCGGTTCCGTTCACTCTCGCCAAACGTTTGGTGGCGAGCCTTAAAAACGAAGTGGTTGCGCGCGATGACAGCATCCGCGATTTAATTGCCGACCCGGTTGGTGGTCTAACACCGTTTAAGCGTGCCGTTGGTTTGGCTCTCAAGAAAATCAAAGAGGCCAACGTTGAAACCTCTTGGTCGAGCGCGTCGCTGCCGGGTGCTCCCAGCGACCCGTTGCCAACCGACCCGAACTGGGCAGGTGGTTCGCTTTACACCGACGTTCGCACCTTAGAAACGGCCGATAGCCCGGCCACGGTTTGGGCTCGAGTTGAAGGCATCGGCGGCACACATGGGTATTCTGCAGCAAACTGGGCTTGGAACCTGCGCGGAGTAATGGACAAAATGTTTGGCGGGGTTGGTTTGCGCCGTGGGCGCCGCGACCCAGACCATTTGATTGAGGGCGACGCGCTCGATTTTTGGCGCGTTGAGGCTCTTGAGCGCGGCACGCTTTTGAGGCTGCGCGCCGAAATGAAGATGCCGGGTCTAGCCTGGTTGGAATGGAAGCTCGAGCCGCTGACCGATGGCGGCACCAAAGTGACACAGCGAGCGATTTATGCTCCACGTGGTTTGTTTGGTCACGCCTACTGGTGGGCGGTTTGGCCGATGCACGGCTTGGTTTTTCCGTCGATGATAAAAAACGCTGCGCACGGTCGTCGCTAAAAATAAAGATTTCGGTATTTGTTTAGTCTGACTGAACAACATAAACTGAAGCGATGAGAACGATACCTGCTGATATCTCGCGCTCTTGGCTGCTGGTTGCCGGCACCCGGCCTGAAACTTTTAGCGCCGCCGAAGATTCGCGCGCCGATCAAATAATCCTCGACATCGAAGATGCTGTCGACCCCAAGCTAAAGCCTCGGGCTCGCGAAGACGTTGCCAACTGGCTTGAAGCTGGCGGCAAAGCCTGGGTTCGCATCAACGACGCAACCTCACCGTTTTGGCGCGACGACCTCGACCGCCTGCGCGGAGTGCCCGGACTTCTTGGCGTGATGCTGGCTAAAGTCGAAGACGCCTCACAGGTTGCCGAGAGCAACTTGGTGCTCGGCAAAGAAACCCCAATCGTTGCGCTGGTTGAATCGGCCCTGGGAATCGAAGAAGCTCGAGCCATCGCTTCGGCCCCCGGCGCCTTTCGCCTAGCTTTTGGCAGTGGCGACTATCGGCGTGACACCGGCACAAGTTCTGACAACATGGCCATGGCCTACCCCCGTTCGCGCCTCGTGCTGGCAAGTCGCATCGGCAACTTGCCGGGCCCGATTGACGGCCCAACCGTTGGCCAAAACTACTCGATGCTTCGTGAACAGTCTGAGGTTGCGGTTGCGCTAGGCATGACCGGCAAACTTTGCCTGCAAGCCGAACAGATTGCCGTAATCAATGAGCAGATCAGCCCGACTAACTCAGATGTTGCCTGGGCTAACGACTTTTTGGTTGGCTTTGAGGCTGGCGGCCGTGTGATTCGCGACGGCAGCGACCTGCCTCGCCTCGGTCGCGCCGAAAAGATTATGAAGCTCGCACGTGCCTTTGGAATCGAGCCGTTCTAGGCCACTTTCTTTTGGTGTCGCCAGGCACTAAAAATGACCACCGAGAGCCAAGCCGTTTGAATAAACGACAAAAGCCTCTCGAGCACGCCTGTGTTTGGCGATGACAGGTCTGCCCAGGTGAATAAGAACCAAAACGAAATCACCGTATAAATCACGGTGGCGATAATGCTCGCCAATGGTCTGAGCAGAATCGGCTTGTCTTTGCCAAAGCGCATCGAAAGCAACGGCCAAGCTGAAAAAAGAACAAACGAGATGATTGCAAACACGCGATGCTCGGTGCTTGAGCCGATCAGTGGCGTCGGAAAAATCGTGATGCCAAACATGCAGAGCCCACCAACAAAAATCGCAATGCGACCCGGCAGGGCTAAGGCCCCCGCATACAACCCGGTGATTAGCGAAAGAATGCCACCGATGACAAAAAATGACGACTGAATCCACGCAACCGGTGACTCTGGCGAAGCCAACTCACTGATGGTTTGACGAACGCCGTCAAAACCGGGCCAGGTCTCGGTGTGGATTGTGCTCGCGATGATTCCCGCGATCAGCCATCCGCTCACATTTTGAATTGGGCCAATGACTGCAGCAACAAGGGCCGGGGTTTGAATTTTTGCCATGACCAAATCTTAAGTGAACTGCGAGCTACTTTGTGGCACCAAAAAGGCGTGCCTAGACAAGCTTTTTAGGCAGGCGGAACGGCTCTCGAAGGGCCGGCCAGATCAAGTGTCGACGAGCCACAAAGATTACGGCTGACAAAACCAGATAGACGCCCGCCAGCCACAACCTGATTTCTGGGTCGGGAAGAACAAAAGTCACAGCAAACAGGGCAAAGAGCAAGATAGCTCCGCGCGCCCCGAGTCGCAACCCGAGCAACAGGCCGATTCCCAGAAGTGTCTGAGCAGCGGTTAGCAAGAACTCTTCAACTTGGCGCATGTCCATAGGCAGAGCGGCTCCCTGGCCGCCACCGACAACATAGGCGATTGGCAGAGACCCAGCAAGAATGGTCCACTGGTTGACCTTTGATGAAATCAAAATCGCCAAGCCAATGTTTGCGCGGCCACGCACTGCAAAAAGCAGAGCGAGCGCGAACTCAGGGGCCTCAGACGCCAGCGGCGCAAGCCACTGAACCAATAGGTAGTCGTCGATGCCGAGGTGCTTGCCCGCTTCGATTAGCGAGTGAGCAAAAGGCTCTGCGGCAACCAAAATAATCGCTGCTGAAATGGCCAAGACGATGGCCTCAAAAGTCAAACGTTGAGCCTTTGTTAGCTCGCCAATGCGGGCGGCCACGCCCTCAAGCTCTGGCTCTTCACGCTCAGCGTGCGACTGGCGCCACAGGTAAGCGACAAAAATCGCAACCATCGCGATTCCCCACACCAAGTGAATTTGCGCGGTGATTGGCACCAAGAACGCTAGGCCCGAAGCGATGAGCAAAAAGCCTAGGTCGGTGCGGGCCTCAGGCTCGACTGTGATTCCAAAACTAGATTTCGATGCCGTAACCCCGGCTGCCTTAGCTTTGGATTGTTGTTTTGAACGCAGTGCCAAGAAGGCAACCAACACGATTACCGGCCAGCCAAAGCCAAGCAGTAACCGGTTTGCGCCGGTTAGGTTCGCCGAGGCATACTGCACCATCGACGGGTCGCTACCCGCAGCATATGCAAAGTAGATGCTCACTACATACTCAGGCAAAATCGTGACGATTGCCAAGATTCCCACGGTCAAGCCACCTGAAAGATCAAGTTCGGCTGCCTCACCCACCCATCCGAGCATAAAAGCTGCCGAAACGATAGCGATTCCAAAGATTGCTGCTTCGACCAACGGGTCAAAGTGCCAGCTATTGGCAATGGTCAACAAGGCCGGAGCAGCAAGTGCCAAGCAAAATAGGAACGGGCCAAACAGCCGAACCGTGTTTGAAACTTTGGCCATGCGAGTGGCTCCTTATTGTTATGTGGTTTTAGTGGGCTCGAAAGCCCTCAGAGGATTCTAAAGGATTGGTGTGACGCCCCAAGAAGCCTTAAACAAATCATCAGTTTTGAGCCAAGCAAGATTCTTGCCCGTGTTGAACGCGTTAGGGGCCGCAGTCGATGGTTCGATTGCCGCTGCGTAGGTTTTGCCTCCGCTTTCAGTCGGAAAATACGCAGGGGTAAAAATCACGACGTGCTTGAAAGTCTCATCTTGCCAAACATCGAGGCCTCGGCCCTGCTCTGTCAACAAGAAGGTGTGCGCGTGCCCAGCCTCATCGAATTCAAGGTCGGTGAAGTCTTGGTCAATGAACACCGCTGGCAGCCGAACTCCGGCGCGCAAGTCAAAAATGGTGCCTTCGGTTGCTTCTTCACCGTTAGGAATTTGACGTTCATCGACTGTCGTGCGAGTTTTAGCCTGGTTGCTGACTATAAGCTCGGCGGCGTCAACTTCAGAAAATTTAAAATAAGGATGCCCGCCCACCGCGTAGGGCGCATCAGCCGTTGACCGGTTGATCGCGCTGTGAGTAACAGTCAGACCGGTCTCGCCAAGCGCATAGGTCACGGTTGTCTCAACTAAAAATGGATACGCCTCGCGAGGAAAAATGGTGGCTCCCAAAGTCACTGAACTTGGAGTGCGACTCACGAGCTCATAGCGATAATCAAGCAAAAGCCCATGGTTGGCGTTTTGTTGGTTTACAACATTTATGTCGAACTGCAGTGTCTTTCCGCGGTAATTCCAGCGACCTCCGTCGATGCGGTTTGGCCAGGGTGACATGACGACGCCTGCGCAAAAGGGCGCCGGCTGGTCGACTGCATAGCCCTGAACTAGGTCGATAGTGCCGACCGAAAACTGACGAATCGAAGCGCCAACCTGCGCAACGGTTGCCTTCAGATCACCTAGAACTGCGCTCGTGTGGTGGAGCTCATATTGTTGCCCGGTGGCTGAAGTCATAACTTCTAAATTACCACTTCAAATAATTGTGACGCCGGCCGAAGCGAGCGTGTTTAGTGCAGTTGTTGAAGTATCAGCAGAAACTGCGGCGCAAAGCTCTGGCAAAACACTAACTTTGAAGCCGGCCTCGTTGGCATCTAACGCCGAGGCCAAAACGCAATAGTCAGTTGCGATGCCCGCGACATCGACCTCTGTCACACCGAGGCGCGCAAGCAGGTCACCGAGCGATTCGCCCTCAAGGGTTGTGCCTTCAAAGATCGAATACGCGGGTTTGCCCTGACCTTTTTGAATGTGAACGTCAATCAGTGACGTGTCGAGGTTGGGGTGGTATTCGCCGCCAAGACTGCCCGCAACGCAGTGGATGGGCCAGCTGCTAACAAAATCAGGGGATGCCCCGCTGTGTGCAAAGTGCCCGCCGTTGTCGTTGTCGGCGTCGTGCCAATCGCGCGAGGCTATTACAAAGTCATAGTTTTTGCGGGCTTTTTGCAGGTAACTCGTAATGTCGGCAGCAGCCTGGGCTCCCCCGGCGCAAGCTAGCGAACCGCCCTCGCAGAAGTCATTTTGAACATCGATAATAAAGAATGCTTTGGCCATTTTGCTTTTTTGCCAACTAGTTTTGGGTAAGTTTTAGGCCGCAACGATAAAAGCCGGTGACCAAGTTATCGATTGCAAGTTTTGCGGAATCATCAACGTTGCCGAGGGCATACACAGCAAAAGTCAAAACTGAACCGTCCTTTGGCTTGATGTATCCGGCCAGGGTGTATCCGTTTTTGATCCAACCGGTCTTCGCAAAAACGTGACCTTGAGCAGCCGCATTTTTGCCGGTGAAACGTGAAGCCAACGAGCCACTCTCGCCCGACACCGGCAAGCCCTGGGCGACATAGTTGAGGTTATTGCTGCCAGCCAGAACGGCTTTCATCAACTTAGTGAAAAACAGCGGCGAGACAATGTTTCGATCGCTCTCGCCTGAACCGTCGCGCAGAGCCATTCCAGACGTGTCAAGGCCAAGTTCCTTGAGAGCAGCCTGCATCGTCGAGTCGATTGACTCAAAAGAACCGTCGCCTCCAGATTCGAGTGACACTAGACGCGCAAGGTACTCTGCCTCGGTGTTGTCAGAAACCTGAAGCATGTGATTGATCCACACGCTAATCGGCTGCGATGTCACACTCGCGACAATATTGGTCGCTTCGGCAGGCACTGTGCCTTCTTCGAGAACGGCAGCTTTGGCAACTTTTCCAATCGCTTTTTTGAGAAACTCGCCGGCGCGGCCAACAGGGTCATCGCTGCGAGGGGATGTTTCTTTAGCCGGGTTTGCTCGGTCGCCATCAACCTGCAGTGCGGTGACGTTAGAAACATAACCGTCGGTCAACTCAGCGGCTGGCCACGACGACTCATATGTGGGCCCGTTGAATAGAGATGAGTCAAGCGTGATTGTCGAAATTGCCGGCAGAGCGTTTGCTTTAGCCCAAGCGTTGACCAAGACCGCTAGGTCTGAGATTTTTGGAGCGTTTTTATAAACCGACTGTTTGCCGTTTAAGGTGCGAGAAAGTGTTGGGTCACCAGCCCCGACGAAATAGATGTGTGACGGGTCGGCAGGGTCGGCAAAGATTTTGGTAGTCACACGATAGTTAGGCCCGAGCACCTTGAGCGCGGCGGCGGCCGTTAGAAGTTTCATGGTTGAAGCGGTTGCGTTGCCTTTAGAAGCGTCGACATCAAGCAGGGTTTGACCCGTTGCGTTATCGACGACAACAGCCTGAAGGCTCCCCAATCGAGTGTCGGCCAGCTGCTTCGAAACCGTGCAACGGGCAACGGTTGCGGTTGGGCTCGCGCTAGCAGAAGCGGTTGCGCTAGAAGTTGCAGATGGGCTGGCCGTGTCTTGTGGCTTTGCAAGTTGATTGCTCGAGGCCACGATAATGATTGCGAGAACTACGGCGCCGCCGAGACCCCCAAAAATAACCTCTTTTAGGTAGGCAAAACCTCGTTTGGTTTCTGACATTTCACTCCTAAAGGCCGGCTCGAGGTGTTCAGAGCCACTCTGTTTAACTTTAGCGGGCACTACTAAACTAAAAACATGAAACGTTTTGTTAGCCTCGCATTCGCAGCTCTTTCGTTGGCCTCGAGCCTCACTCTCATCTCGGCAACCAGCGCGTCAGCCCACGATGAAATTATTTCGACAACTCCCGCCGCCGACAGCCAAGTTGCCCCCGGGTCGGTCAAACTTGCGGTTGCTTTCAACGAAGCAATCATGGATGCCGGTGATGGCGCTGGCTTAGCCATTGAAGTCACCGGACCAGACGGCGGCATTCTAGAAACCCAGTGCCTTTCAGTTTCTGAAGCCACACTTTCAGCCGGCCTTGACGCCAGCGCGACCGGCGACTACACCGTCAACTGGCGCGCGGTTAGCTCTGATGGTCACCCAAACTCAGGAACCTTTGCATTCACGGTTGCCGAAGGCGCTGAAGCTGCCGAGGCTCCGGCCGCTGACGCAAACTGCTTGGGCACAATGGCCGATGCAAAGCCGATGCTGCTTGGCGCTGAAGAGCCCGAGCCGATTACCGCAATCAACGAGACCTCTGATAACGAAGGCGGCGAAGCAGATGACACAAAGCAGAGCCTCGACCCACTTGCCGGTTTAGGAATCGGCCTTGGCTTATTCGTTGGCCTCAGTCTTATTGGCATAGCCGTTTTCGAGTTGCAGAAGCGCGCGCGTGCTAGAGCCGCTCAGGCCAAGAAAGATATCGAAGAACAATAATCCGAGTCTCGCGGGTTTCACTAAGCAGAGAAGTGGCCCAATCAAAAACACGGTCTGCTAATTTGATGTAATGGGCATCCTTCGTCTCTTACTTGCTGTCGCCGTCGTGATGGGGCATACCGGTGTTCGTGGCATGGTGGGCGGAATATTCGCGGTCGAACTTTTTTACATTATTTCTGGTTACCTCATCTCATTTGTTCTCGTAGAAGCGAAAACATACAAGAGGCTGAGAGACTTCTACTTGAACCGCTCTCTCAGGCTGTTCCCACTTTACTGGCTCGTCGCAATCCTTGCTTTGACGGGCCAATTGGTTTTTTGGGCCACTTCGAAAGAATCGTCGTTTCTTTCCGCCTACTCGCAAATGCCAGGGCTTGCTGCTTTTTTCGTAGGGGCTAGCAACATAACTCTTCTTGGTCAAGACCAAGTAATGTTCATGGCCGTGCATGGTTCTGAACTCCAGTGGACAGGCAACTTTCAAGATTCCGAAGTTCCCCTATGGCATGGCTTGCTCGTTCCTCAGGCTTGGACTTTAGGGGTAGAGCTGGCTTTTTACATCGTTGCGCCGGTCGTATTGAGAACGAAACGAAGACTGTTGGCCGTTTTTTTTCTCTCACTTTTACTTCGAGCAGCCTTCATTTACTGGGGATTTGGCATGGTTGACCCTTGGCGATACAGGTTCTTCCCAACAGAACTTTGTGTTTTTCTACTCGGGGCAATATCGCATCAATTCGTCAGGCCGAAAATCGATCAAATTTCTGAACAGCTAAAGAAACGACTTGGCAATATCGTCGTCGTTTTAGGTTTGGTGTTCGTAGTATTTTTCTCTGCCATCCCAACGCACCAATATTTGAAAGGTGCGCTGCTGTTTATTTTTGTCATCGGCACATTGCCTCTCTTATTCGACTTTCAAAATCGAAGCAAGTTTGACAACTTTGTTGGGCAGCTAAGCTACCCCGTCTACATTTGGCACATGTTGGTCATCTCGTGCATAGGAATTATCCCAGTCAACCTAGACCATGGAACTCTTGAGTTTTTTATTGTGACACTGGTTGGGTCACTTGTGCTGTCGTGGCTCAGTCTGCGATTCATAGATAAACCTGTGCAAAAATTGAGAGCTAGATTTAGAAACAGGGACTTTCGAGTGGCACCCAATGGCCTAGCCCCGTTGGCATAACGAGTCAATATTGCCTGACAAAATTTGAAAGCCAAGCTGGACTTCAAAGTACAGAATCATCGAATGAGGGGTTGGAAGATTTGAAGCTTCTTACTTCAGAGCAACTAAGACTGGTTTTTGAGAGCCTAGACGCAAACCCAAGGGTTGTAGCATCTGGCAACTTTGCGACACCTCAGGCTCTGCTGTCACTCTTCGACTCGGTCGTGCCCGAATACCGCCTGCACATTCTCAACGCTCAGCCGGGAATTCCAGACCGCGAAGGCGTGACCTATGAGTCAGCTTTTGTGGGGGCCGGAATGCGTCTGCATCCGAGATTAAATTACGTGCCGTGCCGCCTCAGCTTGGTGCCGGTGCTTTTTCGCGACCACTTTGCGCCCGACGTGGTTCTGCTGCACACATCGACCGTTCGCACCGGAAAAGTTTCGCTGGGCACCGAGGTCAACGTTTTGCCGGCGGCCATCGAGGCAGCTCGGGCGCGCGGAGCAATCGTTGTTGCCCAGGCCAACCCACAAATGCCATACACGTTTGGCGACGCAGAAATCTCACTCGACGACATCGACTTCATAATCGACGCGGATGAACCTCTGGCCGTGATGCCCGCGCATAAACCCAACGACATTTCAGCTGAGGTCGGTCGGTTGATTTCGGCGAAGGTCACCGACGGTTCAACTCTGCAGCTGGGCATCGGCGAAATTCCCGACGCGGTGATTGAGCAGCTTCACTCGCGCCGCGACCTGCGCATCTTCACCGAAATGTTTAGCGACGGCGTGCTCGGCCTTGATCGTGCCGGCGCCCTCGACGCCGAGGTTGCGATCACCGCTAGTTTCGTTTTTGGTTCGACCGAACTTTATGAGTGGCTGCACCTCAATGAGCGCGTGAAAATGCTGCGCACCGAAACAACCAACGAACCAGGTCTGATTGCGCGGCAAACCAAAATGACCTCGATCAACGCGGCGCTTGAGGTTGACCTTTTTGATCAAGCAAACGCCTCGAGAGTGCGCGGTGAAATTTATAGCGGATGGGGCGGCTCAACAGACTTTATCGTCGGAGCCCTGCACTCGCGCGGCGGCCAGTCGTTTATGGCGTTGCCGTCGTGGCATGCCAAAGCCAACGTTTCGACAATCGTGCCTCGCCTCACCGACCCGGTCACAAGTTTTCAACACAGCTACGTTGTGACCGAGCAGGGCGTCGCCGACTGCTTCGGCCACACCCAAGCTGAGCAGGCACAGAACATAATCGGCCAAGCGGCTCATCCGTCGGTTCGTGACGAACTAACGGCTGCGGCTCACGACATGGGTTTGTTTTAGTTCGCGGTTAACTGCAGCTTTGCGAATCGGTCGATGTAGGTGAAACTGTTGCCGTCGGCGTGATAGTCGGTTGACCACTGAATGGTCGGCTCTCCGTCGAATTCGAAGTCGGGCCAGTGCTCGAGCAAAACGCCAAGCAGGGCGCCCACTTCGTGCTCGGTGATGTTCATGCCGAGGCAACTGTGACGGCCGAGGCCAAAGGCGAGGTGCGGTTTGCGCTCGCGATGGATGTCAAGCGTGTCGGCGTCTGGCCAAATCTCGCGGTCATAGTTAGCTGAAACAAAGTTGAGCAAAACATAGTTGTCGGGGTTGCGCTCGGCGTCGGGCAGGTGTTTGTCGGCGGCGAGCACGCGCTCCATTTTTGGCAGCGGCGAAAGGTAGCGAACCATTTCGGCTATGGTTCGGTTGAACCACTCGGGGTTTGCTTTCAAGAACTCACGGTCGGCCGGCGTCTTGGTGAGATGCCAAACCAAGCCGGTGATGAGTTTTATCACCGTGTCACGGCCGCCCGCGAGCAACACGTTGGCGATGCCTTGCATTTCGGGGCGAGTGATCGGGGCGTCATCGACTCTTAAGTTGGCCACGTAATCCCAGACATCCTGGGTTTCTGGGTCGTGATTTGGGTTGGCTTCGGCGTGGTCAAAAACGCGGTCGAGGTAGGCCTGCAAAATGGCACCGTCGCGGTCGCTGTGTTGAGTGAAGTCGCGTTCGCGCAGAACCTCGTGGCTTGCGTCGGCATTTGTGCCACGGGCATGTGCCTCGGCCGTCCACACATCAGGGCCCCAGGCCAGCCACTCTTCATAATCTTGAGGGCGGCTATAGATAATCGTCAGGCAGCCGATCACATAGGGCAGGGCAAATTCGCTCGAAATCTCTCCCCCACCAGAATCGCGAAGTTTGTTGATCAGACCCAGCGCGTGAGCCTCAAAAGCCGGCCGGTGTTTAGCGATTGCTTCGCCCATGAAAAGCGGTTGAACGGCTGAGCGAAACTTGGTGTGGCGCGGAGGGTCGGCCTCGAGTGGCAACTGGCGGTAGGTGCGAACATCGCGATCGCCGAGCAGGTCACTCGAATATGTGTCGTAATCTTTGGCCGCCGCGCGAACGTCGTGATAGCCCCGAATTTCTTCTCTCATTTTTTTGCCTTTCGGTAATTTGCGATTGGGTCGTCAAGGATTTCTTGCCAGGCGGCCTCAGCGGCCCCAAGCAAAACCATGGGTTTGAGCTCGACAGCTCTTGAAATCAAAAAGTCTTCGCCCCTAGCTTTTAGCGAATCATGATTCAAACTTCGAGAAAGCTGGCCTTTGCGGCTCTTGGCGAGTGAGCCGAGAAAACCGCCCAGCAACACCGCTTCGGGGTCAAAGAGGTCGCGCAGGGTTTCAAGGGCGGCTCGCAAAACTGCAACCTGCCCATCAATAACTTGGTTCACGTCAGGGTCTTTCGAGCCAACCAGCAACTGGTCGAGCTGTTCGTCTGAAAGTCGGGTCTTGCCCAGAGCAGCGACGAGGTCTTCGCGGTGCATAAGTTCGCCGAAACTCTGCTGCTTTTTGCCGATTTCGGTTGTGAGGCGCATTTTGCCAATCTCGCCGGCTACCCCGTTTGAGCCTTCAAGAACTTGCCCGTTCACGATGAAACCACCGCCGATGCCACCAACGCCCGAAAAAAGACAGATGGCATTTTTGAACGGCTTAGCTGCGCCAAAAAAGTGTTCGCTCACCGTCGCAGCTCGCGCGTTATTAGAAACCCAGGCTCGCAGTTTTAGCGCGCTCTTGATCTCGCCCGCAATGTCAACGTCTCGCCAACCCAGCGATGGGGCGTTAATCAAACGCCCTGTGATGCGATCAACCGCACCAGGCACAGCAACCACGACACCAAGCAACCTCGTCTGGCTGATTTCACGGTGCTTAGCTAAGTAACGTTGCATGAAAGCCATCGTGGTTTCGAGGCTATAAGCGTCGTCGAATTCGAAAAATTCGGTTGCCAAAATTTCGGTCGAAAAAGTAACCAGTGCCAGTGTTAATCCGTCGATTTCAGGGTTCACGACCAACACGAGGGGTTCACCGCTCGAGGTAACCAGATGACTCGGTCGGCCGGCAGAACCGCTCTGTTCGTTACCCACACGCAACAGCAGCCCAGCTTCTTCAAGCTCAGAAACCAACTCAGCAATGGTGGTTTTGCTAAGGCCAAGCGATTCGCCCAACGCGGCGCGACTAGTCACACCATCAATGTGAACCTTGCGAAGCAAAGCAGAAAGGTTCTGCCTGCGAATCGCATCTTTGCCGGTGGCCGCCGATTTGGTCTGTCTCATGCGCTGGGGGCATCCAAGCTTTTAAGCCACATATTGACGGGATACTCGAATCGCCGCGCCCAAACAGTTTCGTGGTGGCCGGTGCCCCAAAATGTTGGCGTTTCAAGGTTTTTGCCGGCAACGAAGCCGACCCTGCCAAGCTGCTCGCCAAAATAGTTGTTCAGTGGTTCTGATTTTTCGTCAAGACCCTCGGTGCCTGAATCGCTCCAGATGATTTTGTTGGAGTGTGGCGCGAGCATCGTCGCAAGTGCGTTGATCAGTGGCTGGCCGCCAAACTTCCAGTGAGAAGAGAGGGCCAAGGCTGCGCCGAACACATCGGGGCGTTTAGCGAGCGAATAGATTGAGGCGACCCCGGCCACGCTGCACCCGGCGATTGCGGTTCTTCGAGCGTCGTGTTCAATGTTGAACTGGCGTAATACGGCTGGCAAAATCTCGTCGGCCACGAGGCTCACAAAATAGTTGCCTCGTGGCTCGTGGGTTTCGGGCTCGAGCATCGGGTTTAAGGTTGCCCAAAGTTCTGGTTGGCTCGCAAAGACGTCGTCACAGAGAAACTCGTTGATTCGGCGCGAGTTGTATTTTTTGGTGCCACCTTCGCCCCAAACTGCCACGACAATGGGGTCACCTGTGAACCGGCCGGCCGCGATCGACTCACGCACCTGCCAGGTGTCGCCAGAGCTGGCGTATTTGCTAAAGAACACGTTCATGCCATCGTGAATGAAGAGAATCGGCGTCTTGGAACGCAGCTGCTTTGGCAATAGAACGTCAACGCGGTGGCCGTCAAAAGACCTGCTGAGAATGTTTTTGCCGGTTTTTATGAACTGACTTGACTTGAACGCATTGGTTATTGGCATAATAAGTAAAGATAACGAACAAATCAGTTTTTTCAAACAAGAAAGCCTAGCGCGATGAAAATCAACGTTGACATGCAAAAGTGCCAGCACTATGGCCAGTGCGTTTTTGAAGCGCCTCAAATCTTCAAACTGAACAGCTCAGACAAACTCGAATACATTGCCGAAGCCGACGAAGATCAGCGAGGCAACGTCGAAGCCGCCATCGATGTCTGCCCGATGCAGGCAATCTCCATATCAAACTAGCCAGCGCTTCTGGCACATGAACTCGAACCCGGTTGTAATCGTTGGCGCTTCACTTGGCGGCCTGCGCACAGCAGAGGCTCTTCGCAGGTTTGGCTACCGAGGTGAATGTTGAAGCACTCGCTTTCGCTCGCCGATGAAGCGCGGCTACTCGAGGGCGATGTGGCCAGCGATTTTATCTTGGGTTATTACAAGAGAGGCCGACTCGTTGGAGTCGCAGGGCTTGGCATGAAGAGTCGGATTCAAAGTTATCGTGGCCACTTCGCAGCGCCAGAGGCCTAGCCGCTCGGGCCAAACTCGGGCGCCGTTATCTGAGCCGCCTAGCAGAATCGAACTGCTGACCTGCTCTTTACGAGGGAGCTGCTCTACCAACTGAGCTAAGGCGGCGGGCTGTGCGGGCACCCCGCGCAACGAATAAAAGTTTAGCCGATGGGCCAGACGCCAGCGCGACCGAGGCGCGCGATTGCTGCCTCAAATGTGAGATTCAAACTGCCAAGCTAAATCGAAACAGGCACATCATTGTTTTGAAATTCTTTGGCTCGGTATTTGCATTTGCAATCCCCCCCCCCCGCTATAGTCAGGTAGGAAGTTTCGAATACGCAACTAAAGGGGAAATTATGAATGAGAAAAAGCAAGGTAACTGGTTTGCGCGTCACAAATTTTTGACAGCCATTGGTGCACTAATCATTATCGGCGTAATCAGCACCGGTGTAAACGGTGCAAATAAGCCAGACAGCAAAGCAAACACGGCAACTTCATCGTCGGCAGCTGCTACCGATGATGCTGCAGCGAGTGATGCAACGACAGAGGAAGAATCGGTGCCAGCTGAGTACCTCTCTGCCCTGTCAAGTGCTGAGACTTACGCCATGATGGACATGTCGAAAGACGGTATTTACGATCAGCTGGTGTCTAAATTCGGCGGACAATTCACAAAAGCAGCGGCGAAGTATGCGGTGGAGAACGTTGACGTGGACTGGAACGCTAACGCGCTGGCCAGCGCCGAAACCTATCAGGAAATGGATATGTCCCCAGCCGCAATCCATGACCAGTTGACATCTAAATTCGGTGGTCGTTTCACGGAGTCAGAAGCTGATTACGCAATCGCAAACCTCAGTAAATAGTTCCATTCTTACCGCCGGCTAAGAGGCCTGGGCCTCAGCTAGCGGCCAGACGCCAGCGCGACCTAGGCGCGCGATGGCTGCCTCAACGATTGGCGAGCGGTTGCCGATCAGGGCTCTGATGCCGCGCAGGCCTGAGCTAACCAGTGGCACGATGAACCACTTTGGCAGCAGCGCTCGCACGCCGAGCATGCGGCGAATGTTGAGCGGCAGGGTTTGCACGGCGCCTTGAAAGAGAAACCAGTAGGCGATGCGCGTTGCCGGCTTGAGCGGTGGGCGGCGAATGAACTTGACGACTTCGCGAGTCTGCTCGGTCGAGGTCAAGACTCCGTCGGCAATCAGCTGTTGAATCTCGGCGTGCATCGCCTCGGCTTTGGTTGGCAGGGTCGCTGGGTCGAGCCCGAGCAGTTCAACCGAACGAGCCCACTGGGCAACGTAGTTGTCGGCGCCGCCAGGAATCGGCTCGCGTGAAAACATTTCGTGGCTGGTCAAGAACGCGTCGCAAAAAGCTATGTGAACCCACCGAAGCAAATCGGTCTGGCGCGCGCTGTAATCAACTTTGTCGCCAGCGCTAGTGGTGAATTCACCATTGACTCGATCGTGCAAGCGGTTCACTCGGCCGGCCTCGGCAGCAATCGCCTGAGTCGATCCGTAGGTCGTGACAGTCAGCCAGCGAATGGTGCCGGCGAGGCGCCCGAGGGCATCCACTTTATATCTCGAATGTTGGGCAACACCAGCGAGCGAGCCTGGGTGAAGGGCTTGCAATAAAAGCGCGCGGATGCCCCCAACGAGGGTAGCCATGTCGTTGTGCACCAACCATGGCGCGTCACTCGGCAAGAACAGCCCGGCGCTATCGCCCTCGGCAATTGCCTCAAGCCACGGAGGGTTTCCGGTGGGTGAACCCGAAAGCAATTTCACAAACTTCACCGCCATTTTTTGTTGAAATGGAGTGCTTTTAGCCTGTGTCATATCTAACCTTTAAGTGTCTGCCTTGAAACTCGGCAGCTTCGCTTTTTTTACTACCTAGAAAGTAGCAACTATGAATCACGCCGAACTAATCCAACAGTGGAACAAATTGCGCGACCAAGTCATCATGGCCCAGCTTGCTCCAAGCGCTTTGCTAATCACGAGCGTTGCGTTGCTGCAGTTTGGTTTGGCTGACGCTGCTCTGTATGCGAAGCTCGCTTTTGCCGGCATCTTATTGGCCTCTGGAATTTTGGGTGCTCTCGCGGAATATGCCGCGGCAACCGAAGCGATTGCGGTTGCCGAAGACCTGCGCCAGAGCGGCGAACACACTTTTCAGAGCAAACAGATCATCGCTTTTAGCCCATGGATGAACGTAGTTCGCTTCGTTACCCCGGCGATTTTCGTCGCCATTTTTATTGCTATCGTGTTAGCACTTCGGGTCTTTTGATGGCACGATCGAGTCGATGAAATAGTTATCGACCGCGTCGGCCACACAGCTGTTGCTTCGACCATAAGCGGTGTGTCCGTCACCTTCGAAGGTAACTAACTGGGCGTTTTCTAGAACTTCGTTAGCAACGTGAACTGCTTGGGCATAAGGTGTGGCGGGGTCACCGGTGGTTCCAACCACAAGAATGGGCGCCGAACCTGTTGCCGCATAACTTGATGGTTTCTCGACGGCGACATAAGGCCAAATTGAGCACTGCAAAGCGCCATAAGACCAGTATCGCCCCAGGGTTCCGCTGACTTTAAGCATGCGTTTGTTTTGTTTGACCATCGAAGCCATATCGCTTGGCGATCGACCGTCAAGGCAACCAATCGCAACATTGGCTTCAAGAGTGTTTGAAAGGTATTGCCCTTTTTCGTCGCGATCGTTGTAGCTGTCGGCCAAAGCCAAAAACATTGTGCCCCGAGAAGAGTTCAGGGCCTCGTCAAAGGCCTGGCTCAAATATGGCCAATAGTCCTGCGAATACAACGCCATCATCATTCCGGTGGTTGCGCCCCAAAGAGTGAGCGGGCGAGCTTTGTCATCCGTTTTAATGTTGTGGGTTTCTAAGTAGGCAAGAAATGCTTTAACCGTTGCCAGAGCCTTTGACCTCGAGCCACTAAAGGGGCATTCCGTTTGGTCTGAGTTCTTTAGGCAATCGCTCAAATAGGCTTTGAGCTCATAGTCGAAGCCCTTTAGTTGGGCCACGCTCTGTTGCTCCTGGGACATTGTTGGGTCGATGATGCCATCAAGAACCAAGTGACCGACTTTTTTTGAAAAGAGCGTCGCATAGGTCAACCCGAGCAGACTGCCATAGCTGTAGCCGAGGTAGTTGAGTTTTTTGTCT
>JBEGPW010000013.1:0-15765 GCA_041181225.1 Actinomycetota bacterium | reverse complement strand
CTGTGCCTGTAGCTAAAAGCTAGACCTTTTTTGAATCGCCCGCATCGCTTTTGGCAAAACTCCTAAGAATAGTCTCAGCGAAAGTCACAAAGCCGACGACGTGGGCGCCCTCGGCTCGCAGTGCTCGAGCGGTTTCAAAAAGCGTCGAGCCCGTGGTAACGATGTCGTCGACCAAAACGATTGACTTGTTGGCCGCCCGAGACGACGCGCGCATCACTCCGACCAGGTTGGTCTGGCGGGCTAGGACGGTAAGACCGGCCTGGTCGGCAACATCGCGCTGACGCCACACCAAACCAGCGCCCCAAAGCAACCGTAGCCCCCCTGTCTGACTAGCCGAAGCCAGCAACGCTCTGCCGATTAGAGATGCTGGTGAGTAGCCGCGCTTCTGCAACGAATTGACGCCGCTAGCCACTGGCACGAGCCACACCGGGCCAACTGGTGCACTCGAATCTCGTGACAGTAACGATGCCAGAGGACCCTCGAGTGCCGAACCGATTGGCCGCGCTAACGCGGATATCCCCATCTCTTTTAGATGATGCATGAGTTCTGAGACCGAGTCATCAAAGTCGATCGCCGAGTAGCCAGTCAATAACTCGCCTTCAGGCGAGAATCTTGTGACTTGGCGAGTGCGCAAACCCAGATGAGCCCAACAGTCGAAACAGACGCTCGGCCCCAGACGGTTGCAACGCACGCATCGGGTAGCAAAGAGGGCATCGAACAAACTCGAGATCAGGTGCATTCATCCAAGATAAATCTGAGTCTGAAGTCGTTCTCAGACGAAGGGTAATCTGTGCACAAAGCAGCAAAACCCAAAACCTATTGCGAGTAATGAACCTTTTGGATTTCTGATTGAACAGCCACCCAGGTTGAGTTGCGGTACTGAAACAGCACACCCTTGTCGTTGAGAGCAAACCTGGCTCCCGACGGGTTGTTGCCGATGAACTGTTGCAAGCCCTGTAGTCCAGTGATGGGTTGCTCAAAACCACCGATGTTGATTTCAGTTGGCTGCGACCAACCCGCCTTGCTCTGACTCAAAAGCCCCAACTTTGAGCCATCAAGCCACGCAACAGTGGTTGCGTTCAAAATTGCTGACGGAATCACAACTCTCTCAGACAGCGCACTCGGGAGCCCAGTTTTAGTTCGAGTGATGCCAAAAAGCCAAATCTCGTTTTTACCTTTTGCCTCCACAACGGCAGCGAAGCGAGCGCCCTCGGGGCTAACTGAATAACTCAAAATCTTACGACGATCAAAATCGAGCAATTGCAAAGAATGCTCGGTGCCGGTTTTGCTAAAGACTTTGATTTGTGGGCTAACAGCTGAACCAACCGACCAAAGCCACCCTTGCCGATCAAAAATTGGTGACAAAAGATCGGGGTTCGGGTCAAGCAAAACCGTTTCAGAGCCAAAATTTTCTAAAGTCACCATATGCAAACCAGAAGAACCGGTGAAAGCAGCCAAATTGTTGTCGCTGGTCAAAGCGAAATCACTTGGCTTCAGTTTCGAAACCGCAGCCTTTGCAGAGTCGATTTCGTTCAAAGCGTTGCCCGAAGCGTAGGCCAAAGAATCCTTGGTCAAAACAACCGGCGAAAGCGTCACTGCCGGTAAAACTTTGGGTTCAAACTTTAGAATGTCTTGAACGTTCCTATCGGCCGAAATCTGAGTGGAACGAACGCCTGCAATTTGACCGAGAGTCGCATCAATCTGAGCCTTGATTTGGCCTCTGGCGGCGCTAGAAGCCAAAAGAAACTTGCCGTTGAAGTCAATTGACGCCACTCCGTTGCTGACAGTCACCGCATCAACCGCTAGCTTGGTGCCGGCAGGAATCGGATTATAGAGACTGTCTCCGAGCCAAGACGCCGGGCCGGCAATCAACCCGTTCACTAAGCGGGTTGCGGTTGAGGCTCTCGATGGAAACCACCGTGTGTCTGGCACTAGATAGTGCTTCTGTGAGTCTAAGAAATAAAGCGCATAACTCTTAAAAACCACATCAAAAACCGGGCGACTCACAATGGTCAAATTTGGCGCTTTATTGATTCGCCACTGCCCACCCTCCTTGACAAAGCCAAAGCTGTATTCTCGGTTATTTCCAGAGAGCGAAAGTGACATGCGGCCACCCGCATCGATAACTGCCGTCGACTGCACATTTACAACCGCCGAAGTTCCCTCGACACTTATTTCAGGGTTGGTGTCGGCAACCACAACCTCTTGGCTTGGCAACCAAGTGGTTTTTAAGTTCGAGGCTAAATATTCTCGAGCGACCAAATAGTCATTTTGAGGCCCCGTGCCCGCACTCAAGAAACCTGCAAGCAACTCGCTGATAGAGGCGCCCACCGGAGGGGCGTAAGGCGAGAAATACAAGAAATCAGTTGCCACGTTTTTGGTGATGTCAGACCCGAGTTGAACGCCGCTAGAACTTGGGATCGAAGCGCAACCGGCCAGCAAAAGTACGATGGCCGCCGAAAACGCAGTGGTGACTTTAGTCAAACGAGAATTTTTCATGCCTTCGCACCCACTCTGCGAGTAGGTTTCTTTGGCGGCAAGGGCAACGGCGACTGCGCAAAACTCGCGGCCTCTAGTCTTGGCAAAGTGAGTCTAAAAGACGTGCCCTCACCCGGCTTAGACCACAACTCGAGAAGGCCATTGTGAAGGCTGGTGTCTTCAAGAGCAATCGCCATTCCCAGGCCGGTTCCCTCTTTGGTTCGCGAAGGATCAGCCCGATAAAAGCGATCAAAAACCTGCGAGGTCTGCTCTGCGTTCATGCCTATGCCATAGTCGGTGACCGAAACCGCAACCGCATCATCGTTAGCGCCCACAGCCACAAAAATTTCTTTGCTGCCGCTGTGAATAATCGCGTTAGAGAGAAGGTTTCTGATGATTCGCTCGATGCGCCGGCTATCAACTTCGGCTTCACAGTCAATTTCTTGCAAATCAATCGATAGACGGCAACCGCGTTCGTCGGCCAGAGGCTGAACGCCAACAAGCGCCTCACCCGCAACCTCGCGAATGTCCTTAGGCTCGACCTCAAGGTTGGCTACACCGGCGTCAAAACGCGACATTTCAAGCAAGCCAGCAAGCAAAGTTTCAAACTTATAAACCTGACGGTCGAGCCGATCAACGACGGCTGCCGTAGGTTCATCCATCGTGTGTTTTTGTTCAACCAGTCGGTTCAATGACAACTTGATTACCGTGAGCGGAGTTTTCATTTCGTGAGAAACGTCAGAAACGAAACGATGCTGCATTGTCGATAACTGTTTTAAGCGCTTAATCTGAGTTTCGAGATCTTCGGCCATGCGGTTAAACGAGTGAGCCAACACCGCAATGACGTCTTGGCCTCGCTCTGGAATGCGACGGCTAAGGTCACCAGCGGCAATCGTCTCAGAAACCTGCGCAACCACGCGCACCGGCTTGACCAGCCAGTTAGTTACAAACCACGAAACCAAACCAATGAGCAGGATAGAAAAGAAACCACCGAAAATGAGTGTTCGCTGCACAAAGTCGAGGGTGTCTTGTTCACCTTGCAGGTCGTAAACCAAATACAACTCATAGTTTCCCGCGACCGGAACCCTAACCGGCGCACCAACAATAAAGCCAGGATGAGCGCCACCATCGACCTGAGGTAGCGACACCGATTTGTAGTTGAGTTTGCCCTCGGTGGCTTGAACGGCCTTGCGAAGGTCATCAGGAATCAAACTTGCTTCGAGGTCAGCCGAGATGGGGCTTTGCAGCGAAGTGGCCGTCGACTGGCCCGGCGTTCGCAAAAGCGCTACCCGCCGCCCTTGAATCGACGAGTTGGTTTCAAGACCTGGAACCACCTGGTTCATTAGCGTTTGCAAGGAGCTCTGGTTAGAGACCGAGGCCGACACAAAAGTGTTTTGAACGTCAGCGCTGGCTCGGCTAGCTTCACTCAAAATCTGACTGACTCGGGTGTTAAAGAGTCCCGCGCCGATCGAGTAAGACAAAAAACCGCCGACCGCTACCAGCGAAACGGTGCTAAACAAAAGGGTGAAAACAACGGCGCGAGTTTGAAGCGAGCGCCGAAAAAGTGCGAATGCCCAAGCTACTGGGCCTTTTCGCGACACCTAGCCCTGGCCAGCCTTATATCCTGCGCCACGCACAGTTAACACATATTTCGGATTCTCAGCGTCTTCTTCGATTTTGCTTCGCAGCCTTTGAATGTGAACGTTTACCAAGCGGGTGTCGGCCTTGTATTGGTAACCCCAAACTTGGTCGAGCAGCATCTCGCGCGAAAAGACCAGGTTGGGGCGCGCCGCCAAAGTGCAAAGCAAATTGAATTCGAGAGGGGTGAGCGAAAGTTTCTGGTCGTCGCGTTTCACTTCGTGGGCATCAAGATCGATTTTTAGCGGACCGATTTTTAGAACCTTGTTTGGTTCGGTAATTGGTTTGCGTGCAAGGTTGACTTTGATGCGACCCAAAAGCGCCGAAAACTCAAAAGGTTTTTCAACATAATCTTCTGCCCCAGCTTGGTTCAAAGCCAGGTCAAGGTCGGCAGCATCATTTTTGGCGGTCACCATGATGATTGGAACCATCGAGAACTCTTTGATTTCACTTATGATCTCGATGCCGTTTTTATTTGGTAGCTGCCAGTCGAGCAAAACCAAGTCAGGTTCAAACTCTTTGAAAGCGTCAACAGCCTTAGCGCCATCGGTAACACTCATTACCTCATAGCCGTTGGCCTGAAGTGCTTCGGTGATTAGTTCGTTAATGTCGACTTCGTCTTCGACAACCAAAACTTTGTGTGGCAAGAGCGACTCCTAGCTGTTAGTAACGGTAGTGATCGACCTTGAAAGGTCCGGCAACGGGAACCCCAATGTAGCGAGCCTGTTCATTGGTCAAGACTGTCAGCTCAACACCCAAGGCGTCAAGGTGCAAACGGGCAACCTTTTCGTCGAGCGACTTTGGCAAAACATAAACGCCAATTTCGTAGTGCTTAGTGAAAATCTCAATTTGAGCCAAAACCTGGTTGCTAAACGAGTTGCTCATCACAAACGACGGATGCCCCGTTGCGTTGCCCAAGTTCATGAGGCGGCCTTCAGACAGAATCAAAACCGACCGGCCAGTCGGAAGCCGCCACTCGTGAACCTGAGGTTTTATTTCAATTTTTTGAGTTCCTTCGATGCGCGCTATGCCAGCCATATCAACTTCGTCATCAAAGTGACCAATGTTGGCGATGATCGCAAGGTGCTTCATGTTTAGAAGGTGTTCCGGTCGAATGATGCCGGTGTTGCCGGTTGCCGTGACAAAAATGTCGATGTCGCCAATTACAGATTCAAGCTGCACAACCTGAAAACCATCCATGGCCGCCTGCAAGGCACATATCGGGTCGACCTCGCTGACCACAACGCGTGCACCCTGGCCACGAAGCGCTTCTGCCGCTCCCTTGCCAACGTCACCGTAACCTGCGACAAACGCGGTTTTGCCACCGATCAAGACGTCGGTAGCGCGATTCAGACCGTCTGGCAGCGAGTGGCGAATGCCATATTTATTGTCAAACTTTGACTTGGTAACCGAGTCATTGACGTTGATTGCGGGGAACAAAAGTTCGCCGCGCTTGTGAAACTCATAGAGGCGGTGAACACCGGTTGTGGTTTCTTCGGTGACACCCTTGATTTCGGCGGCAATGCGAGTGAAGCGGGTTGGGTCCTGCACCAACGAACCTCGCAGCAACTGCAAAATGACGCCGTACTCTTCACTGTCGTCAACGCCGGTCGCCGGAACAGAACCGGCGAGCTCAAACTCGCGACCCTTGTGAACCAAAAGTGTGGCGTCTCCGCCGTCATCCAAAATCAGATTCGGGCCGGTGAAATCGGCACCCGCAGACGCCGCTTCGGCCGACCAGTCAAAAATGCGATCGGTGCACCACCAGTACTCATCAAGAGTTTCGCCTTTCCAGGCAAACACCGGGGTGCCAGCAGGGGCATCGACTGTTCCTTCGCGACCAACAACCACCGCGGCCGCGGCTTCATCTTGGGTAGAAAAAATATTGCAGCTAGCCCAGCGAACCTGCGCGCCAAGAGCAACCAGGGTTTCAATCAAAACTGCGGTCTGAACAGTCATGTGAAGCGAACCCGCAATGCGAGCTCCAGCAAGTGGCTGGCTCGGGGCATATTCGTCGCGAATCGCCATCAAACCAGGCATTTCGTTTTCGGCAAGACGAATCTGGTGCCGACCAGCCTCAGCAAGTGAGAGGTCAGAGACTTTAAAATCGAACGTGGTTTTGGTTGAATTCAACATTTGTCAATTATCCCTGAGTTTTGCAGAAACGTTACCTTTTAGGGCTGACGAATCAGACCCAAAACCTCATCGCGAATCGCCTGCATCGACGACTCATCGCGCGCCTCAACATTCAAGCGCAACAGTGGCTCGGTGTTTGACGCACGCACGTTAAACCACCACCACGCCGGGTCGCTTGATGGGCTGGTTACTGTGATGCCGTCGAACTCTTCAAAGCCGGCGCGGCCCACAAAAGCCGCTTGGATGCGCGCCTTAGCCGCCGCAACATCGGCGACAGTTGAGTTGATTTCGCCACTCAAGAAATAGGGGTTGTATTGTCGGGCAAACTCAGAGAGCGGTGCGGCCTGGGCGCCAAACTCAGCGAGCACGTGCATCGCCGCTAACATTCCGTTGTCGGCTCCCCAAAAATCTCTGAAGTAATAGTGAGCCGAGTGCTCTCCACCAAAAATTGCATTGGTGGCGGCCATCTCATCTTTGATGAGCGAGTGACCAACTTTGGTTCGAACCGCAGTGGCACCGTCGGCTTCGATGGTCTCGGCGACGATGCGCGAAGTGATGAGGTTAAAGAGCACCGTGATGTCGGCGTTAGCGTGGCTCGCTCGCTCACGAGCGATTTCACGTCGAGCGACAATCGCAGCCACAGCTGATGGTGTAACGGCATCACCGTTTTCATCAACCACGAAGCAGCGGTCGGCGTCACCATCAAAAGCCAGGCCAAGGTCAGCCTGGTGAGCAACAACAGCCTTTTGCAGATCAACTAGGTTTTTTGGGTCAAGCGGGTTGGCCTCGTGGTTTGGAAAAGAGCCATCGAGTTCAAAATAAAGCGGAATGATTTCGAGCGGCAGTTCGCCCAAATCACAGGCGTTTCCGAGAACGGCTGGAACGGTCATGCCGCCCATGCCGTTGCCAGCATCAATCACGATTTTTAGTTTGCGAATTCCGCGTAGGTCAACGAGTTGACGAAGGTAGGCGGCATACTTGGCCAAAATATCTTCATTGCGAAAGGTGCCGGGCTGCTCGACGGCATCGATGCCGTTGGCCAAATAAACTTTGGCTCGGTCGCGAATCGCAGCCAAACCGGTGTCAAGGCTGATGCCACGGGCACCGGCCCGCGAAAACTTAATGCCGTTGTAGGTGGCGGGGTTGTGGCTCGCGGTAAACATCGCGGCGGGGGCCCTAAGCTGACCCGAAGCAAAATAGCTTTCGTCGGTTGAGCACAGCCCAATCGAAACGACGTTAGCACCTCGGGCCCGCGCGCCTTTTGAGAAGGCTTCAGCAAACTCAGGAGACGAGTCACGCATGTCAAAACCGACAATCACTTCTTGACCGGAAGCCCCAAGTTCATCTACAAAGCCAGCGGCTAAAGACTCGACCACTTCGGTGGTCAGTGATGTTCCCACCAAGCCTCGAACATCATAGGTTTTTACAATTGCATTCCAGTCAACTGGCATTTTTACCTTTCTAAGCGCTCTGTAAAGAATACAAGACGAGCTCTAAACTGGCTTCATGCCTGATCTCTCTGATTCCGACCCAGGTCAACAGCAACCAGACTCACTGCGGTCAGAAAAACTGACGAGAAATCGCCATGGCCGGCCGGTCAGGCGCACTTCGGTTAGCCCTCTGTTTATGCAGGTCTCTAACCGTATGACTGCTTTCGAAGAAGTAGTGAAGAACACCGTTGAATTCATAACCGCGAATTATCCCGAAGAGCTCAGCGCGCTGAAATACGAAATTTATGACTCCCCTAGTTATCGACAAGACACTAAAAAAGTTAGACGGTGGGCGGTCAAGACCAGCCAGCAGACAATCGTCATTTATCGCCTGCCAATCGAACGCTTTGGTCAGCACCGCCGCAAGACTCCGTTTGAGATTCGAATGTCTATCGAGTTTCAAGTCTTTAGCGCGGCGGCTGAACTTATTGGGCGCGACCCAGACTTCTTTTTAGACAACCGTTAGAACTGAGTTCAGCGCAACTCAACTGAAACTTCGCCGCCCAAGTTCTTTTGGTCAAGGATTCGTAGATTTGATATTCCAGCGTCTTCGATGGTCGTCAGGTTGGCATATATCGGCGAGGTCGAAGATATTTGAACAACCGAACCGGCCCTAACGATGATCGCCATCAGCCCGTTTTCACTCAGTTGATATTCCTTGGCAACTCCCCCGATAACGGTGGTCACGGCGGTTGCCTGAGGCGACGCATTCCTGAGGTTTAAAGTTGTCGTTCCTAAAGTTGGAACAACAATGGTGCGGCCGCTCGAGATTTGCTCGCCAGCGGGAATCCAGGTGAAATCTGAACCCAGTGACGTCAAAACTCGCGCTTGGTCGACGCTGGTCCGGCTCAGTTTTAGAGAGGCAAACAGTGGTTTGTCGGCCGTAACAATCGCAGAATACCTGCCGTCGGCAAGGCCGCTGATTGCTATGTCGGAGGTCTGCCCGACCTTAATGGTTTGACGCACCACAGTGCCAAAAGTTTTGGCATCGATGCCCGACACCAAGACCGTAACCTCAACTGTTTTTGCCGGTTCCTTGCCCCCACGGGGCGCGAAGACCCTCACCACCGGTGCAAGGTCTTCGTAGTCAGGGTTCAATTTTTTGATGGCCGTGGCAGCTTTTGCTCCATAAACGCTAAGCCCGGGAATCACCTGCTGTTGGTCGGCCGGACTTAAAGGCGAAATAAAATCAATGCCCGCCGCCACGGTTCCCCTCACCGTCTTCTGCTGCACCCAAGCTACAACAGCGCCGCCTCTACTCGAAACGTGCGCGGCCAAAGCCCGATTACTCGGCGCAAAAGCCGCCAGTGGTGTGACCAAAGTATCGCCCGAGGCAACCGAGAGACCGAGCATTCCAGCCGCTTGAATCGCACCGCCCTCATCAAATAATTCGAGATCAAAAGTCGCGTTAACCCGGCTGGCATTCTTGACGACTAACAAAGCTTGACGCCCCACCGAAGTGTCGGCCCCAAGGAACCAAAAATCACTGCTCGGTCGCTGACATTCGGTCGATATCAGGCCGTTGGCACCGGCCGAAGCTCCGTTTGGCGCAGTATGCAAGATTTGGGTCTGATTAGCGCTCAGCAGGTTGCTGCCCTGCTGGCTGTTCAATTGATCAGCGTCAGTCGTCACGGTCGAAGCAGCGCTCGAGGTTTCAAAACTCGCCACAGCGCTTCGATTGACGCCAGTTTCTGAGGATCCAACCTGGTGAAACTTGGCCGCGACCCCGCTCTTGGATGATTCCAAAAACGCTGGGCCCGGGCACACCAAACTTAGTGGTCTCGCTTGAACAACATTTGAGACGATTGGGTTTTGACTGCCAACCCTAAACGCCACCTTTTCGTCGAGCCGAAGCCATCCGAGATCAAACCCGACAAGGGCTGACGCCAACAGTGTCGCCCCGATTAACGTCGCCAAAATCTTGCGCACCATTAGTTTGCTCCGCCATCACGCGAGTCGGCAATGGCCCCAGAACTGGCAAAGTCGGGCTCAGCCTCATCAAAATCGGTTTCACTAAAAATAGCTCCGACACCTTGAGCTCTTCTAGAGCGACCGGCGGGAACAGCCAGCAAGACGAAGACCGCAATTCCAAACAGCTGCAACCCCTTGGTAATCGACCAGGTCTGATTGTTTGGGTTGGGAGGGGCCGCTGCCGAGGCATCCTTGACGCTCCAAAGCCAACCAAACTCGGTTTCGCCAACCGACTCAAGCTCGGGAACCGCATTTAGCGCCGCGGCCAAATCGACCGAGTCGTTCAAAGGAACCATGACATAGCCAATGTTGGCTCGTGCAAACGCTGGCGCAAGATCGGCTCCATTTGCCGAAACCAGGTTGGCCACCAGAGCATCGACCGACCAGAAGGCGTCACTATCGGCGAGCGATTCTGGCAAAGCAAATCGATAGGCCGTTGAGTTGGACTCGAGCAAAAGACTGTCGGCCCAAACCAGTTGCGCGCTAAAAAGAGACGAATCTTCTTGAGAAATTTTTAGCAAACGAAATCTGGTTCCCTGGCCCGCTTCGGCTTCAAAAATCGCAGGCACAGTTCGAACACTCGAAAACTTCAACTCGGGCGCGGGCAAAACCGAAAACGGCTGGGGAATTCCAAACGCCCCGAGCGAAGCCAATAGTGCGAACGAGATTCCAAAACTGCCTGCGAGGGTAGTCAGCCACTTCTTTTTGAAAGAGTCGAGCGAGATGCCGGCCGCTAGAAGTAACGCCAAAGCAGTTATCGAGCCGGTCGCGGCGGCATTGCCGTTAACCCCGAGCGCAGCAAAATCAATTCTCTGCAAAACAAAACCCGCAGCTGCCCCAAATGTCGCAAACCCCGAGAGTGCAGCTGCCAGAAGGGCACGGTCGGTGAACCACGCAACAACCGCTAGCAAAAGAAATAGTGCCGGCCACAAAGCCACTGAAGCCAAACCGGATAACCAACTGGCGCCGCCAGCCGAGAGCAGAATCTGCCAAAAATCCTCCGGCTGTGAACCCACCGGAATTCCCGGCTCGCTTAAAGTTGCGAGCGGATTTCCCAAGCCAATCGCGAGATGCCAGGCAAATGGAAAAACCAATAAAACCGCTAGGGAGGGAACCCAAATCAAAACACCGATTCGCCTCGGTCGAGTTGCAACCACCAAAGCGAGCGCGGCTGCAAGCAGCAAAGCAGTGGCGGCCGAAGACAAAGCAACGACTGCAAAGAGCAATCCACTGGCACCCAGCCAACTTGACTGGCGGCCACGGGCTCGATTGTCGGGCGATTTGGTGGCCAGCTTCGCAACTGCCAAAATCAGCCAAGGCAAAGCCATCCAAGTTAAAATCGCGCCAAGGAGCCCTCGGTTCTGAGCCAAAACGAAGCTTGGCCAAAGCGCGTAGGCCAGAGCGAGCAGGTTGCGCAACCAAGCTCGGCGAGAAACCAAACCCATTGCGTGCCAAGCGCCAGCAAACGCTATCGACCGAGACAGCAAGATAGTCGTGGCCAAGGCAATGCTCGGAGTAACAAACCAGAAAAACCCGATGCCTGCCAGGAGCCAATTAAAAGGGTCACTTGGCGCGGCCAGACCTAAACCAGAGTTTTGCCAAGATGACCCGGCCCGATCGGCTAGGTGAAACCAATCGCTCGAAAGGGGGGCCAGCGAGCCGCCAACGGCGGCCGTGTTGGTGGGCCAATACTGCCAACTCGAAACCAGTAACGCAAAAAAGATAAACCACGCGCCTGCTCCTGAAAACTTCTTGGATGGAGTTTTTGCCGGTGCTGCGTCGAGGGCAACCGGCTCTAGATCAACATGATCTTGGAGCAAGCGATTTCGATTGCGAACAGTTGACCAACTCGCGCGCAGCGGCCTCAAACTGCTGTATTTGATATCGCGATTTAGGTTTACTCGCGTGCGGCTCAAGAGGCGAACCGGCAAAGTGCCGAAACCCCAGAAAGCGGCACTGACTTCTGCAAAAACCAAGTTTGGGCGTTTAGACGCCAGTTGCCACAAAGACCGCAGTAAACCGGAGACCGGCAGAAAAAGGGCATAGAGCCAGACCAAATAGCCTGGCAAGTAAGCCAACTGAAGATGAATTTCGGCACGGCGTTTTGCGGTTTCTGGGCTCGTTCCCAACCAGCGCCTCGGTCTCAACCCGTTTAGCGTGAGTTCTGCGTGTGAAACTCTGGCAGAAGGCACAACAACAACGCGGTAGCCGCTAAGTCGGGCCCGCACCGAAAAATCAATTTCTGAAGCCAGATTCGGCGCGTGACGGTCAAAACCCTGAAGGCGACGATAAAGGTCGCTGCGAATAAGCGCGCCTGCGGTTCCGATCGCCAAAACATCGTCTAGAGAATCATGTTGAGCTTGATCGAGTTCACCATCAACCAAACTGAAAATCGCTCCCGCCTTGGTCAGCGTCAACCCCATTTGAACAATCTTTTTTGGCGAGGTCGGATCAACCTGTTTTGGCCCGAGAAGCGCAACCGACGGCGAAAGATCGGCAGCAGCCAAAAGTTGCTCGAGGGCATTCGGCTCAGGGACGCTGTCTTCGTGCAGCAACCAGTACCATCCGATTGCCCTGTGGAGTTTTTCGAGTTCAGCGGTCTCGAGGTCGTTGGCAGTAGTGTTTGTGACAAACCCCGAGGTTGACTGACCCACTCCGGCCGCTACCAGCGCTCCAAAGTTTTTATCGGCCCGGCGCACAATTGTTTTAACGCCGAAATCTTTTAGCACCTCTGAGCAATCACCGTTTAGAGACGAGTCAACAGCAACGATTTCGTCGACCGGGCAGGTTTGACTTTGAAGCGCAATAAGAGTTTTGTGAAGCCACTCTGGTTGCGAGTGACTTATTACAATCGCCGCTACGCGAACACTCATGGTTGAGGTCGCCTAGGCGCTTTAGGCGCGCTTCTTGAGCTTGCGACGCTCGCGCTCCGAAAGCCCACCCCAGATTCCGAAACGTTCGTCATTTTCGAGTGCGTAGTCAAGGCATTGGGCTTTTACCTCGCAACCGCCACAGATGCGTTTGGCGTCACGAGTCGAACCACCTTTTTCAGGAAAAAATGCTTCGGGGTCGGTTTGTGCGCAAAGCGCCTCGGCTTGCCAAGACAGCGCGTCTGATTCTGGATTAGCATAAGCGCCGGCTACTCCAAGAAGTACAGGATCAATAAACCAGTTCTCGGGAACCCGATTGGTGTCTTCCATGCCTTATTCCTACCTTCAACCCAGAACGGCACTGGTGCCTAGCGACTTTCGTTGTTGTAATTACACTGGTGTAACTCATCTAAGTCAAGTTCAGAGAAGCCCCAGAAAACACTCGGGCGTGTCGCAAGATATTCACCCGTTCGCTCGACGAATTTCGGCTTGAAAACGCCTGAATGGCAAGCAAATTCTAGGTTTTAGAGCAGAAACCAGAAACCGCTAGCATTAGACCATGACTGTATTGGTGACTGGTGGGGCGGGCTACATAGGCTCGCATGTTGTAAGACTGTTACAAAATCGTGGCGAGAATGTGGTTGTGGTCGACAACCTTTCAAACGGAATCGAAACCAGAATCGGCAACGCCGAACTCGTGCACATCGATTTGGCCGCCGAATCAGCCACTGCGATTTTGTCAGAATCAATGCGCGCCAACGCGGTGACTTCGGTGATCCATTTCGCAGCCCTTAAACAGGTTGGGGTTTCGGTTGCCCGACCCGAATGGTACTTTCAACAAAATATCGGCGGCCTCGCCAACCTGCTCACCGCCATGCGTGAAACAGAGGTTAAGCGCCTTGTTTTTTCTTCTAGCGCGGCAACCTACGGAATGCCCGATGTGCCGGCTGTCAGCGAAGACATTATTTGCGAACCAATCAACCCATATGGTCAAACCAAACTTATAGGCGAATGGATGGTTGCCAACGCAGCCACCGCTTGGGGTTTACGGGGAGCTAACCTGCGATATTTCAACGTTGCCGGCGCCGGTTGGCCTGAACTGGCCGACACTGCCGTGGCCAATCTGGTGCCTATTGTGTTCGCAGCCATTCGCGCCGGTCAAGCGCCGAAAGTTTTTGGTAGCGACTATGAAACAGCCGACGGCACCTGCGTTCGTGACTATGTGCACGTTCTAGATCTGGCCGAAGCTCACCTGAGCGCGCTCGAATATCTTGAGCGAGACCGCCGCGAGCACTCAACCTTTAACGTTGGCACGGGCAAAGGCTCGTCGGTGCTTGAGGTGCTTGAGCAGATTCGAAAGACCACAGGAATCAACTTTGAAACCGATATTCAGCCAAGACGCGCGGGCGACCCGCCGGCCTTAGCCGCCGACGTAACTCGCATTACTCAGACCTTGGGTTGGTCGGCGACGCGAAACCTCGAAGACATCATCGAAAGCGCTTGGGCTGCTACCGCCTAATCGCTGTTAGCAGGCTAAAAACCCTTTGCCGCTGCCAGAGAGACTAACGAACTTAGCGTCTGCCGTAATGAGTGCCGCTTCGCCACGTTTGATCACCACGTGGTCTCCTAAACTGTCAGAAATCGAAATCTCTCCGCCGTCGCAAAGCAAAACCGAATCTGTCGAAATCTTTAAGTCAGCCAAAACCGTTGAACCTGTTAGATTGACGCGATAAAGCGCAAAATCTGGGCAGTCAGCTTCATAGCGGGCCAAGCCGGTCAGAATCGTTTTCGGCACAAGAACTTCTGCGACTTGGCTTTCAAAGACAACAACAGATTGAAGCTCGGCAACATCGACATGCTTCGGGGTTAGACCGCCGCGCAAAACGTTGTCAGACGAAGCCATAATTTCAACGCCCAAACCATGCAAATAGGCGTGGATGTTACCTGCGGGCAAATAGAGCCCTTCGCCGGCAGCCAGATCAACGTGGTTCATCATGAGCGCCACGATGACGCCTGGGTCACCGGGGTAAAGAGCCTCAAGTTTGGCAACCAACTGAGACTTGCGGGCCAGTTCAGCGGTGATTGCTCCGAGCTGACCTTTAGACGCAAAAGCTAGGTTGAACGCCTGGCGCAAGCCATCCGGTTTCTCAAGTGCCGCAACAAACGGCGCCAGTGAGGGGCCGAAACTCTTAAACAGCTCAATGGTTTCTGACAGATTTCGAAAACCGCAGAGCGCTTCAAAACCATCAACCAGAGCAACGATCATCTCGGGCTTGTGCCGAGCGTCTTTATAGTTGCGCGAGAGAGAATCTAAAGGCACACCGGCGGCGTTTTCACGCTCGAAACCCTCGAGGGCTTGGGTTGCGTTTGGGTGAGCCTGAATGCTTAGCGGTTGGTCGGCCGCCAAAATTTTGAGCAGGTAACTAAGCGGGTGGCCTTCGAGAGCCGCCAAAACACTTTTGCCTGGTTCATCGGCCAGGTAGGTTGGCGAGCCAGTGTGGGTTCCAAACCAGATTTCAGCCATAGGACCGCCGGTTGCGGGCAGCCCAAAATAGTCGGATATGAGGGTTTTGGAACCCCAAGCATAATCTCGTGGGCTGTTAGCAATTTTGCGAATCATCGCGCCCTAGCCTTTCACGTCAAACTGTTTTAACTTTAGGTGAGAGCCAGCGTTAAACTGAGTGGCATGGATGCAATCACCGAACCGATTCGCGTCATCACCGACCCTCGAAAGAAGGGGTACCGCCTAAAAACTTGGATAGCCACCAGTGGAATATTCATTTTGATGGCGGCTGACGGAGTTAGAGCTGGCTTCGGTTGGTGGGGTTGGTTCGTAGTTTTTGCCTTGGCCTGGCTGCCGGCAATGATTCTCTTGGCACGAAGCAACCTGCGTCGCCTAAGTGGACAACTGCCACTTTCGCTCATGGCCCTTCACATTGTTATGGTGCTTAGCCTGTTTTGGTCGGCTTACCAGTTTTATACTTTTCGAGTTTTGGGCCTGCAAATTGGGTTAACTCTCTTTGCACTGTTTTTGAGCGCGCGATTTGATTGGCGCGAATTATTGCGCATTTTCGCCAATGTGGCTCGGGCAGTTCTGTTTAGCTCACTCGTCTTTGAACTTTTTGCAGGCATCACGCAGCAGAAAATCGCCCCGCTAGTTTTTGATCGAATTCCGGGAGCAA
>JBEGPW010000012.1:0-41530 GCA_041181225.1 Actinomycetota bacterium | reverse complement strand
CTATGGCTTGCCGGCAGCGATAGCCGCCTTGGCGCCGGTCACTTTGCCTGAGCCGTTGTAAGAGTAGTAGCGAATGTAGTCAACCGACATTTTTGATGAGGTCAAAGTTGGGTCGATTGGTCCGCCAACAAAGTTGCCACCCATGGCCAGGTTCAAGATCATAAAGAACGGCTTGTTGAACACATAGCCCTTGCCTTTGCCGACGATTGATGGGGTGACGGTGTTATAGACGACGCCGTCAACCAGCCACTGGATCTTGTTTTTTAACCACACCACGCTATAGACGTGGTAGCCCGCCGAAAGCTTTACCTTGAGAATTCTGTTGTCGACGATTCCGGCCTCACCCGAATATCCAGGGCCGTGGGCAGTTCCGAATACCGTGTATGGATACTGGTCGCCGCGGGTTTCAACGATGTCGATTTCGCCAGAGCTAGGCCACTGGTTGGTCGCCAAGTCGTTGCCCAAGAGCCAGAATGCTGGCCAAACTCCGTCGCCCTCAGGCATTTTGATGCGAGCTGAAATCTGCCCGTATTGAAAAGCAAGTTTTCCTTGAGTCTGAATGCGCGATGACAAAAACTCGCAAGCGCCACCCTGGGTGCTGATTGGGCACTGGTAGTAGATGTCGTCGAGGTTTGGGGCATATCTGGTGGCACTAATGACCAGGTTGCCCTGCTTCGAGCCATCGGTTTTTGCATGGTCGTCGACATAGGCCTGGTGTTCAAGGTTTCCCCACCCACCGCCACCAAGGTCGTAATTGAAAATCTTGGATGAAGGGGTTTGGCCGGCTTTGCCGCTGAACTCTTGGTGCCAGAGCATTTTTAGAACCGGCTTCTTTGCCGCAGCCTGAGCGGTTCCGTTTGTGCCGGCGGCAAGAGACGCGGCCACAACGGCCAGAGCAGTTAGTTTTACAAAGCGGCGCATTGGAACTCCTATTTGGGGAACTAGGCCGAACGCACATTCGAGCAGTAACGATTGGGTAACAATGAAACTTTTAGGTCGAAAACGGTTTGTCGTGAAACCGATTTCACGCTGTAATAGTAGCACGTGAAACCGATTTCACGGATACCAAGTAACAACCTTTCTGAGTACAAACTCGAAGTTTCGGATGGCTGTCGCACAACAGCCATCCGAAACCTCAACATTACGGAAGCGATCAAAATGAAAAAACTAAGCGCCCGCATCGCCGGAATCGCGATTGCATTTGCATTGCCCCTTTCACTGGTCGCTCCGGCATCTGCCGCGCCAGCCGCGGTGACGCTGACAGTTTGGACATACGGTAACGTGATTGAGCCTCAGGCAATCATCGATTACAAAAAACTTCACCCCGAGATCACCATCCAGCTAAAAAAGAGTGGGCTTGACGCTCACCACCAGAGCTTGATCACTTCTTTCCTCGCAAACAAAACACCCGACATCGCAGCCGTTGAAGTTTCATACTCAGGATACTTTCGCAGCTACCCACAATATTTCACCGACCTTCGCAAGGCTCCATATAACTCAGCCTCGATTGAAAATAACTACCTAGACTGGCGCTGGGCTCAGGGCGTTGGTTACGAGGGAACGGTGTTTGGACTCCCGACCGACGTGGGTGGCATGCAGGTCGCCTACCGACCAGCGCTATTCAAGGCACACGGCCTGCCAACTTCACGCGATGCCGTAGCCAAACTCTGGCCGACTTGGAGCGCGTTTATCGCTACCGGTCAGAAATACCAAAAGAACCTCTCAAAAGCCGAGAAAGACTCTTGCTCTAAAAAGAAGGTTTGCTACGGCTTTATCGACAACGCCGGCACCATCTACAACGCCGTTCTCAACCAGGGCACTAAGAAGTATTACGAGAACGACAACACCAAAGACGGCAAGCTCGTTTATGAGAGCAACCCACAGGTAAAAACCGCTTTCCAAACCACTGCGACGGCTTTGGGTGCGGGAATCGGCACCAACATCAACTCGTTCACAAACGACTGGAACGTTGGAATGAACAAGGGAATTTTTGCGACGATTCTTGCACCGGCTTGGATGATGGACTACATCAAGCAGCAAGCACCGAAAACCAAGGGCAAGTGGGACATCGCAGATCTTCCTGGCGGTGGCGGAAACCTCGGTGGCAGCCAGCTAACGATTCCAAAGTCTGCAGTTCACAAAAAAGAGGCTTGGGACTTCATGTCTTGGTACCTCTCACCAGCCGAGCAACTGAAGATTTTCAAGAAGTACGGCCTGTTCCCTTCGACATCGGTGCTCTATGACAACCCAGCGCTCAAGAACTTTAAAGACCCGTTCTTTAACAACGCTCCGGTTGGTCAGATTTACGGCTCGTCGGTAAAGACACTCAAGCCGATTTATGAAGGCAAGAAGCAGCGTGCAATCGACAACATTATTGGTCAGGCTCTGAGCCGAGTTGGTTTGAAGAAACAGAACGCGGCCTCGGCCTGGACTCAGGCGCTGAACGAAATCAAAAACGCTGTCGGCCCTTCAAAGTAACAACTAACTAGAAACTTAAAAACATGTCGAATACAGCCAGCAAGTCGCTGTCGCCCTGGCGAGCCAGCGACCCGCGCAAGGCCAAAAAGCCGAAGCAAAAAGCGTCAGACGGCGCGGTTGTTAACTCGCTCAATGGCGGATGGGGCTACCTTTTTACAGCCCCGTTTGTCGTCATGTTTTTGATTTTCGGTTTGGCGCCGGTAATTTATTCGGTCTACATCGCTTTCTTTTCGTGGGATCCTCTAGATTTCACACACACCTACATCGGCATCGACAACTTTGTGCGTGTGATTCAAGACGAACAGTTCTGGCTCGCAGTTCGCAACACCTTCTCTATTTGGGCGCTTTCGACTTTTCCTCAAATGGTGATGGCAATCGCGCTGGCCAACGTGCTTCGAAACCCAATGCTCAAGTTCAAAACTTTTTGGCGCACCATGTTGCTCGTTCCAAACATCACATCGGTGTTGGCCGTTGCAATCGTGTTTGGGCAACTATTCAGCCGTGACTTCGGTTTGGTGAACTTGGCGCGCGAGTACCTCGGCATGAGTAACCACATCAACTTTGTTTCAGAAACAGTTCCTGGCCACATTGCGATTGCGACGATGATCACCTGGCGCTGGCTCGGATACAACGCTTTGATTTTCTTAGCCGCGATGTTGGCTGTGCCAAATGAGCTTTACGAGGCTGCGTCAATCGATGGCGCGAGCGGCTGGCGTCAATTTAGATATGTGACGCTGCCCGGAATTCGCAACACAATCACTTTCGTTTTGGTGGTTGGCACCATCGGTGGCCTGCAGGTCTTTGCCGAACCATTGACGCTTGCCGGCGGCGAAAGCGGCGGCGATAGCCGACAATTCTCAACCCTGACGCTCTTCTTGTTTGAGCAGGCACACATGGGTAACTGGGGTTATGCGGCAACCATCGGCATCATGATTACGTTTATTGTGCTCATAATCTCGGGCATCAACTTTGTTTTCACACGTCGACTTGGTAGCGGAGAGAACGTCCAATGAACCTCTTGTTAGATAACCTCGCGCTTCTGATCACCATTGTGGTCGGCTTGGTGATTGTTGCCTGGCTAGTAAGGCACTACCGCGATAAGAGTCGGTGGCGCAAAGTTTCACCTTGGTCTTATCTTGTTTTGATCTTTATGATCGTGGTTTCGGCGTTCCCTTTTTATTGGATGTACATCGTCGCATCAAACGGAAACGAAGAAATCTCGAAGAACCCTCCAACTTTGGTGCCCGGCGATCGATTCCTCACCCTAATCGGCCACGTTTTTGAGGCCGCGCCAACCTTCGGTATCTCAATCTGGAACACAGTTGTTGTCGGTACTGTGATTTCAGTGGCGCAGGTTGTTTTCTCAGCGCTTGCCGGTTTTGCCTTTGCCAAGCTCAACTTCAAGGGTCGCAACTTTTTGATCCTATTTGTAATCGGCACGATGATGCTCCCGAGCCAACTAGGAATCATCCCGCTGTTTATGATCGTCAACGACCTTGGATGGGGCAGCACGCTGACCGCCATCGTCGTTCCCGCCCTCGTCACCGCGTTTGGCGTGTTCTGGATGCGTCAGATTATTGACGCTCAGGTTCCAAACGAGCTTCTTGAAGCGGCCAGCATCGACGGCGCCGGAGTGATTCGGGTTTTTAGAAGCGTGGTTTTGCCAATCATTGCTCAGAGCAGCTTTGTTCTCGGCCTCTTTGCGTTCTTGGGAACCTGGAACGATTTCTTGTGGCCGCTACTCGTTTTGAACGACCCGAACCAGTTCACGGTTCAGGTTGCTGTCAACCAGCTTTCGGCGAGTTACACGATTGACTACGCCTTGATGCTCGGCGGAGCATTCTTGGCAACAGCGCCGCTGCTTTTGCTATTTGTATTAGTTGGTCGCCAGCTTGTAAGCGGTGTTATGGACGGAGCAGTAAAAGGATGATCAGTTTCGAAAAGAACTTTACCTGGGGAGTGGCAACTTCGTCTTTTCAAATCGAAGGTGCCACAAAGACCGACGGTCGTGGAGCAAGCATTTGGGATACCTTTTGCGGCACGCCAGGAAAAGTGGCTAATGCCGACAACGGCGACGTCGCCTGCGACCACTATCACCGCTACGAAGAAGACATCCGCATCATGCGCGACATGGGCGTTGAATCCTATCGTTTTTCTTTGGCTTGGCCGAGAATGTTTCCGGCCGGTGACTCGGTTCGCGAAGAACGCGGTTTCGACTTTTATAACCGCCTGATTGACGCACTTTTAGAAGCCGGAATCAAGCCTGTGGTGACGCTCTATCACTGGGATTTGCCGCAGGCTCTACAAGACAAGGGCGGATGGGCTAATCGCGAAATCGTAACAGCGTTCAAAGATTACGTTTCGGCTTGTGCTGAAGCCTTTGGCGACCGCGTAAGCGAGTGGATCACAATCAACGAACCGTGGTGTGTTTCATGGCTTGGATACATGAGCGGCGTGCACGCTCCAGGCGTTAAAGACCTTGACTCTGCAATCGCGGCTTCGCACCACACTGCTTTGGCACACGCCGAGGCGGTTCGTGTGATTCACGAAATCTCGCCAAACTCTAAAGCTGGCACGTCACTCAACATGACGAACTATTTGATTCTCAACCCAGAAGATCCCGAAGTGGTCGAAGCAGCCGCGTTGATGGACTCACACATCAACCGCTGGTGGATCGAGGCTCAACTCTTCGGACAGTATCCGCAAAATTTGGTTGACCACTATGGCGAGCGTCTGGCCAAAGTGATGTTGCCGGGTGACGGTGAGCTCCTCAAAGTTGATGCTGAACTATTGGGTGTCAACTATTACAGCGACAACTTCTTGGCTACCGCACGGGGCACAGACAAGCCTCTCAGCGATGGAGGGCTTTTTCCGTTCAGCCAGCGTGTGAATGGCACGGCGCCGATTCCTCAAACCGACATGGGTTGGCCGATTACACCAGACGGTCTTTATGAACTTTTGATGAGGATTGAACGGGATTACCCTCAGATTCCGGAAATCTCAATCACTGAAAACGGTGCGGCCTTTGGCGAAGGACCAGATGCCGACGGAATCGTGAACGACTCCCGTCGTGTTGAATACTTTAGAAGCCACATATCCAACGCCTTGCGTGCCGTCGACGATGGCTCAAAACTGCGGTCATATTTTGCTTGGTCACTCATGGATAACTTTGAATGGGCCGAAGGCTATGAAAAGCGTTTTGGTTTGGTTTATGTAGACTTTGTTACGCTTGAGCGCACCCCGAAAGAAAGCGCGAAAGCTTATTCGGCTATCATTTCCAACGCAGGAGTTTTGACGTCTTCGTGAAAGAGGACGGTTCCGTCTAAAACAGAAGGTCATTTTGGCAGCCAAAAGTAATGCACGCCCCACCTACACCCAAATCTCACAGGTGTCGGGAGTTTCTGAGGCAACCGTTTCGCGCGTGCTCAATGGCGACGATAACGTTCACCCCGATCGCATTAAAGCTGTTCAAGACGCCGTTGCGAAGCTTGGTTATAAAAGAAACCGCGCAGCCAGCTCTTTAGCTTCTGGCCGCAGCGGCCTGATTGCTGTTGTTATTGATGATGACCTTTCGATTTTTAGTGACCCCTTTTGGGCGACCGTAACCTCTGGAATCAGTCGCGTCTTAATGGAACACGAACTGCAAACCCTCCTCATGGTGGCTAACCTCAATGACACCGATGGCCCGGTTGCTCACTCTTTGCAGGGCGGCGAGGTTGACGGGGCGATTTTCTTTCAACTCCACAAAGACGGCCTCATCAAGCGGCTCGTCAAACAGGGATTACCAATGGTTATCACGGGAACACCTCATACTTCGAACGATTTTGTATTCGTTGACACCGACAACTTTGGTGGTGGCCTTGACGCAACCAACCACCTATTTTCTCGCGGATGTTCTAAGGTCTCTATCATCACCGGAGACATCGAAACAACTGCCGGGCGCCAGCGCCTCGATGGCTACAATCAGGCCTATCGCAAGTCGGGCAACGTTCCCAATAAGCGTTTGATTGCGCAGGGAGACTACTCGTTTGAAAGCGGTAAAACCGCCATGCTAAAGCTGCTTCAAGAGGTTGAAGATTTAGATGGCGTGTTTGCCTGCAACGATGTCATGGCGCTAGGAGCAATTGCTGCCATTGAGGAATTTGGCAAGTCGGTTCCGCATGACATTAAAGTTGTCGGGTTCGACGACTCTCTTCTGGCCCAAACCTCAAGGCCCGCGCTAACGAGCGTGCGCCAAGACATCGTTGCTCTGGGTGAGGCCGCGGCCAACCTAATGATTGCCCAGCTGAAGGGCGAAACTGTGGAGCCGGTAATTTTGAGCACTGCGCTGGTAATTCGCGAATCAGCCTAGCCACACCGGTCGAGGTCGTTTATAACGTTTATAACGAAAGCCTGAAACCGCTTTCACAAACCGGCAATTTTGTTATTCTAGATTAAATACGTGTGTGCGCTCGTAAAAACTTGTCTTTGAAAGGACTCCCGTGCGCGTTTTTATTCGTGTAATAACAGCCTTGTCGATTGTCGCTGCCTCATTGGTTAGCCTGCAACCCGCTTCTGCCGCCGCGACCTGGGTGACCGGAATCTCATGGACCAACCTCCACGTTAAATCTGAGGTCGGAGTCTTTGAGCGTTACAAACGCGAGTTTGATGCAAAGTCAGTGTTGCAAACCCAAAGTGAGACTCAGCACAATCAGGCCTGGGTGCGAAGCGACCGCGACAGCGTAACCGTTACCTACACGGGCAAAGCGGTTAACGGCAACAAGATGGTTCGTTTCACTCTCGATGGCGACCAGACGTTTACCTACTCAACAACCAACACTGTGGTGTCAGCAGCGAACCTAGAGAATTTGCCTGCTGACCTAGATGTCATGACCGATGCCCAGGGCAACGCGCAGGTAACAATGACACTTACTGAAACCAACGAAGCAAACCGCGCTGACTCTGTATTGCGCGCTGGCATCAGCGATGGCACCACCAAAGTTGGCAATATGGTGTTGCTGTTTGAACCAGCAGGATACTTTCCGGTAATCAAGTTGATCGGCACCGGCACCGGACCAGAGGCAACCTGCAACACCCTTCACGTATTCGAGTGCAACGATGCAGACCTAGACGAAAAAACTTGGGCTTGGTCAGTTTTCAAAAAGGATTGGCTGCCGGAATATTCACAGGTATTCGTTAAGTCTTATGTCGCAGGGTCAACAATCAACTTGGTTTACAAAGTGACAGACATTTGGGGTACCCCGATGAGTGAGTTGCCAATCACTCTCAACCTTGACCCACTTTGCCGCCTCTGCAAATGGAGCAACAGCTTCGTCGGCACCAAGAACACTGATGTCGATGGCCGAGTCAAGTTCTCTTTGAAAAACCTAAACTCGACAGCCGAGGTAAAAGCCAACAGTTTTACCAACTCAGACACCAAACAAAAAGAAACTGGCAACGTCGCTTTCGCTTTGCTACCAACCTCGAACAGTCTTCAAGAATCATTTGATGAGTTTTGGCCTCAGCTGGTGAGCGACATCAACATCAAGCCGACCGCGACTCAAATTATGACCCTCAACCGCGGGGGCATAACCGCTGACAACAAAGGAAACGTGACTGTTGGTTCTGGCGCAGATGCAAAAGTGAATCCGCCACTGGTAATCGACGAGTCAGACAACGTAATGACCGACAGCAACATAATCAATCTCTACATTGGTTACGTCAAGAACTCACTACCGATTGTTTTGTATGCGCCAGACATAAAGGTCACGGCAACCAATGGTGGCAAGTTTGCTCTAATCACACCTTCAAAGCCGGCTTCGGGCTTTGCTGCCTCAACCTCACAGGTCAGCTCCTACACCTTCGGCTACACCTACCCTCAGCAGATGGTCGTTACCTGCACGCGTCCAGGAACCACGAAGTTTGTGATCGAAACCGGCACCAGCAAACATGAGTATTCAATGGACTGTGTTTTGCCAGATCACGCCGCGAGCCAAGTCGTAGCTGTTGCCAGTGGTCAGGTTGCAGTTCCTGCGAGCCCATCAAAGGTGCAGTTCAAGGTGACTGACCGTTATGGAAACGGAATCGCTGGCGTGAACGTAGAGGTGAGCAGCGCGGGCAATGGTTCGATTTCTGGTGCTACCAGTTATGTCAGCGATGTCGCCGGAATCGTATCGGTCGATGTGGCATCAGCCGCCGCCGGAGACCAAACCTTGACGGCAACAGCGAGTGATGCTTTGGCAACGTTTACCAGCGCCACAACAACTTCGGTGGTTCGTTGGGGTGCAACTTTGGTAACCGGCGCAGCCTCAAAGGGTCTCGTTAAACTCACGATGCTTAATCTCAAGGGCAAGACTGCAACCGTTTATGAGGGCAAGACCAAACTTGCCAGCGTAAAGATGACTAAAGCCACACAAGTTCAGTCACTCAAAATGAAAAAAGGCGCTCATAAGCTAACCATCAAAGTTGGCTCAAGCTCCTGGAGCGTATCGGCTACGGTTCTCTAAAGCACCTCAGCTAAACTCAAAGATGCGGGTGTGCAACAGCCATCCGGTTAAAAATAAGTCCCGGTGCCGGCGATCAGCTAGCTAAGGGCAAATCGAGGAGTGCCAAAAGTGACGCGCCCACAAGTTAGACCAGCAACTGAAGGTTGGCGTCAGCGCCGCGACGAGTCGGGTCGGCCACTTTTAGAGTTTGCTGAGCCAAAGCGCGGCAAGCCACCTGTGCACTGGGCCGATTTATCGGCGGATGAACGCGTTGCTCGCGTCAAAGAACTGGGTCTGCCAGGGTTTCGCGCCAAGCAGATCAGCACGCATTACTTCTCGCACTATTCGAGTGACCCCGCAACGATGACCGACTTGCCGCAGGTTGGCCGCGAAGAGCTGGTTGGTGCCTTGCTGCCGCCGCTTCTCACTCAGGTAAAGCGCCTTCAGACCAATAATGGCGACACAATCAAGTTTTTGTGGCGGCTGTTTGACGGCGCTCTGGTTGAGTCGGTATTGATGCGTTACCCAGGGCGCATCACGCTTTGTGTTTCTTCGCAGGCTGGCTGTGGAATGAACTGCCCGTTTTGTGCCACCGGCCAAGCTGGCCTCACGCGCAACATGTCGGCTGCTGAGATTGTCGATCAAATCGTTCAGGCAAATCGCGTGATTCGCGCTGGTGAGCTCGGTGGGCTAAAGCCTGGCGAAAAAGCTCACGAAGACGAGCGCGTCAACAACATTGTGTTCATGGGAATGGGCGAGCCGCTCGCAAACTACAACAAACTCATGAGCGCCGTTCGCACCATGGTTGAACCTCAGCCTAACGGCCTCGGAATGTCGGCTCGCCACATCACGGTTTCGACCGTTGGTCTCGTGCCGGCGATGCTGAAGCTAGCCGACGAAGACCTGCAGCTCACCTTTGCACTTTCGCTGCATGCGCCCGACGACCAGTTGCGCGACGAGTTGATTCCGGTGAACTCAAAGTGGAAAGTCGACGAAGCGCTCGACGCCGCGCGCAACTACTTTGACAAAACCGGTCGTCGCGTATCGATCGAATATGCGCTGATTAAAGACATGAATGATCACGGATGGCGCGCCGACCTGCTCGCTGAAAAACTTAATGCGCGAGGCCGAGGTTGGGTTCACGTGAATCCGATTCCGCTTAACCCGACACCTGGCTCAATCTGGACGGCCTCTGAGCCATCGGTAACTCGTGAGTTTGTGAACCGTCTTGAAGCTGCGGGAATTCCAACGACTCTACGTGACACCCGTGGCAAAGAAATCGATGGAGCTTGCGGTCAGCTAGCAGCAGCTGACAACTAAGGCCGGTTCTTAGAGCGGAGTGATCTTTGAATCGCTAGCGAACCCAGCCAAAACACCAGGTCGAGAACGATGCTCCACAAACGCATGAACACTGTGACGGCAACCGCCTGAGCGGGGTTCATAATGACCAAGAGCGTGGTTAGTTGAATGGTCTCGCGAACACCGAGGCCAGCCGGCGCGAAAATCGCAAGCATACTCAGGGCGCTGGCTAGGTTGGCTGTTCCAACAACATAAAACAGGTCGCCAAAACTGAGCTCGGGCACCAAAGTCTTGGCGATAAAGAAATATGAAAGCCCACTGATGAGGGCCGAACCGCCGAATGCCAAAATGCCCAATCCGATGGTTTTGTTGTTTGGGAGGTCGGCGTCATCCAGTTGCTTTTTTCTTGCCTTCAAGTAGCCAAACTTTATAACGCGGTTGAAAATCGGTGGATACACCGCAAGGAGCCCAACTACGCAAACCGCGATTAAACCCCAGACCCAGAGTGGGCCAAACTGACTTGCCCTTGGGTCGAGCGCTAGCAGCGCGGCAGCTGAAACCAGCACCACGATTATTTGGAGCGCGCCCTCTAAAAAGCTGCTGATTGCGAGTTTGGTTTTTGAAACACCGATTTGGCTGGCGAAATAGATTTTGCCAAAGATCCAGGCTGCGCCACCTGGAATGTAGCGACCCAGCCAGGCCTTGCTGTAAACCACAAAAAGCTTGGCGCGGTTGCCGTCGAGTTTGGCCCCCAAGCGCTTGAGAAGGAACAACCAGATTTCGGCAAACCAGAAACGCGTAAACAGTGAGACGGCTGTGGCGACCAAAAGCCACCACGGGTCAATTGTGATTTCTGAGAGACCTTGCCAGTCGATGCGGGTCAGATAGATTGCGCCAAAAACTATAACCAGTGCATAAAAAACTGCTGGGATTAGCCTCTTAGCCATTAACCGCACGCTGAAGGTCGAGTTCGATTTCGTCGCGCATCTGACCGAGTCGGGTGCTCATCTCGGCTTTAACGTTGGCCGAGTTGGCAATCAAGAAGTTGATTTGTTCGGTAAGGGTTTCGACCGCGCCGTCATCCAAGATGGTGTTGATGCTCGCGCTGTGCTTTGAAAGACCCATCTGTTCAAAAAAGATGCGACCTTTATCAACGTAATAGAGGCAGTAGGCAGGAACGTTTGCAACCGAAGCGAGGATGGCCGAGTGCAGTCGCGAAGCCATGAAGGCGCGGGCCATCGACAAAACGCTGACCATGTCGACCGGAGCCAGGTTGTCTTTGCTGATGAGGTAGGCCCGGTCAGCATGGCGCATGCGACTGATTACCTCAGTTGCGAAACCCTGGTCATTCTCTGAGGCAGAGACGTGCATCGGAAAAAACACAATGTTGGCGTCGTGTTTTTCAATCAGGTTGTCGGCAATTTGGGCCAGGTTGCCAATATAAAGGTTGAGCTCATCGCTGTTTTCTGAAGTGGCTTTCTGCCAAGGCTTTAGGCTGGCGGGCAACCATGAGCTCGCCCGATAGTGAAACCAGCGCCTAACGCCGAAGCCGATGAAGTTGTTTAGAACCTCAACAGAGATTCCTTGGGTTTCTGAAAAGTTCTTAAGCGCCTGCCCGCTGATTGGCTTTGCCTGCTCAAAAATAGCGGGGTCATATGAAGAGATGATCGGAATCTTGACGCCCCAGGCTTCTAGCTTGGCCTTTGACTCTTCGTCGCGGGTTAGGAACGCGCGACATTGGCTAACCGCAAACGCGATTACCTTTTTGCTGATTTCGGCCTTGGTTGGGCCGATGCCCTGAAAAGCTCCAATGATGTTTTTATTTACCAAGCGAACGCCAAACAGTTTCAGAGCCCAATAGAACAACGAAATCTTGTTGGTGTAGTCCTTAAGAATTTCGCCGCCACCCCAGAAAATGATGTCTGATTTGCGGGCCTCGGCAAGCAGTTTCAAATAGTCGTTTGGCTTGATGCTATAGGGCGAGAGCTTGAGAAAGCTAATGCCAAACCACTCTTCGTCGCGTTCTTTGAACTGCGAGAGTGAGGTGATTTTTGCGTCGGGGTATGCCGACTTTAAGAGCTCAATGTTGCCAGCCAAGATTGCGCGGTCGCCACGATTATTTGGAGAATCGCTGTTCAAAATCAGAATTTTCATGGGTTCAATCTGCTCGCAAAAAGGGTTGGGTTAATGATAACAGAGCCAAAAATCAGGCATTCTGGGGTCGTCAAGTATAATTTGGCTAAAGCAAGTCTTCTTGTTGCGCAGCATCCGTTGCCATTTTTTTCAGCAAGCAAAAGGTGTGGCCAATGATTGCAGAACCGGTCAAAAACGTGCACAAAATCAGATTTTCTAAAAGGCTTATGGCTGTGGTTTTGGTTGCACTTCTTATTGTTTCTGCGAACCTGCTTTTGACTCGACGCTCGAATCCCTTTCAACGCCTTGACCGTTACGAGTCTGCGGCTGAGTTGATCAACGGCAAGAATTGGAACTGGGGCCTTGCGTTTTTGGTGCGCAGCACACAGGGGAAAGTTAGCCTTACTAACCTGGGCGACCTTCAGAACGACGGTATTTTTATTCCAGCTGAGCTAGCCGAAGTAAACCACATCGTGGTTGACAGCAGCTCGCCGCCTCTAGAGCTTTCGGCTGACGACTCAGTTGCGCTGAGAGCCATTAGCGGCAATTCGGTTGCCATTAGCAAAACGCGATGCTTGAACCGTTTTCACAAGTACTGCGATGTCAGAATCATGAGCAATAAATCGATCAACGCTGACGCAAAAGTTTTTGTTGGCGTTCACCTGTCGCAAAACATTTTTGGTCTCGTTGAAAAACAACTTCTTGAATCTGTGATTGGTGCGGTGAGCTGATGGTTGACTTAGCGCTTCTCGCACTCATTGCCTTGGCTTCGGTGGCCATCGGCTCAAGAGTGATCACGAAACATTTCTGGCTGACTGTGCCAATTGGTTTCTTGGCCGTAGTAGTTTTGCGAATCTTGAGCGTTGTGATTGCAACTGCAGCCAATCGCCTGCCGGTGAAAATCGATGGTCTCGACGCTTGGGTGTTCGTTGCGCTATTAGTGGCTTTTGCTCTGCCAGGAGTCAAAAACTTGCGCAGCCAACTCTGGGCGCTGTCGGCCTCATTTGGGGTTGTGGCGCTCGGTGAGCTTGGATCGCGCGTTTTGGGTTTCTTTACAAGACCGCACGGCGACGCACTCTGGATTTTGACTCTCGCCGAATACGTCTCTGGCGGTGGTGCGCCTTGGGTCATGGGCACGTCAATGTCGCTCAAGCGAGGCTTTTCACTAATTCTGCTGTTGGGGTTGGGCGAGGGTGAAAATCGAATCGACGCGTTTATGCCAATCATCTTTGGCCTGTTGGCGATGGTTACGATTGGCTTCACCTTGCTCTTGCTGCGCGACTTTAGTCGGCGCGTAACCATTGCCTCAATCGCGGTTGTGGCCGCTGTTGTCTTCACGGCGTCGATGCCTTGGGTTGCAGTCTTTTATGTAAACGGCCACACGTTGGTTGCGCTGGGCATTACGGTTTCGGTTGCGGCAATGCTGGTCAGCCATGAAGTTTTTGCCCACCCCCGCGGCCAGTTGATTGCCGTGTGCCTAGGTCTAGCCGTGGTAACTATGACCAGACCAGAAGGCGCCCTGCTCTCGCTAGTGGTTGTTGCGATTTTTGCGAGCCGTCACGACACAAAACCCACTGAGGTGCTCGTTAGCATCGCTGCGGTTTTTGCATCGTTCTTAACCTGGATGTATACGGTCAGCAGCTACGTGCTAACCGGCCGAATGACCTGGTTGGTTCCGCTAGCAATGGTTATTGTTTTGGCGGCAGTTTGGGCGCTTTACCGTTGGGTTCCAAAAGTTATCGACCGCATTTTCGCTCTCACCCCAGTAATTTTGTTTGCGGTGTTTGCTGGCCTTGAGGTTGTCTTCTTCAGTGCGCTCAAAAAAGGTGACAGGAGCCTGGTTACAAACTTGCTACTTGGCTCGGGTGGTTGGGGCTTCATTTTTTGGGGATTCCTAATCATTGCTGCTGTTTCGTTCTTTGTGAAGCGCGAAATGATTTACGGCACGCTGTTAAGAGTCTTGGTTTCGCTGAGTTTGGCTTCATTTTTGGCCAAGATGGTCGATGGCGGCCAGTTTGGTTCGCCCACCCTTGGTCGAGTTGGCTGGGATGATTCGCTCAACCGCATGTGGATTCACTTTATGGGGCTGTTTGTCGTGGCGGCCATCGTTGGTGTGGCTCAAATTTTGACCAACGACTTTGTTGGGTTGAAGCTGCGTCGCAGCATTGGCGCTTCAGAATCAGTCGATAGCAAATAGACCCGATGGCTGACAAAAAACCAAACCTGATTGTGCTGGCTTCGACTTTTCCGGCCCGCGCCAACGATGGCACCCCGGCTTTTGTTCAAGACCTCGCCGAGCAAGAAGCCAATTGGTTTAACGTGACGGTGCTAACACCAATGGTGCCGGGGGCAGCGGCGCGCGAAACGGTGGGCAGCATCCAAGTTATTCGTTACCGATACTTTTTCAAAGCTTTCGAAGACCTTGCCGATGGTGCGATTCTTGACAACTTGAAAGCCAGAAAGTCTCGCTTCTTGCAGGTCGCGCCAATGTTCATTGGCCTCGGCACAGCACTTCGCCGGCTAGTGCGCGAACTCGAGCCGGCGGCGATTCACGCTCACTGGGTGATTCCGCAGGGTTTGGTTGCTGCAATCGTCGCGCCAAAGGTGCCCCTGATGGTTACCACTCACGGCGGCGACATTTATGCGCTCAACCAAAAGCCGCTACTTGCTCTAAAAAAGCGAGTTTTCGAACACGCCAAACACATCACAACGGTCAACTCACAAATGGCCGAGAGCCTTCGCGGTTTTGGCTTGCCAGCCGACAAGATTTCGGTTTTGCCAATGGGCGTTGACACTCGGTATGTTCGCAAGGTTCGCGAATCGGTAGCTAAAGTTCCCGGTCAAGTTTTGGCGGTTGGGCGTCTGGTTGAAAAGAAGGGCTTCACCTACCTATTTGACGCGATGCGCCAGCTGCCGGCAAGTGTAAAGCTCGAGCTCAAAGTTATTGGCGATGGTCCGATTCGCGCCGAACTTGAGGCCTCAGCCGCGGGCCTGCCCGTTGAGTTTCTCGGCCAGTGCGGTCGCGAGCAGGTGCTCGCCACCATTGCAGCCTCAGAGATTATGGTGATTCCCTCAGTCACCGCCGCCTCGGGAGATCAAGAGGGTCTGCCGGTTACGTTGCTCGAAGGTGCAGCTGGGGCAATCGCTGTGATTGCGTCAAACCTGCCGGGGATCAACGAGGTGGTCGTCGACGGCAAGAGTGGAATTTTGACTGAGCAGCGAGACGTGAGCGCGATTGCCAAAGCGCTTGAGTTACTTTTGGTCGACGAAAAACTTCGCGCCAAATACGCCTCGGCTATCGAACTAGCGGCAGCTGGCTATGACATCGCTGTTATCGGCAAGAAATACAGCGAGCTACTTCTTAGGCTGAGCCCAAATCTCTAGCTGAATGCCGTCTGGGTCACGAAGGTATGCCCAGCTGCAACCAGCTAGGTCGCCATCGGTGAGCGTGATTGGTGGTGCGTTGAAAACCGCACCGCGCTCGGTGAGGGTCGCATACGCGGCATCCATGTCATCGATTTGAAAACAGATGTGAGTTGCGCCGACGTCGCCGTTTTTTAGGTCAAAATCTTTACCCTCGGGGTGGATGTATTGCAAAAACTCGATTCGCGTTGAACCGATGTCGATCATTGCGAACGCAAGTTCGGTTTCTTCAACCTGCACTGCTTGAGAAAGCATTTCGCCGTGACCGTGGTTGGTTGGACCAGCTTCGAAGCCAAACATCTTTTTGTACCACGCGAATGATCGATTGATGTCGCGCACGGTAATGCCAACGTGGTGAACGCCTTCAACTTTAAAAGTCATGATTACTCCTTTTTGATTGTTTTCACTCTCATTCAACAACATCGCCGTTGTGTTCAGAGCCATCAACCATAACGTTTTGCATACGTTTTTCTAGGGCCAGCCTGGTCGACCCAAGCAGAACCCAATATTTTATTGCTGTGTAGGCGCGTTCGATTGAAAACGTGGCAAAAACCTCTGGATATTAAAGTTGTTCCAGATAAAAATGTTTAGTTAGACTAAACACAACTAACTGCAGTTGTGTAGGGCTGAAGTGTCGAGGAGGACACCATGGGTTCAAGAATGACAGGGCGCACAGTCGTTATTACCGGCGGCGCATCGGGCATTGGCAAAGGCATCGCTCTGGGATTAGCTTCTGAGGGCGCAAACGTGGTAATCGCAGACTTGAACCTTGAAGCCGCAAACGAAACCGCAGTCGAAATCGAAAAAGCGGGTGGCGCCGCTCTCGGTGTGAAGGTTGACGTTACCGACCGTGCCTCTGTGGCTTCGGGCATTTCCGCTGCGGTGGAGCGCTTCGGCAGCATCCACGCTTATTTCAACAACGCAGGCTTCAACAAGCCGATGAAGTTTCTAGATGTAACCGAAGAAAACTTCAACGCGATCATGCGCGTCAACGCGCTCGCTGTGTTTGTCGGAACCCAAGAGGCCGCCAAGCAGTTCATCAGGCAGGGCACAACCGGAAAAGTTATCAACACCGCCTCAATCGCCGGCCGCACCGGCTTCTCAAGTTTCGCGCCATACAGCGCATCAAAGGCCGCAGTAATTTCGATTACTCAGGCAGCCGCTCGAGCGCTCGCCGAGCACGGCATTACGGTTAACGCATTTGCCCCAGGAGTTGTTGCTACCCCACTCTGGACCCAACTCGACAAAGACCTCATTGCCATTGGCGAAGGTGACTCAGGTTTTGACTCAATGTCAAAAGACATTTTGCTCGGTCGCCCAGCGCAACCTTCAGACATTTTGCCAACCGCACTCTTTTTGGCAAGCGCAGATTCAGACTATGTAACCGGCCAGACCATGGCCATTGACGGCGGAATGATTCTGGTCTAACCAGGATTGTCGTCACCTAAGAAAGGCAAATCATGACAACTGCAACTTTTGGCACAAACCAGGTTGACTGGGAACAGCGCCTCGATTTTGACAAGCTTCGCACCGAACGTCTCGCCAAGCTCAAAGCCGAGCTAGAAAAATCATCGGTCGGCGCGCTTCTCGCCTTTGACTTTGCCAACATTCGTTACATGTCTTCGACCCACATCGGCACCTGGGCGATCGACAAGGCGATTCGTTTTGCTCTGGTAACTCGCAAGTCTGACCCAATCGTGTGGGACTTCGGCTCAGCCGCAAAACACCACAAGCTTTACAACCCGTGGCTCGACACCACAACCGCCGAGGCCGATGCCGACCCACACGCACCTCACCACGGTGCGGTCAAGCCGCGTCTTGAGTCTGGAGCTCGCGCCGGCATTTCGACTCTGCGCGGTGCGTTCAACCCAGACGCCGGCATCGCCGACGAGGTTGCCGCCAAGATCAAGCGCGAGCTCGAAAAATTTGGGCTGCTAAACGAGCCACTAGGCATCGACATTGTTGAGCTGCCGATTTTGTTTGCCCTTCAGCGCGCGGGAATCACCGTGGTAGACGGCCAGCAAGTCTTTTTGCAGGCTCGCGCCGTAAAGACCGGCGAAGAAATCGGCCTGCTAACCCAGGCAGCCTCAATGGTCGATGCCGCCTATGAAAAGCTCTATGAATTTTTGCGTCCGGGCGTCAAAGAGAATGAGGCCGTCGGCCTAGTTTCAAAGGTGCTCTATGACCTCGGCTCAGAATACGTCGAAGGTGTCAACGCAATCTCGGGTGAGCGCTGCTCGCCCCACCCACACGTTTATTCAGACCGCCTGATTCGCCCGGGCGACCCAGCCTTCTTTGACATTCTTCACAGCTATCAGGGATACCGCACCTGTTACTACCGCACCTTTGCGGTGGGTTCAGCGAGCCGTGCCCAGCACGACGCATACAAGCGCGCCCGTGAATACATGGACCGCGCCATCGCGCTAGTTCGCCCAGGTGCGACCACTGCCGACATCGTTGCGGTTTGGCCAAAGGCCGAAGAGTTTGGTTTTGCCAACGAAGAAGCCGCTTTTGCGCTTCAGTATGGCCACGGCGTTGGGCTTTCGATTTGGGAGAAACCAATCTTCTCGCGCCTAGTCTCGTTTGATCACCCAGAAGTTTTGGTTGAGGGAATGGTCTTTGCTCTCGAGACCTATTGGCCATCGGCTGACGGCATCGGTGCCGCTCGCATCGAAGAAGAAGTGGTTGTCACAGCAACCGGCTGCCAGGTCATCACCAAGTTCCCGGCCGAAGACCTTTTGGTTGCCGGTCAGCGCTACTACACAATTGGTGGCCCGTTGCCGCTAGAGCGCGACTCGCAGTCGCACCTCAACACTTCAGCAGGCCGAGGCGAGAACTAAACAAAAATGCCTTCGAAAATGATTGCAGCGGTTTATCACGCCAGCGGTGACGTTCGCATCGAAGAACGTGACGTGCCAGCGCCGATCGAAGGCGAAGTTCTTCTCAAAGTGCTTCGCTCGGGAATGTGCGGCACTGACGCGTCGGAATACAAGTCGGGCCCGAAGATTTTTGCGACCCAAACCAAACACCCCATCAGCGGCCACCAAGGTCCAATGATTTTGGGGCACGAATTCATCGGCGAAATCATCGGCGTCACCGAGAGCAGCGGCGATTTCAAAATCGGGGATGTTGTTGCATCGGGCGCAGGAATCTCTTGTGGCAAGTGCCGACGTTGCCTCGAGGGCCGCACCAACCTCTGCGAAAGATACGTCACGCTTGGCCTCAACCGCGATGGCGGCATGGCGCAGTTCGTTGCCGTGCCAACCAGCACGCTTGTGAAAGTGCCAGCGGGTCTCAGCCTTGACGCCGCCGGCATCGCCCAACCGCTGGCAGTCGGCCTGCACGCAGCGCGCCGCTCGGGCGTTCGCGACGGCGACAAAGTCTTGCTTATCGGCGCAGGCGCCATTGGCACGTTCGTGCTGGCCGGTCTCAAACACCTCTATGACGCCGAAGTCACGGTGCTCGACTTTGGTGGAGCACGACTTGAGCGCGCAACCCGCCTAGGAGCAGACCACACCGTCGAGGTGGGCGACGGGGCCGAGCAGAGCATCCGTGAAATTTTTGGCACAGCCGGCATCGACGTCGTAATCGAAGCCAGCGGCGCACCCGGTCAAATGGCTTTTGCGCTGAGCCTCGTCAAACGCGGTGGAACACTCTTGCAGGTTGGTTTGCCTAGCACCAAACAAGAGCTTGACGTTCACAAAATCGTGATGAGCGAGATCAACATTGCCACCACTCTGGCACACGTTTGCGGGCAAGACCTCGCGGTGGCGCTTGAAATTCTAGGCAAAACAACCCTGGCCGCTGAGCTAATTGAAGGCGTTCACCCGCTCTCACAAATCAGCGAACAGCTTGAACTTTTAGCAACCGGCAAGATTCAAGGCAAAATACTTTTCGACCCGTCGCTCTAACCGCAATCGTTTTGAGAAAATAAGAAACAAACAGGAGGCAACACATGAAGGCAGCAATTTTTTATGGCGCTAAAGACATTCGCATCGAGAACATAGCCGAGCCAGCATCGGTTGGCCTGGGCGAGGTTCGCCTAAAGCCGTTTTGGTGTGGCATCTGCGGCACCGACGTTCACGAATACGCGATGGGTCCAATCGTGATTCCGGCCAAGCCTCACAAACTAAACGGTTCGATTTTGCCTCAGATTCTTGGCCACGAGTTCTCGGCCGAAGTGCTCGAGCTTGGCGCTGGCGTCACCAACGTCAAAGTTGGCGACCGCGTGTCGGTTATGCCGCTGCTATCTTGTGGAGTTTGCTATTTCTGCAACCGTGGCATGAACCACCTTTGCACCTCAATGGCCTGCATCGGGCTCAGCTGCGAGTGGGGCGGCATTGCCGAGCAGGCAGTTGTTCCGGCTGCCAACGTCTTCAAACTTCACGACAACCTGTCAGATGTTGCCGGCGCGTTGGTCGAGCCAACCGCAGTTGCTGCCTACGGCGTCGACCGCGGCAACGTTCGCCCCGGCGACACGATTCTGATCACCGGCGCTGGCCCAATCGGTGCCCTAGCCACAATCTATGCTCAAGACCTTGGCGCTCGCGTCTTTGTTTCAGAGTTGAACCCAAACCGCAAGCGTCTCATCGATGACCTCGGCGTCGCAACCCTGCTCGACCCGACCAAAGACGACGTGGTTGCGATTCTCAAAGATGCCACCCAGGGCATCGGCGTCGACGCTGTAATCGAGTGTTCGGGCAACGAGCGCGCACTTCAGACCGCAATCAAGGCGGTTCGTTCAGGCGGCTATGTCGTTCAGACCGGCCTTCACACCGCACCAGCGTCGATTGAGCCGATGGAACTCGCCGAGCGCGAAATCACCTACACCGGAACCTGGTGCTACCCGGTCACCGACTGGCCTCGCATCATCGATCTAATCGGTCGCCGCAACCTTCCGGTTGAAAAAGTTGTCAGCTCAAAAATCAACATGGATGACATCGTCGCCAAGGGATTCGAAGAGCTAGTTTCACCAACCGGAAACGAGACCAAAGTTCTAGTGAGGGGTCACTAATCATGAAGGCACTTCAGTTTGTTTCAGAGGGCCAGGCTGCCGTCAACGAGTTGTCGATTCCCGAGATTGCCGACGACGAAGTTCTGATTGCGTCTCGCGCCGTTGGCGTGTGTCACTCAGACATCGAGCTTCTTGAGGGCCGCTACATCATTCCGTTTAGCTACCCAATTATTCCGGGCCACGAATGGTCGGGCGAGGTTATGCGTGTCGGTTCGAAGGTCACCCGCTTCAAAAAAGGCGATCACGTCGTTGGCGACTGCGTCATCGGCGATGACCACTTTGGTTTCTCGATCAGTGGTGCCGCTGCCGAGTTTTTCATCACCAAAGAGTCGTGGCTTCACAAGATTCCAAACAACATCAGCTGGAACAACGGCGCGCTGGTTGAGCCTTTCAGCGTGGCCTATTACGCGCTGATGCGTGTGGGCAACGTCAACGCGAGTGACACGCTCGTGGTGCTCGGCGCTGGCCCGATCGGCCTAGCTGTTACCGCTGCGTCAAAAGCTCTCGGCGCCCGAACCATTGTGGTTGAGCCGGTTGACTTTCGGCAACAGGCGGCGCGCGACCTCGGCGCCGACATTGTTTGTTCGCCAGCCGAGATCGAAGAAGTTCTAAACAAAGACACGGATGGTCGCGGTGCGAACGTCGTGGTTGAAGCTACTGGCCGCCCCGACGTTATGGCAACGGCTCTCGAGTTGGCTGGTTTCAAGGGTCGCGTGGCATACATCGGCATCGACGTTGGCAAGTCGGCCCCTGCGAAGCTCGGTTTGATTCAGTCTAAAGAGCTCACCATTACCGGTTCAATTGGTTCGCCTGGTGTGTGGGAAGAAACCATTCGTTTCATGTCTCAAATGAACATCGACCTGTCACCGCTGGTCACCGCCCGATTCACCGTTGATGAGGCGCTATTGGCGGTTGATGCTGCTCAGCACCCTATGAACAACATCAAAGCTCACATCGAGTTCAACGCTTCAATGTAGTTACCCGAGCCGAAGCGTCTTTCTTTGCGAAAGGGCTCAAAAAAATGGGCTGTCCGGTTGGACAGCCCATTTTTGTTGCCTCATCTAGAGGTAAACCGGTTTATGGCAGGATGTTTGCCTTGCGGTAGGCCTCGACGTTTGCAAAGAAGCTCTTCGGGCTTGATCTGAAGTTCAAGAAGCCAGCTTCGCGCGACTTAGTCATGTCGGTGAAACATTCAATCTGGCGGCCGAGATCGCTGTCTGAGTGCCACCATGACGCCAACTTGGTAACGTCGTCAACCGCAAGCCCGTGCTTAGCTGCGATTGCAGCCCATACCGGCGCGGCGTCTTTCATTTGCTCTTCAAGAGGCTGAAAAGCTTCGGCTTTCGGACCCTCGTATTCAACGCCGAAGTGAGCAGCAATCTGCGGCCACAACCAACGCCATCTAAAAGTGTCGCCGTTGGCGATGTTGAAGGCCTGGTTTTCTCCGGCTTTGTCGGTTGATGCCCAAATCAGCTGTTCGGCCAAAAGGTCAGCGTCGGTCACGTCAACCACGCCGTTCCAAGCTTGGGTTGAGCCCGGAAAAATAAATTTGCGGCCCAGCACTTTTTGAATCTCGGCATAAACCGAAAGCGTCAAAACCATGTTCATGGCGTTGTCTACGGCGTAACCGAAGATGGTGTGTGAGCGGTGCACACTCCAGGTGAAGCCCTGTTTTGCCGCAGCTTCAAACAAAATGTCTTCTTGCGTGTAATAGAAGTTAGGAACGTCTAGTCGTGGTTCATCTTCGTGAAAAGGGGTTTCAGCCATTACGGCGTTTGCATAGTTGTCAAAAGGTCCGAGGTAGTGCTTCAGGCCGGTCTGCAGAGCAACGTGGCGAACGCCGCCGTCTGGTTCTAGGGCGTCGAGCAGGTTTTGAATCGTTGCGCCGTTAACCTCAATGTTTTCGGCTTCTGAATCCTTTTTGATCCATGCGGTCATAAAGACAATCTCAGGCTTTAGCCCCGCTAGCGCGGCTTTCATGGCTGAGGCGTCAAGTAGGTCAGCCTTGATGTGGTGCACTCCGGCGGGTAGTCCTTCGATTCGACGGGACAGCCCATGAACCTCCCAACCGTCTTGCAACAACTTCGTTGCAATTGATTGACCTGAGATTCCGGTTACACCGACAATCAGTGCTCGGCGGTTTGAATTTGTGCTCATTGTTTTGAGTCTCCGTTTCGTGCGAGTGTTCACTTATCATGAACGATACCAGCAAAATCTGTTCAGCGAAAAAACCAGTTGTCAAAATTTCTAAACCGGATGAATCGTTTTACCCGAACCACTCGCCTTGAGTCGCTAAAACGTCGTGAATCAGCGAAATCTAGCTACATGCAGGCGCATGAGTGCCGATGCAAGTCTGCTAAAGTGATGTGAAACAAAGTTCTAAACTCAAGATTTTCTGTTCAAAAAGAGGCCCTTTTTGAGAAGTGTCGCCTAATCGTTATCTTAAGTCTGCCTAAACGTTATGAACGTTTCATAAAGTAGGACTCAACACTTGTTGCAAAATCAACGCATCGAACCATCACCAAGGAGCACAGATGTCACAGGCTAGCTCAGGGTTGCTTAGAAAAGGACCACGAGTCCAGATTTCTAAGGGGCTACTGACCATCGTCGTTTCGACGATTGTGCTGTTTGCGCTCTGCGCATCTCTTGCGCCGTCGAGCGTAGCCAACGGAACGATTCTGGGCATGTTGCCTTTTGCCGCAATCTTGGGAATCGTCGGTTTGGGCCAAATGCTGGTGATTCAGCAGGCAGGAATCGACCTTTCTGTTCCAGGTGCAGTTTCACTTGCCATCGTGATTGTTAGCCACGAACCAAATGGCGACAACGCAAAGCTTTTGCCAGCAGTGTTGCTAGCGGCTGCGTTTGCCATCGGGGCCGGACTTCTAAACGGTTTTCTAATCGGGTTCATGAGCCTCAACCCAATCATCGCGACGCTCGGAACCAACGCTCTTCTTTTTGGCGCGGTTCTAGGAATCTCAGCCGGAATTCCACGCACCACCACTGCGCTGCTGAACCAAATCGGTGGCGGACTAACCTTCGGGGTTCCCAACGCGGTCTATTTTGCCGTCGCGGCGCTCCTAATCGTGGTTTTGGTGCTTCGCAAAACCGTTGCCGGGCGTCGTTTTGAATCGATCGGCTCGAGTGCACCGGTTGCCAAGGTTATTGGGCTTCGAGTAAAAGGTCACCAAGGGCTCGCCTATGTTTGGGCCCAACTGCTTTATGCCCTCGCAGGCATCGTCCTAGCCGGTGTGACCAACCAGCCAACCGCGTTCATGGGGAACTCATACATGCTGCCTTCGGTGGCGGTTGTAGTGCTCGGCGGAACATCACTCTTGGGAGGGCGCGGAATGCCAACAGCTACTGTTTTGGCAGCGCTCTTTCTAACCCAACTTGACCAGTTCGTTCTAGCACTGGGTGTTCCCTTTGCAGTGCGCACCCTGGTTCAAGCAGCAGCGCTGGCAATTGGCGTTGCTATCTACACCGTGGACTGGGCTCGTTTGAGGTCGTCCATCCTAGAACTCCTGTCGGCAGCAAGTCGCAGGCGGAAACAAGCTTCTTTGCCCTCAGCTTAGAAGTCTCAACTAACTGCGAGACAGCGATGTCGAGCAAATCAGATGGAGGAAACATGATGATTAGTCATCGCAAACTGGCTGCCGCTTTCGCAGGCGCAGTCGTAGCAACTGTTCTACTCGCCGGATGTTCAAGCGACACAACAGCGACACCAACCGACACTGCAGCGTCTGACCGCCCATCATGGTGTGGCCCGACTGAAACCACCATTGGTCTAACCGATGGCTACGGTGGCAACAGCTGGCGTTTGGTCACCACTGCTGCTGGTAAAGACGAAGTTGCGAAGTGTTCAAGTGTTACTGAGCTTCTATATGCAGACGGTCAGGGCGACACTCAGAAGGCAATCTCTGACATCAATGGCATGGTTGCCAAGGGTGTTGGCGCAATCGTTGTATTCCCAGACTCAGGTCAGGCAATGTTGCCGGCTCTTCGTGCAGCGCACGATGCAGGCGTAGTAACAGTTCCTTACCGCGTGTTCCCTGGTGGCGTTGACGGCACCGACTACGACGTGTTCGTAGGCGCTGACTTCGTTACCGACGGTCAAAACTGGGGTAACTGGATCCAGACCAACTTCCCTGACGGCGCAAACATCTTGTTCCTATCAGGTCCTGCTGGAAACAGCCAGGGTGTTGACGAGCGCAAGGGCTTTGAGTCAGTTCTAACTGACACTGCAAAGTACAAGTACCTTGGCGAGCAGCCTTTCGAAGTTACCAACTGGGACCCAGCTAAGACTCAGCAGGTTCTAACTGCAGCTATCGCGAAGTACCCAAAGATTGACGTTATCGTTTCTGACTTTGGTCCTTCACTAGTTGGTGCTCTTCCTGAGTTCACCAAGAGCGGCCGTTCGATTCCTTCATTGGTCACCTCAGACGGTAACGTTCTTGGTTGCTTCTTCAAAGACAACGTTGACGCTAACGCTGACTTCAAGTTGATGACTGTTGCTACTGGTAACGACAACGTTCGCCTTGCTATTCAGCAGGCTGTTGCTCGTGCAACCGGTGGAACCGTTCCAACCGAAACTCAGTTCAAGGCACCGATGTTTGAAGACTCAGTTTCAATGACTCCAAACGACGTTCAGTGCGACACCAGCATCTCTGGCGACCTTTACCTCTCAGCACAAATGAGCGGTGCAGACCAGCAGAAGCTATTGAAGTAATAGCCTTACCGATTCATCGGCACTGGGTCGGCCTAGCAATAGGTCGGCCCAGTGCCAAATCACAAAACTTTTTAGTATCACCAGGAGACATAGCGTGGCCACCAGCGAATCAAACAATGTAGTTTTGGAACTTCGTGGAATCTCGAAGAACTATTCGGGAGTGGCAGCTCTGAGCGATGTCAGCCTGCAGATCAAATCGGGCGAGGTTCACGCCCTGCTCGGCGAAAATGGCGCCGGCAAATCAACTTTGATGAACATTGCTTCGGGCACAACCCCTCCTTCGGTCGGTGACCTTGTGGTGGGCGGCGAACGCTTCGACGCACTCACTCCCAAACTTGCGACCCAGTTGGGCATCGCGATTGTGCACCAGCACCCTGCGGTTCTAAAAGATTTGACCGTGCTCGAAAACCTTCAGGTGGCGCTGCCCCGAAGCATTTTCAAAGGCGCCCCCGCTGAGCAGGTTGGCGAAGCTCTCATGGCCCGAGTCGGCCTTAAAATCTCTTTGCTTCAGCGCGTTGAAGATCTCAGCATCGCCCAAAAGCACCTGCTTGAAATCGCGAAGGCGTTAGCCACCAGCCCAAAGATTTTGATCTTGGATGAACCTACGGCGGCTCTCGGGCAAGACTCGGTGGAGCTTCTCTTTGCCTTGGTCGCTAAAGAGATCGCAGCGGGAACCGCAGTTATCTATATCACCCACCGTTTGGCCGAGGTGCGACAGCTTGCCAACACAGTCACAGTTCTTCGCGACGGCAAGAAAATGCAGACTGCCAAGATTTCAGAAATCACCGACGCCGAGTTGCTGGCTCAGATCATTGGTCGCGAACTCACCTCAGCGTTCCCACCGAAACACAAGGGTGTTGCCGGTGCCGTGCCAAACCTTGTCGTCAAGAATATTTCGGGCGACGGCTTTACCGATGTCAGCATCGAGGCCTTTCCTGGCCAAATCATTGGCATTGCCGGTGTCGTAGGCAATGGCCAGAGCCAGTTGCTTAGAGCTTTGGCCGGGCAAGCGACCTTCACTGGAACCATCGCGATTGGTGGCAAGACCCTTTCACCAACAGACTTGAATGGCAAGGCTGCGCTGATGCCAGCCGACCGTCAGCGAGAAGGCGTAATGATGCGCATGTCGGTGCGTGAGAACGCCGCACTCGCCGCACTCAAGTCTTTCAAGCTCTTCGGCTTGTTAAACCGCAAAAAAGAGCTTGAGAGCGTAAACGCGACGTTGAGTTCTTTGTCGGTAAAAGCGCCGAGCATCGAAGCGCCGGTCTCTTCACTCTCGGGTGGTAACCAGCAAAAAGTTGTGATGGCTCGCGCTTTACTTTCGAACCCGATGATGATTTTGGCAGACGAACCGACCCAGGGCGTAGACGTGGGTGCGCGCTCGGAGCTATACGAAATTTTGCGCACCGCTTCAGCTAACGGAATTCCAGTTGTAGTGGCTTCATCTGACGCCAAGGAACTTGAAGGTCTCTGTGACACGGTTTACGTGCTTTCAAGAGGTCAAGTGGTTCAGACTTTGCACGGCGGTGAGAACCGTGAAGAAGCAATGATCAAGGCTGCCGTAACGGCGACTACAAAGATTATTCGGGTTGAACGAGAGATTCGCGAGCGTCAGCTTGGGCACGAAACCTGGCTCGACAAGGCCAAAAGGTTCCTAAAGGGCGACTACTCGCCAGCAGTAATGCTCGCAGCGGTAATGGTTGGTTTGGCAGCTTACATCCTCACAAAAAATGCTAAGTACCTCAGCACATTCAACATCGGCGCGATTCTGATTCTGGTTTGTGCACTCGGCTTCATAGCCTTGGGTCAAACCACCGTCATGATGACCGGAGGCATCGACCTCTCGGTTGGACCACTTGCCGGATTGCTGGTCGTGGTGGCCTCATTCTTTATCAACGACGGCTCACCGCTGCTCTCTGGTTTATTGGGTCTTTTGACCATGGTGCTCGTAGCCGTGGTGATTGGGTTGTTAAACAGCTCTCTAATTAGATATGTGAAATTCACCGCGATTGCTGCGACTCTAACGACTTATATTGCGATTGGCGGCTTCTCGTTCATCCTTCGCGATGCGCCTGGCGGATACATCAGCCAAGACATTTCTGCGATCATAAACGCCAAGCTCGGTCCGATTCCCTACACCTTCATCGTTTTGATTCTTGCCACGGTCGGCATGGAATATTTGCTTCGCAAGACTCGCTGGGGTTGGAACCTTCGCGCCGTTGGCTCTAACGAAGAGTCGGCACGTCGCATCGGTGTTCCGGTGACCGGCACCGTCATTGGCGCTTATGTTATTTCTTCGGCTTTCGTATTTCTTGGTGCAATCATGCTCATGGTTCAAATCGGCATCGGAGACCCGTCACAGGGTGTTGGCTACACGCTCACGAGCATCACCGCGGTTGTTTTGGGTGGAACAAGTTTGATGGGTGGGCGCGGCACTTATGTGGGCACCCTAATGGGCGCAATCCTGTTGATTCAGGTAATGAACGCAACGGTGTTCTTGAACCTAGACCAAACCTGGCAGTACCTGCTGCAGGCCGCACTGATTTTGGTGGCAGCCGTTGTCTACAGCACCCTGCGCAGTCGCAAGGCCGCTCGCTAAAAACCTAGGTTTTATTTGACCTTGCGTTGGCGCGTGATTTCAGCGATTGCCGACCAGTCGAGGTCTTTCAAATCTGGGTCAGTTAGGGCTTGTTCAAAGAGTGCGTGCAGCACAGGCGCCACCGGCAACTTGAGGTCGAGTTCCTCGGCGGCACTCTCAACGAGTTTGACGTCTTTCAGCCCGAGCTCCACCGAGAACCCTGGCGGGGTGTAGTTGCGGTTGACAATCATCGGGCCATAGCCAACATAGGCCGCACCGGTGAAGGCCGTGTGGGTAATGATTTCTATGAAAGTGTTTGGGTCAACCCCACCAGATTCAACCAACGCAACCGACTCACCAATCGCCTGAAGCGCGTGAATCAGGTTGTAGTTCACACCCAGTTTTACGAGGATGGCTTTGCTGTGGTCTTCGCCGACGTTCCAGAATCGAGCTGCGGCTTTTTCGAGAATCGGAGTCGCGGCAACAATGTCGCTGGCGTTACCCGCGACCACAATCAAAAGTTTGCCGTTGGTGATTGCAGCAGGACGTCCAAGCACCGGCGATGCGACGTATCCAACATTATGTTTGGCGTGCAGCTCGGCCAAGGTGCGGCTCGCTTGCGTGCTAACCGTAGACATGTTGAGGTGAATCGTTTCACTGCCGAAACCGGCAACGTTGGCTTCGCTAAATAAGTCGAGCGCCGCAGCGTCGTTGCTCAAAAAAGAAATTACGAAGCGTGACTTGAGAGCCTCCTCGAGCGAGACGAAGACAGCCCCACCCTCGACCAACTCGGCTGGTTGTTTGGGTGTGCGGTTCCAAACTGCAACAGCAAAACCCTGGTCGAGCAGGCGAGCGGCCATTGCTGTGCCCATTGACCCCAGGCCGATTACGGCAATTTCAATCTTTTCAGTCATGGTTATCCAACTAATTCGTTGCGAACAAACTCGAGCTCACGAGTGACGTAGTCGACGATGTCGCCGGTCTTTAGTTCGGCGGGCAAAACATCCCAGGTATACGTCTCGATCTCGAGGTGGTCAGAAAGCGGTGTCTCGCGGTGCATTTTGAGTGCCTCTTGAACGCCAAAGCGAGTGGTAAGAAACGGGCCGAGCTCTTCAAGAAACACCGGCACGTGAAAGTGCGTGCGCATTTCGGTCTTGACCGGGTTGGCCTCAAACGCGTCAAGCGCCTCACCCAGGTTGAGATATTTCGTGATTGCGCCATCCTGTTTGAGTGAGGTTTGGCTCAAATAGATGGTGTCGGTGAAACGTCGAAGTGCTGGCACGATTTCAAGGGTCAAATCTTTCACCCACAGCGAAGCAGCCTCTTGAAGCTTGAAAATCGGGATGCCCGCTTCGACCAACTTGGTGAGCGAGTCAGTAATGTTTTCGAATCCGACTGATTGGTGGCCGATGTCGAAGACGATTCCTAGATAGCGGCGCACTGCGCCTTCGGCTTCGCTTAGAGGAATTCCTGCGATTTCAGCGAGGCGACGGATGCCCGATGTCGAGTAGATTCGCTCTTTGAAGTAGGTGACGGTCTCGTCGGTGGTTTCTAGGTAGCAGGCAGGCTCTGGTTCGAGAGCGAGCTTCACGCGGCGACCGGTGCGCTCTTCAAGCTCGCGCAGGTGTTTGACGACTCGAAATACACCGTCAGTGAACGTCTCGATGTAAGCCTCGCCCGCAACGTTTGGTTTGAACGCGAGCGGAGCGGTCTGAATCGAAGGGTTGATGTGAGCCGGTGTGATTTCGGCAAGAATGTCGGCAATCGAGTTGGTGTAGTCAACTCGCGCGTCGGTGGTCCAGTCGGGTTCATAGACTTTCTCCATAACGACCTCGCCCTTAAAAGGGCCATATGGAAAAGCGTTGACCGTGTAAACATAGAGGTCTTCTTTGGTGAGAAACTCAACCAGCGATTGGCGCTCGGCGGCGCTCTCGGTGAGTGTCTTTGCCGAAGCTGCCGAGATGCGCAATGAAACCGCAAAAGAGGAGTTTGGCGAGACTCGCTTTTTAACCTGAGGAACAAACTCGCGAAGGCTCGCGTTCATTTCGGCCCAGTTGTCGCCCAAGTGCACCAGTGTTGAATAGCTGAGATGACCCAACCCATTTGCAAGTTCCACGGAATCCTCCTTGATTGTGATGATTCAAGCTTATGTGCAGTTACGCTAAACAAGAAATTCTTGAAAAGTTGCATTTTTTGACGCAAAAACCGATGAAAAACCTGCATATTCGCGCGTGAGTGTAAAGTATTCGTTAAGTTAATATAAAAACTTGCTGAATTTTTTGGTGAACACCGAGGAGAGAAATTGACTTTCGATATTGGGGCAGAACTTCGCAGAGTTAGAGTCGCGCGCAAACTTAGCCTGCGCAGCGTAGCAACCGCTGTGAACGTTTCGGCAAGCCTTCTATCTCAGGTCGAAACCGGCAAGACCCAACCCTCGGTCAGCACCCTATATGCGTTGGTGAATCACCTCGGCATTTCTCTAGATGGCCTAATCAAGGGTCAAGGTCAGGTCGGCTCGGCTTCGATTGCAACCGATAAATACGAGGATGGCCACCACGGAGCGGTTCAGCGCCGCACCGAGAACCCGGTAATCGAAATGGAAAACGGTGTGGTCTGGGAGCGGCTAGCTGACGGCGGCCGCGATGATGCCGACCCGCTAATGGTCACCTATGAGCCAGGAAGTTCGAGTTCGGTTGAGGGCAAAAGCATGCGCCACGATGCACTCGAGTACGGCGTGATTATTGAAGGCACCCTAACCCTCAAGCTCGACGGTGAATCTTATGAACTGAACCCGGGTGATTCGTTTAACTTTGACGCAAATCTTTTTCACATGTATCAAAACAACTCTTCAAAGCCGGCTCGCGGCATTTGGTTTGTTATTGCAAACCGCGACGTAAAACCCGGCAACCTCAGCAACCTTGGCCCAGCCAAAACCGCCAACGGTTCGTTGCCCGCCAAATCGGCCGTTGACGTTCTCAACGTCATGGGTGACGCTAAAACCCGAAAGTTGAACGCCCGCTAAACCAACATACTCAGTGGGTTTTCGACGCGCTTCACAAACGCTGCCAACCACTGAGCTGCTAGCGCACCGTCAACTGCACGGTGATCTGCCGACAGCGTCACAGTCATAACGTTTGCAATCACAACTTGGCCGTTCTCGACGACTGCGCGCTCAGACGCGGCACCAACCGCAAGAATTCCCGACTGGGGTGGGTTCAAGATAGCTGAAAACTCTTTGGTGCCAAACATGCCTAGGTTGGTGACCGCAAAGGTGCCGCCCTCGAGCTCTTCTTGGCGCAACTTGCCCGCGCGGGCTCGACCGGCAAGCTCGGTGATTTCTAGACTTAGGTTGCTCAACGAACGTTTCTCAACGCCACGAATCACTGGGGTTAGCAGGCCGCCCTCGGTTGCGACGGCCACCGAAATATCAGCCGTCTCGTATTTGTGCATGGCCTCGGGAGTAAAAATCACGTTGGCTTCGGGAACGTCAATGAGTGCGCTGGCAACAGCCTTAACGACAATGTCGTTTACTGAGATGCGAACGGGTGAAGTTTCGTTAATTTTTGCGCGAAGTTCTAGCAGTGCGTCGACTTTGCAGTCGGCCGAAAGATAAAAGTGAGGCACCGTTGACTTGCTCTCGGTGAGCCTTCGGGCAATTGCCCGACGCATTCCGGTGTGAGGCACTGTTACATAGCTGCTCGAATATTCTTGGCGTGCAAGCTGACCTGCAACCGGGGTAGCAGCGGGAGCCGCCAAAGGAGCAGCCGCTTGAACCATCGGCTCTGTTGCAGCCCCAGCGCCCAAAGCTTCGACATCGCGACGAACGATGCGACCGCCGGGGCCTGACCCGCTGATTTGAGTTAGGTCGATGCCACGCTCGCGCCCGATCTTGCGCACGATTGGGCTGGCAAACAGGCGTTCGCCATTTGATGATGGAATCGGCGCTGGAATCGGCGCTGCCGTCAGCGCTGTCACCGGTGCCGCGATTGGCGCCGCAGTTGGTGCAGCAACCGCCGGCGCGACAGCGGCGGGTTGTGCGATTGGCGCTGCAACCGGAGGCGCTTCAACACCCGCAGTTTCAGCTGCTGCGCCACCGTCGAGCAGGGCGTCGCCAACCGAGGGCGCTTCGCCAGCGGCCAACAAAATCATGATTGGCGAACCGACTTCAACGGTTGCACCATCGGCAACCAGAATCTTATAGACGGTTCCTTCAGCGTCGGCCGCATAGTCGACGACCGCTTTTTCGGTTTCCATCTCGGCGAGAATGTCACCGATTTTTACGCTGTCGCCAACAGCAACCTGCCATTTTGACAAAACGATTTCGGTTGCGCCGGCGGCAACTTCGGGCATGCGAATGAGATTAGCCATTAGTTTGCTCCAAACGATTCAGCGGCCAACTTTAGGCCGGCCACGACTTCTTCGGTCTTGGCGATGGCCGCGCGCTCTAGAACCTTCGAGATGCTCGGCGAAGCTTCGCCGCCGTGCACGCGCTGCACAGGCTGGTCAAGATAGTCAAAGAACCGTCTTTGAATCTCGTCTGACAACCAAGCGCCATAGCTGGTGCCCTTAGCGCCCTGCTCAACGATCAGAACCGCGTTGGTTTTCTTGATGCTCGCTTCAATGGTCGTCCAGTCAATGCTCGCTTGGTCTAACCAGCGCAGGTCGATTACCTCGGCGTCGATGCCGGTTTGCTCAACGGCTTCGAGGCTGTGGGCCACCATCGAAAGGTAGGTCAGAACGGTTAGGTCTTTGCCTTCGCGTTTGATGGCGGCTTTGCCGAACGGTGTTTGGTAGTCATAGTCGCCGGTTGCGATTTCGCCTTTTGAGGCATACAGGTCGACGTGTTCAATTACTAGCACCGGGTCTTCGAGGGCGAGCGCGGCGTTCATCAGGCCGATGTAATCAAACGGGTTGGATGCTGCCACGATGCGCCATCCTGGTGCTGTAGCAAAAATACCCGCGGGGTCCATGAGGTGCTGCGAGCCATAGCCAGAACCCATGGCAACTTTGGTGCGAATCACAACCGGAACGTTTGAGTCGCCGCCAAACATGTGACGGGCTTTGCCAATCTGGTTGAAAACCTGGTCGGCTGCCACCCACATAAAGTCGGGATACATGAACTCGATTACCGGGCGAAAGCGACCGTCGAGCGCCATTCCGCCGCCAAGGCCAGCGAAGGCGTTCTCGCTGATCGGCGTGCCAAGAACTCGGTCGGGATGCTTCTCGACGAGGCCCTTGGTCGCGCCGTTGGTTCCGCCTTTGAGTCGGTGAATGTCTTCGCCGAGCACGACGATGCGCGAGTCGGTGTCCATTCGGCGTTCCATAACGGCAGCCACAGCGTCAACAAACCGCACTTCTTCTTTAGCGCCAGGGTGGCTGGCAAACTCTTCGGTTCGAGCGCCGGCGAGTTCAGAGGTGTCGCCACGAACGCCAATGTTTACAAAGTCGGTGCTTGGCCAAAGTTCAGCGCGAATCTTGCGAGAGCCCGGCTTGCCGTCTGGGTCGGCTTCGAGCAGTTCGTTTAGGGCAGCATCCATGGCCTCGGTTGCCTGGCGACGAACCGCGTCAACCTGCTCTTGGTCAATGTGACCCAGGGCGATCATCTCGTTGGCAACACGAGTTAGTGGGTCGCGAGCGCGCCAAGCCTCTTCTTCGTCTTTTGGTCGGTAACCAAAGGCGCTGCCCGGGAATGGGCCGTTTTGGTGAAAGAACCGATAGACCTCAGCTTCGATGACCGCTGGGCCCTTGCCGGCGCGCACATGCTCGGCGATTTCTTGCATAGCCAGGTGAACTGCTAGAGGGTCCATGCCGTCGACGCGCCAGCTCTTGATTCCAAAACCGGTGCCACGGCCCGACAGGCGCTCTTCGGCGGTGACTTCAGAAACGTGGGTTGAGACGGCGTAAAGGTTGTTTTCGATGAAGAAAACTAGAGGGAGGTCCCAGGCGGCGGTTAGGTTCATGGTTTCAAGAACCGAACCGATGTTTACGGCGCCGTCGCCGAAGTAGCTTACGGTCAGGTCGCTGGTGTTTGAGTGCTTCTGAGCCCAAGCGTTGCCTGCGCCCAGCGGCACGCCACCGCCGACGATTGCGTTGGTGCCGAGTGCGCCGGCCGGCATCCACTGCAGGTGCATTGAGCCACCGCGACCGCGGCAATAGCCTTGAGCGAGGCCGAGAATCTCAGCGAGTGTGCGCTGAAGCACCTCTTGAATCGCAGGACTTACCAGGTCGGTGGCCGAAAGGCCATTTGGAGCCACGAATCCGATGGCTTTCGCAAGAAACTGGTGGTGCCCACGGTGTGAGCCGTTTACGGCATCGGTTCCGCGCAATCCAACGATCGAACCAACCGCGCCGCCCTCTTGGCCGATGCTCGAGTGAGCTGGGCCGTGAACTAGGCCTTCACCTGCGAGCTTGAGAACGGTTTCTTCAAAGGCGCGAATCAAATGCATTTGACCGAGCATCGTCTCGAGAAGTTGTGGGTCGGCGTTGCGCCAGTCTTCGGGGGTGGTTTTTAGTTCAACCCATGGCTCTTTTGGTGAGAGCTGAATCTTTTCGGTCATCTTTGACTCCTGTGGTCGGCAAGCAAAACTGCACAAATCGTTAAGCTACAGAATACACAAATGTATCCAATCGCAACATAAATCTGGTGAAATACTTATCAAAACGAGATTTATGCACCAAAATGTATCCAATGACTGCTTTAGGCAGCCAGCTGGCCACAAAGGAGGCATCATGGCGATTCCAACGCTTCGCGGCACCGACCACATCGGGTTCACGGTTCCCGACATCGAAGAAGCCACCGTGTTCTTTCGCGACATCATCGGCTGTGAGTTGATCTATAAACTCGGTCCGTTTCAAAGCGACGACGACTGGATGCTCGAACATCTAAACGTGCACCCGCGAACCGTGATGAAAGAAATCAGGTTCTTTAGATGCCAGTTCGGCTCAAACTTTGAGATCTTTCAATACGAAGCAGCCGACGGCTCAAGGCCACAACCGCGAAACAGTGACATTGGCGGCCACCACCTCTGTTTCTATGTCGACGACATCGAGGCGGCCATCGCCTACCTTCACGCCAAAGACATTCGCGTTCTCGGCGAACCAACCAAAAGTTCCAATGCGAGCGCCGGCCAAACCTGGGTTTATTTCTTGAGCCCGTGGGGCATGCAATTTGAACTTTGCAGTTACCCCGAAGGCAAAGCCTATGAACGAGACGCAAAGGTGAAACTGTGGCATCCAGCGCACCCAGCCGAATAGCCGAGGTTTTGCGCGAAGAGATTCTGACCTCAACCCTCGCGCCAGGTGAACGCCTAACTCAAGAAGATATCGCAGCGCGGTTTGGCGCTAGTCGCCAACCGGTGCGCGACGCTTTGAGGCAGCTCGAGGGCGACGGACTCATCACGATGGTCGCAAACGCCGGCGCATGGGTTTCGAAACTCTCTGAGCGCGAATGCCACGAGGCCTATCAGGTGCGCGAACGCCTCGAGCCGCTATTGCTCTCACAGAGCATCCCAAACCTTAACGACGCTCAAATCACCAGGCTTTCGACTCTGGTCGACGAAATGCAAAATACCAAGGATGTCGAGTCTTTTCTGCGCCTAGACCGCGAGTTTCATTTGCTGTCGTATGCCGGCGCTGAACCAGGGATGCTCCGTGAATTCGTGGAGCGCATCTGGAACACAACTCAGCACTACCGTCGCGCTTTCGCTAAGTTGAACAACTTTGAAAATGCCGAGGTCACTCATCTGGAACACCGTTTGATTCTCGACGGCATCAAGCGTCGCGACTCTGAAAGCGCCGAGCAAGCTCTCGAAAGCCACATTCGCCGCACCCGAGTAACGCTCGCACAGCACCAAGAACTTTTCAGCTAGTCAGAACCGCAAACTAGCGAAGGCGGCGCTCGAGCTCTTCGAGCTGTGCCGTCATTGCCTTGGGAAGGTGCTCGCCGAAGCTCGAGAAATAGTCTTTGGTTAGCGCAGTTTCGGCCACCCAAGACTGGTGGTCGACCTCAAAAATTCGATCAAGCGTCTCGCTGGTTAGACCAAGGCCATCCGTGTTGAATTCTTCAAGGTTTGGCAGGTTGCCGATGGCTGACTCGGTGAAACCAACTTCACCCTCGAGCCGGGCGATAACCCAAGCCAACACTCGGGTGTTTTCGCCGAAGCCCGGCCACATGAACTTGCCGGCAGAGTCTTTGCGAAACCAGTTGACCTGAAAAATCTTTGGGCGATTGGCTTCGGCAAGCTTGCCGCCAACCTCAACCCAGTGCTGCCAATAGTCAGCCATGTTGTATCCGCAAAACGGCAGCATCGCAAAAGGGTCTCTACGAAGTGAACCCACAACACCTTCGGCCGCAGCGGTTTGCTCTGACGAAATCGTTGCGCCCATAAAGACGCCGTGATTCCAGTCGCGGGCCTCAACGACCAGCGGCACGTTCGTAGCACGCCGCCCTCCAAACAAAATGGCATCGAGCTGAACTCCAGAGTCAGAGTCGCCTTCGCGGTAAAGCGTTGGGCACTGATCGAGTGAAACCGTGAATCGCGAGTTTGGATGCGCAGCTGGGGTGCCCGACTCAGGTGACCAAGCGTGGCCGCGCCAGTCAATCAAGCCACGCGGAGCCTCTGGGGTCAGTCCTTCCCACCAAACGTCACCGTCAGGAGTGAGCGCTACGTTGGTGAAAATCGTATTCGCGCTCATGGTGTCGATGGCAACGGGGTTCGTTGCAGCGCTTGTTCCGGGGGCAACCCCAAAGAAACCGGCTTCGGGGTTGATTGCCGAAAGGCGCCCATTTTCGTTTGGAGCTATCCACGCAATGTCATCGCCAATGGTCTCGACTTTCCAGCCCGGCAAGGTTGGGCGCAGCATTGCGAGGTTGGTTTTGCCGCAGGCGCTCGGAAAAGCCGCTGCGAGGTTATAACTTTTGCCCGCCGGTGACGTCAGGTGAAGCAACAGCATGTGTTCGGCCAACCAGCCTTCGTCGCGCCCGAGAACTGATCCGATTCGCAGCGACATACACTTTTTGCCAAGCAGCGCGTTGCCGCCATAGCCAGACCCAAAAGACCAAATCTCTCGTGACTCGGGAAAATGCACAATGTATTTTTCAGTGTTGCAGGGCCACGGGCTGTCAGCTATGGCATCGCCAGCCTCGTCAATCAGCGGGGCTCCGACCGAGTGAAGCGCCGGCACCCAGTCGGCACCGCTATCGATTTTGTCTAGCACGTCTGAGGTCACCCGATTCATTAGGTGCATGTTGAGAACAACGAAGGGCGAGTCGGTAATCTCAATTCCGAAGCGGGCCAAAGGTGATTTGACCGGCCCCATTGCGAACGGCACGACATACATGGTTCGACCTCGCATCGAGCCTTCGAACTTTTCGGTGAGAATCGCCCTCATGTCGGCCGGCGGCATCCAGTGGTTGGTTGGGCCTGCGTCGGCTTCGTTTTCAGAGCAAATAAAGGTTCGGTCTTCAACCCGGGCAACGTCTGACTCGTGAGAGCGGGCGAGGTAGCTATTTGGGCGCTTGGATTCGTTGAGTTTGATGAGCGTTTTGTTGCTTATAAGCAGGTCTGTTAGTCCTTGCCACTCGGCCTTTGAGCCGTTGCACCAAACGATGTTTGCAGGTTTGGTGAGGCGCGAAACCTCTTCGACCCATTTACTATAGGAGGTAGTGCTTGCCATTTTTAGACTCCATTGTCTTCAACGCATTCTGAATTGTTCAGTATAGGTGAACATTCTGAGCGGTTGTGAATTCAATCTCCTTGGTTTTGGAGCACAAATTGTCTAAAATGTTAAGTCAGAGTGAAAACAAAGGAGTCGTCTAAATGTCTGCAAACCGCGAAGCCGAGCTATTGGCAAAGGTGCCAACCCAGCTTTATATCAACGGTCAATGGGTCGACGGATCGACCGGCAACACCATCGACGTTTTAGACCCAGCAACCGGCGAGGTGCTCGCCAAAATCGCCGACGCGAGTGTTGAAGATGGCAAAGCCGCCATGGATGCTGCCGCGGCCGTGCAAGAGGAATGGGCCAAGACACCGGCTCGCGTGCGCGGCGAATTGTTGCGCAAAGCGTTTGAGCGCGTTCAAGAGCTCAAAGATGACTTTGCACTTCTCATGACCCTTGAAATGGGCAAGCCGCTCGCTGAGGCCGTTGGCGAAGTCAACTATGGCAGCGAGTTTTTGCGTTGGTTTAGCGAAGAAGCCGTGCGCATCACGGGTCGTTACGGCGCCAACCCCGAGGGCACTGGCCGCGCAATCGTTTCATACTTGCCGGTAGGCCCCTGCTTTTTGATCACCCCGTGGAACTTTCCTTTGGCTATGGCCACCCGCAAGATTGCCCCGGCGCTTGCGGCCGGTTGCACCATGGTTATCAAGCCAGCGACGCTGACGCCCTTGACCACGTTGTATTTCGTCAAGATTCTTGAAGAAGTCGGTGTTCCAAAGGGAGTAGTAAACGTCATCACCACCAGCAAGTCTTCGGCCGTCTCAGCGCCAATCATCGCCGACAAGCGCCTGCGAAAGCTCTCTTTCACCGGCTCAACTTCGGTGGGCATCGCGCTCATGAAGCAGGCTGCTGACAACGTGCTGCGCACTTCGATGGAACTCGGCGGCAACGCCCCATTCGTAGTGTTTGAAGACGCCGACCTCGACAAAGCCGTTGAAGGCGCGCTCGCCGCAAAGTTTAGAAACATCGGCCAGGCTTGCACCGCCGCCAACCGGTTTATTGTGCACACCAGCGTTGCCGAAGCTTTTGCCGCTAAAGTTACCGCCCGAGTCGCCGCAATGAAGATCGGTCGCGGCACCGAAGACGGCGTTACCATCGGCCCGCTTATTGACTCGGCAGCCGTCGAAAAAGCTAAATCGCTGGTGGCCGACGCCGTTAGCCGCGGTGCCAAAGTTACTACCGGCGGCAACGAGATAGCTGGCGCGGGCACATTCTTTGAGCCAACCGTTGTCACCAACGTGCAGCCCGGCAGCGATATCTTGACCGAAGAAATCTTTGGCCCAGTGCTTTCAATCGTGACTTTCAACACCGAAGACGAAGCGGTTGCAATCGCAAACGACACCGAATATGGTTTGGCAAGTTACGTTTTCACTCAAGACTTGGCTCGTGGTCAGCGGCTGATCGAAAGCCTAAAAACTGGGATGATGGGGCTAAACGTCGGTGTGATGTCAAACGCCTCTGCACCATTCGGTGGCGTCAAGATGTCTGGTTTAGGTCGCGAAGGCGGCGCTGAAGGAATCTTTGAATACCTCAGCACTAAATACACGATGACGCCAAACCCATTCGCCTAAACCTGTGACAAGCTAGCAGTGTGAAGGCTAACCGCAAACTCTTTCGGGCTTTAGTGGCCGGCGCTTTGGTAGCCACGGTTGCGGTTTCAATAAGTCAGCCGACTTCGGCCGCCATGTTACTGCGTTACGAGCTCGATAAAGCCAGCTCGGTCACGGTTGTCGTCAACAAATCACGGCCGCTCACGCCGGTTCAATATGCGCCGGCAAAGTTCGGTGCCTACAATCTTGCCAAGCCCGCTTCAGATGCCCTCTCGAAAATGCGCTTGGCGATGGCAAAAGCTGGCGCGGGCGAACTGCTTCTGTCGAGCGGATACCGCGGGTATCAAACCCAAAAAGCCATCTATCAAAGCAAGGTAGCGTTGCTCGGCCTCGCCGCTGGCCAGCGCTTAGCCGCAAAACCGGGTTTTAGCGAACACCAAACTGGGTTGGCCGCCGACCTCTCGGCAGTCGGCCAAGGGTGCTCGATTCGCGTGTGTTTCGCCGAAACCAAGGCCGGCCGATGGCTCGCCAAAAACTCTTGGCGCTATGGGTTCATTTTGCGGTATCCAAACGGCGCGACCAAAATAACCGGATACCAGTTTGAACCGTGGCACTTTAGATTTGAGGGCAAACCACTGGCAACCGCCATGCACCAGGCCAAGGCCAACGTTCTAGAAAGTTTCTTGGGGTTACCGAGAGCTCCTAGGTATGGCCTGCCAACACCAACCAACTGAAACCAACCACCCCGCCAACAGAACGAGGGCAATAAATGTCTCAAGACGACAACTCAACCTCAGCTCAGCGAGGCTTGACGCCGACGCAAAAGTTCATCCTCGGGGTTTTTGGCGCCATGGTGGTCGCGGGTGTCTTAAGCGTCGTTGCCTTGACCGTCGTCAATAATCAGCGCGTTGCGCCCGGTGCCTCAACCCCCAACTCGCACTGCACTCGGCAGTTAGCGGCACCCTCGGGCGATGGTTCAACCGGGCATTCACAAAATTATCTCGACACCGATTTCTATGGATGCCAAACGCTCGGCATGAGCGAATCGGCCGGCGTCGCCTATTTAGAAAGCAAGAACATTCGCGTGAGAATCGCCAGTCGCGATGGTGAAGATTTCATGCTGACCGCCGATTACAGCGAATCACGCGTGAACCTAACGATTGTTCGGTCAATCATCACCGACTACAACGTCGGTTAATCGCACTTCTGTTTGCGCAACCCGAATCTAGCGCGCGGTGCTATAGACGTTGGCCGTCCAACCGCTGAGGGTGACCTTTGAGGTTGGCTTGATTGTTTCTTTTTTGCCAGTGCTCAAGTTATAGAGAGTCTGCGTTTTTGAACCAAATTTCAGCGTGACGGTTTTTTTCGCTGAGCCAAGGTTTATCACCGTGTAAACCACCGACTTGCCTTTTGCCCGCTTGAACGCGAGCATGCTAGACGATTTGGTTTCGACTGCTGTGAAGTTGCCACCGGTTGCTCCGGCCCAAAGCGCAGGATTGTTCTTTTTGAGTGAGACTAGCTTTTTATAAAAAGTTTGAAGTGGCGAGCGGTAGTTCCAGTCAATCGGGTCGCTTTCAAAGAACGCGAGCTGTTTGTCGAGACCGGTCTCTTGACCGTTGTAAAGCAACGGCATTCCTGGCCAAGTGAACATCAAGGTGGCGAGAGCTTTTTCTTTGCTTCCATAAAAACTCTGAACCGTGCCGCCCCAAGAATTTTCATCGTGATTGGTGATCATGTTCATGCCAAAACTAAAGTCAGGGTGCGTGTAGGTTTCGTCGATAATTTGGCTTAGGATTTCGGCTTTGCCGGCTTTTTTGGCCGCGACGTTTTTGAGCAACTCTAGCCCCGGCCAGTTGTAGTTCGCCGAAAAAGCTGTGTCGAGAAATTCAGTTCGATCACCGTTTTCTGCAAGCCAAAACAGGGGTCGGCCGGTGGTCACCAAGCTGGCTTTTGCTTGTTCCCAAAAATCGACCGGCTCCATGCCGGCGGCGTCTTGTCGAAATCCGTCAATAGAAAAGTTCGTGACCCAATATTTCATTGCGTCAATCATCGCCAAACGCATGTCTGCGTTGTCATAGTTGAGCTGAATCACGTCTGACCAGTCAGTGCCAAGCGGCGGCTGAAAGTTGCCCGAACCGTCGAGCA
>JBEGPW010000011.1:0-9548 GCA_041181225.1 Actinomycetota bacterium | reverse complement strand
GATGCCGTCTTGGCTGCCGAAACTTGGGCTCGCGAACGGGCCGAGGGGCAGATGGCCACGGCCTGCTAGTTCTTTGCCTTCGTCTGGCAAATCTTAGGCAAATTGTCAGAACCATCAGTTAGCGTTGAACAGTGAACTCAACTTTGTTATTTGTGCTTGGCGTCGTTTTGTTGTTAGTAGGCGTGGGAGCCTCGATAGCGATTCACGAGTTCGGCCACCTTTATCCAGCTAAAAAATTCGGTGTGCTGGTCACAAAATATATGATTGGCTTTGGGCCGACCCTCAAGTCTTGGAAACGCGGTGAAACCGAATACGGTTTCAAGTTGATTCCGCTCGGTGGCTACATCGCAATGGTTGGAATGTTTCCGCAAAAAGCCGAAGACTCCGATGGCACCCAAACAAAGTTTCGCGGCCCAAAGTTTTGGCGCGAACTGGTAGCGCAGGCTCGCGAGGCAAATCTGGAGCAAAGCGGATCGGTTCCCAAAGACCGCTGGTTCACGAGTCTTCCGATTTTTAAGCGCCTAATCATTATGTTTGGCGGGCCATTTATGAACTTGGTGTTTGGCTCAGTATTGCTGTTTATTGGGCTTGGTGTGGTGGGAGTGCCGACGCTAGGAACATCGGTTGACAAAATTTACGATTGCGTTCCCAGCGACCAAGTGAAATTTGAGTGTGTTTCAAACGACCCAGTCAGCCCGGCAAAAACTGCTGGCTTGCTGCCCGGTGACCGCGTTGTTTCATTCAACGGCGTTAAAGCTTCGGCCTGGAAAGACATCACACCGGAGCTTGCCGCTCGGGTTGATCTGCCAACAACCATTGAAGTACTTCGCAACGACAAGACCCTGAAACTTTCTATCGCTCCCGTCAGAATGACGGTTCCGGTTTATGACCAAGCCGGCAACCCAACGCTTGATTCATCAGGCAAGCCCTTGACCCAGGTGAGGCCCTTCATCGGTGTGCAGCTCAAGCCAGAAATGTTGCCGTTGAGCGGTGGCCAAGTTGTTGATGAAATCGGCAGGCAACTCTCGGGCGTGACCAACCTGGTCATCGGTCTGCCAGCCGAGGTTGGAAAAATGGCATCGGCCACTTTTGGCGGGGCAGAGCGAGATGCCACTGGGCCGGTTTCGCTTCTGGGCGTCGGCCAAATTGCGGGTCAGGTGGCGAGTAGCGATCAGCTCAACTTGAGCGAAAAAGTTTCAGCGGGTCTGACTATTTTGGCCTCTCTCAACTTTGCACTTTTCGTTTTCAACTTGATTCCGCTATTGCCTCTCGATGGGGGCCACATGGCTGCTGCGCTTTTCGAGAGCGTGAAAAGACTTGTTTTCAAATTGCGTCGAAAAGCCTGGACCGGCGCTGTCGATCTCACAAAACTTGTGCCCCTCACATATGCCATGTGGTTATTGCTAGTCGGAATGAGCCTGCTGTTTATAGTCGCCGACATCGTGAAACCGTTGGCTTAGCCATTTATGCTTGGAGCATAGATTTGCGAAGTGCATCATCAAATTAAGTTCAGTGAATAGGTATTTATAGTGGCTGCCATCAACCTTGGAATGCCAGGTTCAAAACCTGCCGTCATCGCTCCGCGACGCAAGACGCGACAGATTATGGTGGGCAAAGTTGCTGTTGGCGGAGACGCCCCCATCAGTGTTCAGTCAATGACCACCACTCCAACCACAGACATCAACGGCACTCTGCAACAGATCGCAGAGCTAACCGCTAGCGGCTGCGACATCGTTCGCGTGGCTTGCCCAAGCCAAGACGACGCCGACGTCTTGCACATCATCGCCAGAAAGTCTCAGATTCCAGTAATAGCAGACATTCACTTTCAGCCAAAATATGTTTTTCAGGCTATCGACGCCGGTTGCGGTGCGGTTCGAGTCAACCCAGGCAACATCCGTCAGTTTGATGACCAAGTTGGGCCGATTGCTAAAGCAGCGAAAGAGGCCGGAGTCTCAATTCGCATTGGCGTAAACGCTGGTTCACTTGACCCGCGCCTGTTGCAAAAATATGGCAAAGCCACACCAGAGGCGCTCGTTGAGTCGGCCGTATGGGAAGCCAGCCTTTTTGAAGAACACGACTTTCACGACTTCAAAATCTCGGTGAAGCACAACGACCCGGTTGTTATGGTTCGCGCCTATCAGCTTCTAGCTGAGCGCGGCGACTGGCCTCTTCACCTGGGCGTAACCGAAGCCGGCCCCGAGTTTCAGGGCACCATCAAGTCTTCGGTTGCCTTCGGAGCTCTGCTTTCGCAGGGAATCGGCGATACGATTCGCGTATCGCTTTCAGCTCCGCCAGCTCAAGAAATCAAGGTCGGCTCGCAAATTCTTGAGAGCCTAAACCTTCGACCACGCAAGCTCGAGATCGTGAGCTGCCCTAGCTGCGGTCGCGCTCAGGTTGATGTTTATAAGCTTGCAAACGACGTCACGGCCGGGCTCGAGAAGCTAACCGTGCCACTTCGAGTTGCCGTCATGGGTTGCGTTGTGAATGGCCCAGGAGAAGCTCGTGAAGCTGACCTCGGTGTGGCATCGGGCAACGGCAAGGGTCAGATCTTTGTGAAGGGTGAAGTCATCAAGACTGTTCCCGAAAGCGAAATCGTCGCAACACTCATCGAAGAGGCAAATCGCATGGCCGCTGAGATGGACGCCAGCAAGCTCGGCTCACCAACGGTCGAAATCATCAAATAGGCTCGCCTAAACTTGTAGGCATGCCAATTCGCCTTTCAAACCTGTTCCTACGCACCCTTCGAGAAGACCCAGCCGAAGCTGAGGTTGCCAGCCACAAACTTCTTTTGCGCGCCGGATACATTCGTCGCGCCGCTCCGGGAATCTACACCTGGTTGCCTTTGGGTCTTGCCGTGAAAGCAAAAATCGAGCAGGTTGTGCGCGAAGAAATGGCCGCAGCTGGAGCTCAAGAAGTGTTTTTTCCGGCGCTGTTGCCACGCGAACCCTTTGAGGTCACCGGCCGCTGGACGGAATATGGCGACAACCTGTTTCGCCTGCAAGACCGAAAAAAAGCTGACTACCTTCTAGCTCCGACCCACGAAGAGATGTTTACCCTCTTGGTGAAAGACATGTATTCGAGCTACAAAGATCTGCCGGTTGCTCTCTTTCAGATTCAAAACAAATATCGCGACGAGGCCCGCCCCCGCGCTGGCCTGCTTCGGGGTCGCGAGTTCGTCATGAAAGATGCCTATAGCTTCGACGTCACCGACGAGGGTCTAGACAAGGCTTATCAAGCTCAACGCGATGCCTATGAGCGCATCTTCACTCGCCTCGGCGTTGAATACGTCATCGTTCGCGCCGACGCCGGCGCAATGGGCGGCTCGGCTAGCGAAGAGTTCCTCTCACCATCACTCATCGGTGAAGACACGTTTGTTCGCTCACCGGGCGGTTACGCCGCCAACGTTGAGGCCGTAACCACCGTGCCGCCAGCATCCGTGCCAATTGAGGGCCAAGCCGCATCGCACAAAGTCAGCACCCCAAAGACCACCGGCATCAAAGCATTGGTTGCATTGGCAAACTCAAACCCAGATTTAAACCGCGCGGATGGTCGCCCCTGGCAGACCAGCGACGCACTTAAGCATGTTGTTTTGGCTTTGACCAGCCCGACGGGCAAGCGCGAACTTGTGGTCGTGGCCGTTCCCGGCGACCGCGAGGTTGAGCCAAAGCGCGCCGAAGCGGCGTTCTCGCCCAACGAGGTTGAGCCAGCCGGCGACGCCGACTTTGCAAAGCACCCAGAACTCATCAAGGGCTACATTGGCCCGGTTGCGCTCGCCGACGACGGCTCGACCAGCGCGGTTTTGGGCAAAGCAAGCACCAGCGGCATTCGCTACCTCGTCGACCCTCGCGTGGTCGAAGGTTCAAACTGGATCGTTGGGGCTAACCTAGCCGACGCACATTTGTTTGGCGCAGTTGCTGGTCGAGACTTTGCAGCCGACGGTTTTGTTGACCTCGCCGAAGTCAAAGCCGGCGACCAAGCACCTGACGGCTCGGGCCCGCTCGAGCTTGCACGCGGCATCGAGATTGGCCACGTTTTCAAGCTCGGCCGAAAATATGCCGAAGCGCTCGAGCTAAAAGTGCTCGACGAAAACGGCAAACTCGTCACGGTAACCATGGGAAGCTACGGCATTGGCGTGACGCGCATCCTCGCTGTTTTGGCAGAAGCTAACCACGACGAAAAGGGCCTGATTTGGCCGGCTGCCGTTTCACCCGCCGACGTTTACATTGTTGCGGCCGGAAAAGACGACGAAGTTTACGAGGCCGCTGAAAAACTGGCCGCTGAGTTCGAATCGATTGGCAAAACCGTCATCTTGGATGACCGACAAAAGGTCAGCCCAGGAGTTAAATTTGGTGACGCAGAGCTCATTGGCGTGCCCAAAATCGTAATTGTCGGCAAAGGTCTGGCCAACGGAGAAGTCGATCTTTGGGATCGCGCCACGGGTGAGCGTCGCGCAGTCAGGCTAGACTCAGCACTACAAGAACTCAATTAGCGTCGGAGGCACTCATGGACATCGAATTGGCCGTGCTCAAAAGCGTCGAACGTGAATACAACATTCCGTTTGGCGAGCAAGTGCAAATTATTGAAGAGGCTATTTTGGCGGCCTATCACCGCCACGTAGGAAACCACGACAAAGCCCGCGCTGAACTCAACCGAACCACTGGTCACGTCAACATCTATATTCCTGACCTAGACGAAGACGGTTTAGAGACCGGCGAAAAGCTAGCAACACCTGAAAACTTTGGCCGCATTGCGGCATATTCGGCGAAGCAGGTTATTGCCCAGCGGCTTCGAACCATTAATGATGACAGCCTGCTCGGCGAGTTCCTCGATAAAAAAGACCAGATTGTCACCGGCGTAATTCAGCAGGGTCCAAAGCCATTTTTGATTTATGTTAACCTCGGCACCATTGAGGCTATTTTGCCTCCCGAAGAGCAAGTTCCGGGCGAAGATTACAGCCACAACAAGCGCATGCGCTTTTATGTAACCAACGTCGTAAAAGGCACTCGCGGACCACAGATCACTGTGTCGCGCAGCCACCCTTCGCTGGTTCGCAAGCTTTTCGCACTCGAGGTTCCTGAAATCGCAAGCGGCGTCGTTGAAATCGTTTCGGTTGCCCGCGAAGCCGGCCACCGCACCAAAATCGCCGTTCGCGCGCACGAAGCCGGTGTGAATGCAAAGGGCTCGTGCATTGGAGAACTCGGCCAACGCGTTCGCGCTGTGCAGGCCGAACTCAACGAAGAAAAAATTGACATCGTTGATTTCAGCGACAACCTTCCTGACTTTGTTGCGCAAGCACTTTCACCGGCAAAAGTTTCAAGCTGCTACATGATTGACGCGGCAAACCGTCAGGTAAGAGCTTTGGTACCAGATTTCCAGCTCTCACTCGCGATTGGAAAAGAAGGCCAAAACGTGCGTTTGGCCGCAAAACTAACCGGCGCAAAAATCGACGTGCAGCCCGACAGCATTCTTGAGGACGATTAGTTCTAGCTCAAAATCAGAATCAGGGTTAGAATGGAAGCGATTAGAACCTGCGTTGGCTGTCGCCAACGAGCATCACGAGCAGAACTATTGCGAGTCGTGGCGTCATCACAAAAACTTGTAGTTGATTCCCGAGGCAGTATTCCTGGTCGGGGAGCGTGGCTTCATCCAAGCATTAAATGTTTGAATCAAGCCGCTGAGCGCCGGGCTTTCGGACGTGCATTGCGATTTGAAGGCAACCCAGATGTTTCAGGACTAAACCAAACGATAGAACAGGCAGAAACGATGTTGGCAACAAAATGAGTATCTCGAAATGAGAACCCAACAGCTTTAACGGCCTGCCCTGACCTTGGGTTGGCCCCTAGATCAGGAGATTAAATTGGCGCTTCCACGCGTTTACGACATTGCTAGCGAACTTGGTATCGATACCAAAGATGCGCTGGCCAAACTAAAAGAACTTGGCGAATACGTCAAAGGTGGTTCGTCTACCATCACCCCTCCGGTAGCTAAGAAGCTGCGCGAGGCTTTCCCAGACGCTAAGCCGGCTGAAGCCAAGCCAGCAGCGAAACCAGCAGCCAAGGCAAAACCAGCCGAACCGGTCGCCGACGTTGCACCGGTCGCGCAAGTTCCGGCGGCTCTTGAGGTCGAATCTAAGCCTGCTTCATTAGCTCCGACTTCGACTTCGAGTGATGCACCGAGCCCGGCCGAACCGGTCACCCCCGCTGCGCCTGCCGCACCCGCTGCACCAAGCTCGGCAGCTGGTATTCCTCGTCCGGGAAACAATCCTTTTGCTTCAAGTCAGGGCATGGGAATTCCCCGCCCGCCTTCACGACCTGGAAATAACCCATTCTCGGGCAACCAGGGCATGGGCCGTGGTCCTCGTCCAACCGGCGCTCCGGGCGGTCCTCGTCCGGCTGGCGCTGGTGGTCCTCGCCCGGCCGGTGGTCCTGGCGGTCCTCGTCCGGCAGGTGCGGGCGGTCCTCGTCCGGCTGGTGGTCCTGGTGGAGCTGCGCGCCCTGGTGGCGCTGGCGGCGGAGCAGGTTTCTCACGTCCCGGTGGCGCGCCTGGTGCCGGTGGCGGAGCAGGTTTCTCACGCCCCGGCGGCGGTGGCGGAACAGCCGGTCGCGGTGGTCGCGGCACTGGCAGCGGAACCGCTGGAGCGTTTGGCAAGGGCGGCGGCCGTGGCCAAAGCAAGGCTCGCAAATCAAAGCGCGCGAAACGCGAAGAGTTCGAACAAAGAAGTGCTCCAAGCCTTGGTGGCGCAGTTGTGCCACGTGGCGACGGCAGCACCAGCATTCGCCTTCGTCGCGGCTCGAGCGTTCAAGACTTTGCCGACAAGATCGATGGCAATGCCGGTCAACTAATCACCGTTTTGTTCCACCTCGGTCAAATGACAACTGCTACCGCTTCGCTAGACGAAGAGACCATGCAGATTTTGGGCCAAGAGCTTGGATACAAGATTGAAGTCGTTTCTCCTGAAGATGAAGAACGTGAGCTTTTCGAAGGCTTCGGTCTCAACGTTTCAACCGATTACGACGACGAAGAAGAAGATCTCGAAGCTCGTCCGCCGGTAGTAACCGTCATGGGTCACGTTGACCACGGTAAAACCCGTTTGCTCGACTCGATTCGAAACTCAAACGTTCAGGCCGGTGAGGCCGGAGGCATCACCCAGCACATCGGTGCTTATCAGGTGCACACTCAGCACGATGGCATCGACCGAGCAATCACCTTTATTGACACCCCTGGTCACGAGGCTTTTACTGCGATGCGTGCTCGTGGTGCTCAGGTTACCGACATCGCAATCTTGGTTGTTGCGGCCGATGACGGCGTGATGCCTCAAACTATTGAGGCTCTGAACCACGCTCAATCAGCTGGCGTTCCCATCGTTGTCGCGGTCAACAAGGTTGATAAACAGGGCGCTAACCCCGACAAGATTCGCCAACAGCTCACCGAGTTTAACCTCCTTGCCGAAGAGTATGGCGGTGACGTAATGTTCGTCAACGTTTCAGCCCTCACCGGAGCGGGAATCCCAGAGCTTCTAGACGCAGTGCTGCTTACCGCTGACGCTGCGCTAGACATGCGCGCTAACCCAAACAAAGATGCTCGCGGTGTTGCTATCGAAGCTAACCTCGACAAGGGTCGCGGTTCGGTAGCGACCGTTCTGATTCAGTCTGGAACTTTGCGCATCGGTGATTCAATCGTTGCCGGTGCGGCCCACGGTCGAGTGCGCGCAATGTTTGACGAAAACGGTGAAGCAGTTGCTGAGGCGACTCCGAGTCGCCCGGTTCAAGTTCTTGGCTTGCAGTCGGTGCCTCGCGCCGGTGACACTTTTGTGGTTACCGACGACGAGCGCCAGGCTCGCCAGATCGCTGAAAAGCGTGAGGCAGCCGACCGCAACGCTCTCTTGGCTAAGACTCGCAAGCGCGTCAGCCTCGAAGACTTCACCAAGGCCCTCGAGGATGGCAAGGTTGAGTCACTCAACTTGGTCATCAAGGGTGACGTTTCGGGTGCCGTTGAAGCTCTCGAAGACTCGTTGCTCAAGATCGAAGTTGACGACAGCGTTCAGTTGCGAATCATCCACCGCGGTGTTGGTGCAATCACCGAGAGCGACGTCAACCTTGCAACCGTTGACAACGCAATCATCATCGGCTTCAACGTTCGTCCCGACAACAAAGCCAAGGAGCGCGCTGACCGCGAGGGTGTCGACATTCGTCACTACTCGGTCATCTATGCCGCTCTCGATGACATTGAGCTGGCTCTTAAGGGAATGCTCAAGCCAGAATACGAAGAGTACAAACTCGGCACAGCCGAGGTTCGCGAGCTGTTCAAGTCGTCAAAGGTTGGCACCATCGCCGGTTCGATTGTGCGCACCGGCAGCATCCGACGCAACAGCTTGGCGCGTGTTCTTCGCGGTGGCGCTGTGATTGTCGAAAACGTAAAAATCGACTCTCTAAAGCGTTTCAAAGATGATGCAACCGAAGTCAAAACTGACTTCGAGTGTGGAATCGGCCTAGGTGGTTTCAACGACCTCGAGCTCGAAGACATCATTGAGACCTACGAGATGCGCGAAAAGCCGCGCGTCTAATAGGAGTCGAGAATGGTTGATCACGCAAGAGCGCGAAAGCTCGCAGAACGCATTAAGGTTTTGGTTGCCGAAGCCCTAGAACACACAGTTAAAGACTCTGAGCTAGGCTTCGTCACCATTACCGACGTGAAAGTTACTCCAGACCTTCAGCACTCAACCGTTTTTTATACGGTTTGGGGCACGAACGAAGAAAAGACTCGTTCGGCTGAAATCATTGAGAAGAACCGCGGTCGCATTCGCGGCAGTGTTGGGCATAACCTTTCGATTCGGCTTACCCCGACAATTGAATTCGTCATGGACGAAGTACCCGAGACTGCGGCGGCCATGAACGATTTGCTTGCGCAGGCCAAGGCCCGTGATGCCGAAGTTGCTAAGTTGGCCGAAAAAGCCGTTTGGGCTGGCGAAGCTAACCCATATAAAGAACCTCGCAAGCCTGGCGACGAAGAGGCTTAATTGCAAACGCTGGGTGTTGGAGCAGGCTCGTCGACTGCGGGACTCGTTCTGATTGACAAGCCAGCCGGCATCACGAGCCATGATGTGGTTGCTCGCGTTAGACGTTTGGCTGGCACTAAGAAAGTCGGTCACGCGGGAACCCTCGACCCGATGGCCACTGGCCTTTTGGTTTTGGGAATCAATTCGGCGACCAAGCTACTGACCTTCATTGTCGGCCAAGACAAAACCTACCTGGCTACGATTCGACTCGGAGCAGCAACGGTAACCGATGACGCCGAAGGCGATTTTATTGACTTGGATGAAGCCGCCGCCGCCGAAGCCGCTCAAAAACTTGAGTCGCTCGTGGGTGCTACCGGCGAAGTCACCGTCAAGCCGATTCTTGGGGTTATCGCGAGTTTGACGGGCGAAATTTTGCAGGTGCCGAGTTCGGTCAGCGCAATCAAGGTTGACGGCGAGCGCGCTTATGCTCTGGTTCGTAGCGGAGACACCGTCAAGCTAAAAGCCCGCCCGGTCACTGTTAGCCGGTTCGATT
>JBEGPW010000010.1:0-21992 GCA_041181225.1 Actinomycetota bacterium | reverse complement strand
GCCAACGTGATTCACAAGGGCAATGCCAAGGTGCACGTTTCAGGCCACGCGGCTGCTGGCGAGCTGCTGTATTGCTACAACATCTTGAAGCCCAAAAACGTGATGCCGGTTCACGGTGAATATCGCCACCTGATTGCCAACGGCAAGTTGGCTGAGCAAACCGGTGTGCCAGCTGAGCGGGTTTTAATTACCGAGGATGGCTGGGTGATCGACCTCAAAGACGGCATCGCCGAAGTTGTGGGTGCTGTGGAGTGCGGGTTGTTGTTTGTCGATGGCAACAAGGTCGGAACGATCACCGAAGAAGACCTGAAAGACCGCCGAACTTTGGCAGCTGAGGGCTTCATTTCGATTTTCTGCGTAATCGATAAAGCCAACGGCAAGCTCGTCGTCGGGCCCGAAATTCGCGCTCGCGCTTTTGCCGAAGAAGACCACGTGTTTGACAACGTGCGCCCGCAAATCGAGCGTGCGCTGCTTGACGCAATGGCCAACGGAACTCGCGACAGCTATGGTTTGCAACAGGTAATCCGCCGCACCATCGGCGGTTGGGTTAGCAAAGCCCACCGTCGGCGCCCCATGATTATTCCGGTAGTGATCGAAGCCTAAATGTCAGCCGATCAATCCAAGTTTCTTTACGCCGTCGAGCGGGCGTTTTCGGTGGCCGTCGGCAGCCTTTGGCACGCCTGGGCTGAGCCAGCTGCACTCGAGCAGTGGTATTCCCCGACCGTCCTAAAGGTTGTTCCCGGCTCAGTGGTTAATGAGGTTCGCGTCGGCGGCCCTTGGTCGGTTGCAGTTGACGTTAGCTCTTTTGGGCAGCCCGACGCCTGCTTTTACGGTCGTTATTCAGAGGTTGTTACCTATCGGCTGATGGTCCACTCAATGCACTACACAACTGACGCGGCCGAGTTTGAAGCCAAAGATGAATCGACAGCGTCGCACACCGTTGTTGTCGAATTTGAAGACCGCGGCGATGGTCAGTCATGGTGCAAATTCAGCCAGTATGGCGAGATGCAAGCCGAACAGATTCCTCGCACCCAAGAGGGAATGACCAGCTATTTCGACAACCTTCAAGCCTTTTTGGCTACAACCTTGGTTTAGCGTGGCTAAGGCAAAAAGCAGTCTGACGCTGTTACTTTTGAGCTATGTCTAATCGGCCAACTCCGTCGCGCCGCCCCGCCGCTGCGAGCGGTGGAAGGTCTTCAGCTGGCGGGAACAAGCGTCAAACCGCTACTTCCGCGCGCAATCGCACGGTTGGCATCAACCCAAACACCTACGAGCCTCCTGCCGAGGGTTTTTGGCGCTGGGTAATTGTGACCTACCTGTTTTTTGCACACATCACCGGCGCGCTGGCTCGTTCACTCAGCCAAGACAAAATCGCCCGCGAAGACCGCCGCGATGGCCTCCCATTTTTCATAATCATCCTCGCGGTGGCAGGCGCAATCATCAACTGGTTCATGCCAAAGGTTGAGTGGAGCCAAACTGTTCATACTTGGACTTTCGGTTTGATTTTTGGTGTGCTTTCGATCGTTTTGCCGGTAATCATGGTGATTTTTTCGGTCTATCTGATGCGTCACCCCTCGACGGTTCGCGACAACGGCCGCATCGGCTTTGGGCTCTTTCTGTTTTTGGCAACTATCAGCGGTTTCTTTTTTCTTTTCAACTCTGCGGCCACTCCTCAAAACCACCCCGAGCAAATGCGAAACGCCGGGGGTTTGCTGGGCTGGCTGATTGGCATTCCCCTGCTAACCGGGCTAACAATTTGGGGTGCTGTGCCGGTTATGGCGCTGTTGACCATTGGAACGATTCTGATCATGACCAAGACGGCGCCAGATAGGGTGTGGGCGCGTCTTCAAGAGTTTTACGTGTATCTCTTTGGCGAACCCAAAGCCGAAAAGGATGCTAGCGGCGCCGACGCCGGTTCGCGAACAGTTGGTGTTACTTCTGGAACAGACGCGTTTGACGGAACCAAGGTGCCCTGGTGGCGCAAAGGCAAAGACTCTGAACGTGCATATGATTCGGCTTTAGAAACCGACTCGCCAGCCACTGCGCGCTTGCCGATTGAGGGCGCAGGCGACGAGTTTGACAGTCTTTTTGCCGAGGCCGATCAACAACCAGCCTCAAACCACGTTGTTGTTGACCCGGCAGCCACTGCTGTGCTGCCAAAAAATCTTGACGCTGCGCGCGCGGCCGCAAACACTCCGGCTGCGACAGCAAACGATGTGCCTGCTGCTGCTGCTGCTGGGGCTGCGGCCGCGGCGGCTCGAGCGATTCGCCCATATGTTTTACCCTCGGCAAGTCTTTTGGTGCCGGGCACTCCGCCCAAGGCCAAGAGTGAAGCAAACTCGGTCATCGTTGCGGCCGTCAGCGCGGTCTTTCGTGAGTTTGGTGTTGAGGCTGCCGTCGTCGGTTTCTCGCGCGGCCCAACGGTAACGCGCTACGAGGTTGAGCTTGCGCCCGGAGTAAAAGTCGAGGCTGTAACCAGACTCGCCAACAACATTTCTTATGCGGTGGCGAGCAACGAGGTTCGCATCCTCGCTCCGATTCCGGGCAAGTCTTTGATCGGCATCGAGGTTCCAAACGCAGATCGTGAAACGGTTTCACTGGGTGACGTTTTGCGTTCTCAGAATGCGATTGCCAGCAAGCATCCTTTGACCATTGGTGTTGGTAAAGACGTCGAGGGCGGCTTCGTTGTTGCAAACCTAGCCAAGATGCCTCACCTGTTGGTCGCCGGTGCTACCGGCGCGGGCAAGTCGTCTTTTGTGAACTCGATGATCACGTCGATTTTGATGCGTTCAAAACCTGCCGAAGTTCGCATGGTTTTGATTGACCCGAAGCGAGTTGAGCTCACCGCTTATGAGGGTGTTCCTCACTTGATCACGCCAATCATCACCAACGCAAAAAAGGCTGCCGAAGCGTTGCAGTGGGTCGTTAAAGAAATGGACATGCGCTATGACGACCTTCAGCGCTTTGGTTTCAAGCACATCGATGATTTCAACAAGGCCGTTGTGGCTGGCGAAATCAAGCCAAAAGAGGGCAGCTTGCGCGTTTTGCAGCCATACCCCTATTTGCTCGTCGTGGTCGATGAGCTTGCCGACCTCATGATTGTTGCACCGCGCGATGTCGAAGACTCAATCGTGCGCATCACTCAGTTGGCGCGCGCCTCTGGCATTCACTTGGTGTTGGCAACCCAGCGACCGTCGGTCGACGTGGTGACCGGCCTTATCAAAGCTAACGTTCCGAGCCGTTTGGCATTCTCAGTGTCGTCTCTCACTGACTCACGAGTGATTCTCGACCAGCCGGGTGCAGAAAAACTTATTGGCCAGGGAGACGCGCTTTTCTCGCCGTCTGGAACCAACAAGCCGATTCGCGTTCAGGGCGCGTGGGTCACTGAAGCAGAAATTGAAGAAATTGTCGCTCATGTGAAACGTCAAATGGATCCCGAATATCGAACCGACGTTCAAGAGGTCGCAGTTGCCAAGATGGTTGACGCCGACATCGGTGACGACTTGGATGTTTTGTTGCAGGCCGCCGAGTTAATCGTGAACTCACAGTTTGGTTCGACCTCGATGTTGCAGCGCAAACTGCGGGTGGGTTTTGCCAAAGCTGGCCGTTTGATGGACCTACTCGAGTCGCGCAACATAGTAGGGCCGAGTGAAGGCTCGAAGGCGCGCGAAGTTTTGGTTCGACCCGAAGATTTGCCTCAGGTTTTAGCGCAGCTTCGCGGCGAGCCCGGTGCGAGCTCGAGCCCAGCTGTGGTTCAAGCCGCCGCGGTCATTGACGCAACATCTCAGGTAATCGAAACAGCCCCCATCGATGACGACTTCGAATCGGTCGACTCTGATTTTGAGGGTCAGCAAATTTACGATGAGCCGGGCCTTGACCGAGGAAACTTAGCGGCCGGCAGTATCGATGATTTCATTCCGAGAGCAACCGACGATGACGAAGGCGACGAAGACGCCTGGTTTCTGACGGGCAGGCAGTAACTTGAACGAAACTTCAACCGGCGACCATTCGAATTCTGGTGGCTCAAAACTTTCTAGCCAAAGAATGTTCAACCTTCCGAACTCAATAACCGGCATTCGAATCTTAATGGTTCCTTTTTTTGTTTGGTTATTGGTCAATAGTTCCGCATCAATTTCTTCAACCAATCGCTGGCTTGCGCTCGTGGTCTTTATCGTGGCGATTTCGACCGACGGTCTAGACGGATACCTTGCGCGACGCCGCGGTTTGATTACAAATCTAGGAATCATCCTCGACCCAATCGCCGACAAAGCACTGATCGGTGGCGCTCTAGTCACGCTCAGTTCCCTGGGCGCAGTCGAATGGTGGGTCACGATTTTGCTTTTGGTTCGTGAGTTAGGAATCACGTTTTATCGTTTCGCGGTGATTCGAAAGCGCATAGTTGCAGCCTCAGGCGGCGGCAAACTCAAGACTGTTTTGCAATCGGTCACGGTCGGGTTATTGGTTGCGCCACTGACTCAATTCTGGTCGGGCTGGTATGAAACCCTAACCACCGGTCTGTTGTATGTAACTCTATTAGTCACGATTTACACCGGTTTGCAATATCTGGTGGCGGCAAGCAAACACGTCAACGACGAGCCGGCGGCGGCCGATGTTCCCCATTCCTAACGAGCTTGCTGGCGAGAAGTCACTTCTCGCGCAAACCGTGGTCACTGAAATGGCAGCGCGGGGCCTGCGTCTGGCGATTGGCGAATCACTAACCGGGGGAGCCCTGGCCTCGGCAGTCGTCGATGTGCCTGGGGCATCCAAGGTGCTACTGGGTTCTATCGTTGCCTATGACACGGCGCTCAAGACCACATTGCTCGGGGTCGACCAAAGTTTGTTGTCTCGGGTCGGCCCGGTCGACGCTGAGGTTGCGGCTCAAATGGCTGCCGGCGTGCGCTCAAAAATGGCCGCTGGCGCAGAAACCGGAATCGGGTCTGTGATTGGCGTTGCCTGCACCGGAGTTGCTGGCCCCGACCCTCAAGGGGGCAAACCGGTCGGCTTGGTTTTTATTGCATTGGATGCCCCTGGCGGCGCGCAGGTTCACGAGTTTCAGTTTGCCGGCGACCGGGCTCAGATCAGGTCGAGCGTGGTCGCGGCGGCGCTTCGGCTTTTAGCCGCCGCTTTGCTCTAACGCGTCTCGGTCGACTATCCATTCTTCGTTTCTAAAAATCACTGGTGCGACTGCAAACTCAGGCGGCACATTATGGCTAGCATCAGCTTCGTTTTGGTAGATGATGAATTGATACTTTGCTTGGTCTGCACCAGGTTCAATCCATGCAAAACCTTTGTTGCCTTCGAAGCGATTTTCGAATCCCATTTCTTTCTCCTTCTCTCTTACGCTTTTATAGTGACTGTGGGCTGCGACATTATTCGAAGGCCAGATTTAGGTTGCAAAACTCGCGTGTTGCCCTTGATGTTCGAAGCGCGGGACTAAATATCACAGCGCTCTGGTTTAGTTTTCTTACGTAATACTTCAGGTGGCTTTCAAGCATTTGTCAGTCATCCGATTTAATGTTTGTAATAGGTTCAGCTAAGTTAGCTTTACCTAGCAAAGTTTGGGGCTCGCACTTCGGGGTTCCTTGAAAGGTTGCAAAATGGTTTTGGTTCGCCAAGAAATCGGTGACGTGCTTCGTGATTTTCGCCAGCGTAAGGGTCGCACCCTGCGTCAGGTTGCCGCACGCGCCAGCGTTGCATTGGGCTATCTGAGCGAAGTTGAGCGCGGCCAAAAAGAAGCATCCTCTGAAATTTTGGCTTCGGTCGCTGACGCCCTCGATGTTCCAATCTCAATCATCATGCGCGAAGTTTCTGACCGTCTTGCACTGCTTGAGGGCGTAGTCATTCCAGACAGCGCTGAAGAACTGCTTGAGCAGGTAGATGCCCCTCGCGCCACTTTTGGAGCAGCCGGCCTAGTTTCTGCAATCGCGTCGACCACTTTGAATGCAAAGTTGATTTCGACAAGCTCAATCGGCAGCCCAACTTCACTGGCCCGCTGAATAGCAAACACCATTTAAACCCAAATGCGTTTAAGCGAGTTCCGAGTCTTAATGGATGAAGAATTTGGCTCGGCCTACGCTGGCGTAATCGAAAAAGACCTGGCTTTGACCGAGTTTGGCGATCGAACCGCGGCGGCATCCATAGCCGATGGCGAAGACCCCCGTGAGGTTTGGTTGGCGATTTGTCGGGTTAATGAAGTGCCCAAATCGCGGTGGCACGGAAAATCAAAAGCGGCTAAAAAGCAACACGCCGAATAAATGATTCGAAATCTTGTTCGAAAAAGTGTAATCTGCTAACAAGTACTAAAGCTTAAAGATTTGTCGAGGTTTCAAAGTCCCGAATTCAATGTCGGCGGCTGGTTCTAACTTGAAGTCAAATCAAATCTCTTAGAGAAAGTCAGCAGACATGCCATCACCAACAGAACGCGAAAAAGCACTAGACACCGCGCTAGCTCAAATCGACCGCCAGTTTGGCAAAGGTTCGGTAATGCGCCTCGGTTCAGACGACCGCGCCCCAGTTGAAGTAATTCCAACCGGTTCAATCGCGTTAGACGTTGCGCTCGGCATCGGCGGCTTGCCGCGCGGTCGCATCATCGAGGTCTATGGCCCGGAATCTTCTGGCAAGACAACTCTTACCCTCCACGCGATCGCTAACGCTCAGCGAGCCGGCGGCATCGCGGCTTTCATTGACGTCGAACACGCACTCGACCCTGATTACGCAAAAGCCTTGGGCGTCGACATCGACGCTCTTCTGGTCAGCCAACCTGACACCGGCGAGCAAGCTCTTGAAATCACCGACATGCTTATTCGTTCTGGCAGCATCGACATCATCGTTATCGACTCTGTCGCCGCACTGGTTCCTCGCGCAGAAATTGAGGGCGAAATGGGTGACACCCACGTTGGTTTGCAGGCTCGTTTGATGTCGCAGGCCCTTCGCAAGCTAACCGGTGGTTTGAGCAACACTAAAACCACCGCAATTTTCATCAACCAGTTGCGCGAAAAAATCGGTGTGTTCTTTGGTTCGCCTGAGACTACCGCCGGAGGTAAGGCCCTCAAGTTTTATGCTTCGGTTCGCCTAGACATTCGCCGCATCGAGACCCTAAAAGACGGCACCGAAGCAATCGGAAACCGCACCCGCGTAAAGGTTGTCAAAAACAAAATGGCAGCACCATTCAAGCAGGCCGAGTTCGACATCATGTATGGCGTTGGCATCTCGCGCGAGGGTAGCCTGCTCGACTACGGCGTTGAAGCTGAAATCGTCAAGAAGTCTGGCGCCTGGTATACCTACGAAGGCGAACAGCTCGGCCAGGGCAAAGAGAAATCTCGTGTCTTCCTGATCGAAAACCCAAAGATCGCCGACGAGATCGAAAAGAAAATCAAAACCAAGTTCTCAATCGGCGTTCCTCGCTTGGTTCCAGCGCTGCCGGTTGAAGCTTCTGAAGACATCGTTGAGCCGATTGCGAAGTCAGATATTCGCAAGGTTGCCAACGAAGGCTAGTGAACGATTTTGAGGGCGGCGAGGGCGAACCTCGCCGTCGCGGTTCACGCAGGGCAAAACCTGCAAGGCGCAGTTTTGAGCCTGCTGAACCGGGCTCGTTAGAGGCAGACGCCGCCCGTGAGGCGGCGCTTCGGATTCTAACGCGCACCTCAAAATCAGTCGCCGAACTCGAGCAGGCGCTAATCAAAAAAGGTGCCACCACCGAAGTCGCAGCCGGTGTGGCAGAACGCTTCATCGAAGTGCAACTTTTAGACGACTCAAAACTTGCTCAGGCAATCGTGAAGACGCGCGTGGCCCTCAAAGGCGAATCAGCTCGAGCTATTCGCAGAGAGCTTGACCGTCGAGGGCTGTCAGCTCATGCCGAGAGTGCTCTGATCGAACTCGACCGTGACTCCGAGCTCGAAAACGCAACTCAACTCGCTACCGATCGACTGCGAAGAATGAACGGTTTAGCGCGCGAAACGCAGATGCGCAGGTTATCGAGTTTTCTCGCTCGAAAGGGTTATTCGGGCGATGTGATCGGCAAGGCTATTCGTAGTGCCGAAGCGCAAGCTAAAATTGACTTCTAATGACAACTACCGCAACGCGCAGCTATGAGGTTCGAACCTACGGCTGCCAAATGAATGTTCACGACTCTGAGCGCCTGACGGGCATGCTCGAAGCTGCGGGCTACGTTGCCGGAGTTGCCGGTGAGGCAGACATCGTAGTCTTCAACACCTGCGCCGTTCGCGAGAATGCCGACAACAAGCTTTATGGCAATCTCGGCATTCTCGCCGCAAAGAAAAAAGAAAACCCAAAAATGCAAATCGCCGTTGGTGGTTGCCTCGCTCAAAAAGATCGCGAGACGATTCTCGAAAAGGCGCCTTGGGTCGACGTGGTTTTTGGCACGCACAACATCGGTTCATTGCCTGTCCTGCTTGAGCGAGCTCGCCACAACAAAGAGGCCCAAATCGAAATTGTTGAGGCCCTTGAGACTTTCCCGAGCAACCTTCCAGCCAAACGCGATGCTGCGTATTCGGCTTGGGTTTCTATCTCGGTCGGATGTAACAACACCTGCACGTTCTGCATCGTGCCTCAGCTTCGCGGCAAAGAGCGCGATCGCGCGCCAGAGGACATCCTCGCTGAAATCGAAGCACTGGTAGCTCAGGGCGTTATCGAAATCACCCTGCTCGGTCAAAACGTAAACACCTACGGCGTTGAGTTCGGCGACAAGGGTGCTTTCGCCAAGTTGTTGAGATCTGCCGGTGCAATCAAGGGCATTGAACGCATTCGTTTTACGAGCCCTCACCCGGCGGCATTCACCGATGACGTGATTGAGGCTATGGCCGAAACCCCTACCGTGATGCCTCAGCTACACATGCCACTGCAGTCGGGTAGCGACCGCATACTCAAAGAAATGCGCCGCAGTTACCGCAGCACAAAGTTCTTGGGCATTCTCGACAAAGTGCGCGAGCTGATTCCCAACGCGGCGATTTCGACCGACATCATCGTGGGCTTTCCGGGCGAAACCGAAGAAGACTTTCAAGACACCATGCGAGTTGCTCAAGAAGCCAGATTTGCAGTGGTTTACACATTCCAATACTCAAAACGTCCCGGCACGCCGGCCGCCGAGTTCGAAGGCCAGCTCGACAAAGATGTAGTGCAGGAGCGTTTCGAGAGACTTTCTGACCTGGTGAAAGACGTCTCTTGGAAAGAAAACCTCAAGCTTGTTGGAACGACCGCCGAGGTGCTCGTGCAACATCACAGCCGCAAGGGTGACCAAACCCTTCGCTTGGCTGGCCGAGCGCGCGATAACCGTTTGGTTCACTTCGATGTGCCCGAAGGCGGCGAGGTTCCCCGCCCCGGAGACATCGTTACGGTGACCATTACCGAGGCCGCGCCTTATCACCTGCTGGCTGATGACTCGAGCAACTACAGTGTTCGACGCACAATCGGCGGCGATGCCTATGAGCGCGATGAAGCTGGCAAAGCTAGCGCCGCAAGCCCAAAACGCTCGCTAACCCTTAGCGTCAAGAAGTAACCAAGCTCATGGCGCAACTGCCAGCGGGCTTCGACCCAACCAAACTCATAGCCGTGGTGGGCTCGACCGGCACCGGCAAGTCAGAGTTGGCCCTCAAGATAGCCGAAAGACTAGAGTCGCTGGGTCAGACATCCGTGATAATCAACTGCGACTCGATGCAGTTTTATAAGGGCATGAACATCGGCACTGCGAAACTCAGCCTTGAAGAGCGCAGGGGAGTGCGCCACGAGCTGCTCGATTGGCTTGAGGTTACCGATGACTCTGCAGCTGCGGCCTACCAGAGCGTAGCCAGGCCGCTGATTGAAAAGGTGCAGGCCGAGGGGCTAACGCCGATTATGGTCGGTGGTTCAATGCTCTACATCGCCGCGGTGTTGAACACCTTTGAGTTTCCGGGCAACGACGCAGATTATCGGGCCCAGCTAGAGGCTGACCTGATTGAACATGGTCCAATCGAGATGCACCGTCGGTTGGCGTTGCTCGACCCGATTGCTGCGAGCCGCATCATTCCCGAAAACGGTCGGCGCATAGTGCGCGCTCTCGAAATCATTGAGGTAACCGGCGAGCCCTTTGCCGCCGCGCTGCCCGAAGAAACCGAGAGTTGGCAGCCGGTGGTTGAGATCGGCTTGAGTGGCGACCGAGACGTGTTGAGAGCCAGGCTCGAGACTCGCGTTCAAAACATGTGGCAAGGTGGCCTTCTTGATGAGGTGCGTCAGCTCGAGCTGTTGGGGTTGCGACGCGGCAAAACTGCTAGTCGCGCCATCGGGTATGCCCAAGCGCTAGCTCAACTCGACGGCGAAATGGCTGAAGATGACGCAATCGCCGACACCGTTCGCCTAACTCAAAAATATGCCCGTCGCCAGATCAGCTGGTTCAAGCGCGACCCACGCATCAACTGGCTCGACTTTGAAGACCCCGCCAACTTTGCTAAGGCTCTCGAACTAATCGGGCTCGGCTAATAGGCTTGAGCTCATGACCACACTCGCTTTCACTAAAGGCCAGGGCACCGGAAACGATTTCGTTCTCGTGCTCGATGCCGAGGGTGAGCTAAGCCTTAGCACCAGCCAAATCGCGCGAATTTGCGACCGCAAGTTTGGCATCGGCGCCGATGGGCTAATCCGCGTCATCAAGTCGGCGAACCTCGAAGCTGGCCGGGCTAGCCTGGCCGAAGAACCTCGCGCCGAATGGTTCATGGACTATTACAACGCCGACGGCAGCATCGCCGAAATGTGTGGCAACGGCGTGCGCGTCTTCGCGCGTTACCTCACCGAAAAAGGCTTAGTGAACTTGGATGATGGCCAGACTCTTGCCGTGGGAACCCGCGACGGCGTAAAAGACTTGACGCGCAACCGCGCGGGGTTTGCCGTTGACCTCGGTCGATGGAAACTCACTGAAAGTGACGTTTTGGTGAGCGCCAAAAACTTGCAAACCGCGCGCCCAAGCCAAGGCATCAACGTGGGCAACCCGCACTACGTTGTGGCTCTGGCCGAGCTAACCGAACTTGAGAGTCTCGACTTGAGCTCTGCCCCAACGCTCAACCCTGCGCCACCGGCCGGCGCGAACGTTGAGTTTGTTGTGCCCGCCGAGCCAATGGTTCACGAAGGCGTCGGCAGCATCAACATGAGAGTCTATGAGCGTGGTTCGGGCGAAACTTTGAGCTGCGGCACCGGCGTGGTTGCTGCCGCCCTCGCAACCAGGCACTGGGCCGGCCAAGGCGCCCCAAACACCTGGCAGGTAACTGTGCCCGGCGGAACCCTTGGCGTAAGAATGTTCGCAACCGAAGACGGCGAACACGTCGGTCTCAGCGGCGCAGCTGAACTTGTTTATGAAGGCGTCTTAACGCTTTAACCGCGGTTTTTGACCCGCAAAACGCGATAAGCCTTTGCGGTGTCGACGCGAAGCGTTGAAAACTCGGCCGGCAGCTCTGCCTCAAGCCAACGGTGCAGCGAGTCAGCCCCTAGGTTCTTCTGAACCACAAGATATGCTTCAGCGTCGGCTTCTAACCTAGGCAACCAAGTCAACAAAATTTCGTGAAGGGCGTCTTTTCCGACGCGAATCGGGGGATTCGACCAGATCCCCGCGAACTGCATGCCCGTTGGAATTTCTTCGGGACGACAAACTTTGATGTTGGTCAAGCCTAGTTTCGCAGCATTTAGACGCGTGAGCTCGAGAGAACGATCGTTTACGTCGATCGCCCAAATGGTTGCGCGTGGCGAGTGCATCGCCATTGCCAACGAAATCGGGCCCCAACCACATCCGACATCTAAGAGGTCGCCGCTCGGAGGAACCTCGCCGATGTGTTCAAGCAAAACTGCTGTGCCAGCATCCAGTCGATCTGGGCTAAAAATGCTCGAAGCAGTTGTTACCGAAACCTTGCGCCCATCAAGTTCAACACTGATCTCTTTTGGGCGAAACTCTGTGTTTGGGGTCTGAGAAAAGTAGTGATCATCAGACATAATCGCTAACTTACCACTGGCAACCAAACTAGTGTTAGTTGAATGGGAAGAAAGCGCAACAGACCCGAGGATGAGTCGCAAGATTTTGACGGAAATGGTGATGATTCTCTCGATGCTTACGTGCCCCGCAACGACGAAGCGAGTGCTCGCGGCGAAGCCGTAATCAACCGTATTCTCGGCCGAGGCGCGCGCGCCGAAGCATTGGGAGCCAACGACACCCACAGCCAGAGCACCACCGATGGCGACCAGTTCGATCTAGAAGATCGCTCAGCGCTTCGCCGAGTGCAGGGCCTCTCAACTGAACTGCAAGACATCACCGATGTGGAATACCGACAGCTTCGTCTCGAAAAAGTTGTGTTAATCGGTCTTTGGGGTTCAAACAACCTTCAAGACGCTGAAAACTCGCTTCGTGAACTGGCCGCGCTAGCCGAAACTGCGGGGTCGCAGGTTCTCGACGGTCTGCTTCAACGAAGAATGAAGCCCGACGCGGCAACGTTCCTGGGCAAAGGCAAGGCCGAGGAGCTAAGGCTCATGGTCGCTCAAAACGGGGCCGACACAGTGATTGCCGACGCCGAGCTTGCCCCCAGCCAACGTCGAAACCTCGAAGATGTGGTTAAGGTGAAGGTTGTTGACCGCACGGCCATCATCCTCGATATTTTTGCTCAGCACGCCAAGAGCCGTGAGGGCAAGGCACAGGTTGAGCTCGCTCAACTCGAATACCTTTTGCCGCGCCTTCGTGGTTGGGGTGAGTCGATGTCTCGTCAGGCCGGTGGTCAGGTTGGCGGTGGCATGGGCATTGGTTCGCGTGGCCCCGGTGAGACCAAAATTGAGCTCGATCGCCGGCGCATCAACACGCGCATGGCAAAACTTCGCAAACAAATCGTCGAGATGAAGCCAGCTCGCGACACTAAGCGTGCAAATCGAAAGCGCAACGAGGTTCCGGCGGTCGCCATCGCGGGTTACACCAACGCCGGAAAGTCTTCGGTTTTGAACCGCATGACTTCGGCAGGCGTTCTGGTCGAAAACGCATTGTTCGCAACTCTTGACCCGACAGTTCGCAAGACCGAGACGAGCGATGGCCGTGCCTACACAATCGCTGACACCGTCGGTTTCGTGAGGCACCTGCCGCACCAGCTGGTTGAGGCGTTTCGCTCGACGCTCGAAGAAATCGCCGACAGCGACCTCGTCGTGCACATCGTTGACGCTTCACACCCCGACCCGGCCGGGCAAATCGCAACGGTTCGCGAAGTCATTGGTGAGGTTGGCGCGAGGGGCATCGCTGAACTGATCGTGTTCAACAAAATTGACTTAGCCGATGAAACCACGAGGATGGCCCTTCGGGGGCTCGAGCCCGACTCGGTTGAGGTCTCGGCGCGCACCGGCGAGGGTTTCGACGTTTTGCTCGCCGAAATCGCCCGCAGATTGCCCGAGCCAGACGTTTTGATTGAGGTTCTCGTGCCTTATGAGCGGGGCGATTTGGTTTCGCGGTTGCACAGCGGCAGCCGCATGATCAGTTTGGAACACCAGGGTGAGGGCACGCAGATTGTGGCTTTTGTGAAACCTGAGTTGGCTGCCGAACTTCGACAGTTCGCGGTTGCGCGCGGCTAGTTCTTTTCGGCGAAACGCCCAGCCCTAGCTCTTAGAGCTTGCGCATCACCGTTACGACAACGCCGGCAATCTCGCAGTGGGTGCCGTCAATCGGCGCAAAAGCTGAGTTGCGAGGCAAGAGCCATACTTTGCCATTTTCTCGTTTAAAGGCCTTTACGGTAGCTTCGCCGTCAATCATCGCGGCCACTATGTCGCCGTTTTCAGCGGTCTTTTGCGCGCGAACAATCACAAAGTCGCCATCGCAAATCGCGGCGTCAATCATTGAGTCACCAACAACCTTCAACATGAACAGGTCGCCTTTGCCGGTGAGGCTCTGGGCCACCGGGTAAAACTCGTCGATGTTTTGGTCTGCGGTGATTGGAATACCGGCGGCGATGCGGCCAACCAGGGGAACGAAGTTCATACCGTCTCGCGAGGGTGCGTTTTCAAAATCGACGGATGCCTCGTCTTCGAACCAACCTTCTGGCATTTCAACCAGCTCAATCGCTCGAGCGCGGTTTTCGGCTTTTCGAACGTAACCAGCTTTCTCGAGTTCATCGATTTGGTATTTGACGCTCGAGACTGCGGTCAGCCCGACGGCTTCGCCGATTTCGCGCAGGTTGGGGCCAAAACCGAGACTCTTTTGAAGCGAAGCTATCGCGCGCAAGATTTGCTCTTGACGGTTGCTGAGCGTGGTTTTGCTGTTGCGACGAAACTCTAGTTCATCCACTTTTCTGCCTCTCTCTGGCCGCCGAACTAAATATGTCGCAGGGTGCGCAGACAATCTTCACAAGCGGTTCTATCGAAACTTTATTCGAGAAAACCCAAAAAATCAAACATCTTTTCGAAAGATTTGCTAAAAAGTCTTGACATTAGTTGTTTTCTGTTCGAAACTATGTTCGAAAGCGAACAGCTGTTCGAACAAAACTGAAAAGCCAACACCAGTCACTATGCAAGAGAGAGTTAGAAAAATGAGTGCAACTGCAACCCGCATCAACTATCGCCGCCGCCGCATCGTGGCAGTTTTATTTGCCATTGTGGCGCTGAGTGTCTTGGCCTTTAGTTTTGCTCAATCGCAGTCGGCGGGAGCAAGCGCAACTTCTGGCAAAACCGAGTTCACCTACATTTATGTTGAGCCGGGTGACACCCTATGGTCGATTGCAAAAAAGTATGCACCAGACGTTGACACTCAAGAAGAGATCTCAAACATTCAAAACCTCAACAACTTGAGCAACGCAAATCTTGAGCCTGGGCAGCGACTCGCGCTTCCTTAGGCGTTAATCTAGAGGAGTGACTTCTCTCGATGACCTTCCGATTCGCCCAGATCTCGTTGGGCTCAAACCCTATGGCGCTCCGCAGCTCGACGTTGCGGTGTCACTCAACGTAAACGAGAACACTCACCAAATTCCTGAAGCAGTGGCCGTCGACATCATCGCCCGCCTTGCCGAAAGCCTGCTAAACATCAATCGCTACCCAGATCGAGAATTTCTGGGCTTGCGCCAGGCATTGGCCGACTATCTCAACGACAATCTTGACACCGCTCTAAGCGTTGATAATCTTTGGGCTGCCAACGGTTCCAATGAAGTTTTACAACACATTTTTCAGGCATTCGGTGGTCCTGGCCGAATAGCGCTTGGATTCAAGCCAACCTATTCGATGTATCCGCTAATTGCTCAAGGTGCGCAAACCGACTACATTTTGGCTGCGCGCGACGACCGTTACGAGCTGAGCGTTGACAACGTGCGAGCTGGCATCCTTGAAAATCAGCCGAACATTGTGATGCTGTGTTCGCCCAACAACCCAACCGGAACTCCGGTGTCACTCGAAGTTGTCGCGGCTGCCTACGACGCCCTGCAAGAAACCACCGGCGGCATTTTGGTTGTTGATGAAGCCTATGGCGAGTTTGCACACGATCAGAGCCAATCGGCTGTGACGCTTTTGAGAGGTCGCCCAAAGTTGCTGGTGAGTCGCACGATGAGCAAGGCTTTCGCTTTTGCCGGTGCTCGAGTTGGCTATTTGGCCGCTGACACCGCAGTGATTGATGCGTTGCGCTTGGTTCGACTGCCATATCACCTGTCGGCATTTACCCAGGCCGCCGCCGAAGGTGCGCTTGCCCACAGCGCCGAAATGCTTCGCACCGTTGACGATATTCGCACTCAACGCGACCGAATCGTCACCGAGCTCACTTCAATGGGTCTCGACCCATATCGAAGTGACGCAAACTTTGTGCTGTTTGCGGGGCTCGAAGACTCGGCCAAAGTATGGCAGGGTTTGCTCGACCGCGGCGTCTTGGTGAGGGACATGGGAATTCCGGGAACCCTGCGCGTTTCAGCTGGAACCGAAGTTGAAACCACAGCCTTCCTGTCGGCTCTGCGTGAAGTGATCGGCAAGTAACCCAACCACATTCTCAGGCTGGCGTAGGGTTCATCCACGCTAGAATTCATTTTGAAATCGCAACCCAACAGGAGGCCATTAAATGAGCCGCATCTCAACGCTGACGCGCAAAACTTCGGAGTCGTCAATCGAAATTTCGCTCAACCTTGATGGCCAGGGCCGCAGCGAAATTTCAACCACGGTGCCGTTTTTTGACCACCTTCTGACCGCGTTTGCGAAGCACTCTCTGATTGACCTTGCCGTTCGAGCCTCGGGCGACACTCACATTGACATTCACCACACCGTCGAAGACACTGCGATTGTTTTGGGGTTGTCTATCAAGCAGGCTTTGGGCGACAAGTCGGGCATCGGCCGTTACGGTGATGCGACGGTTCCCTTGGATGACGCGCTGGCTCGAGCCGTGGTCGACGTTTCTGGCCGTCCATACCTGGTGCACAGTGGCGAACCTGCAGGTTTTGAGTACCACCTAATTGGGGGTCACTTCACCGGTTCGATGATTCGTCACGTCTTTGAAGCAATCGCGCTGAACGCCGGATTGACCCTTCACGTTGAAGTTCTTGCTGGCCGCGACCCTCACCACATTGCCGAGGCTCAGTTCAAAGCTTTTGCGCGCGCAATGCGCAAGGCGGTCGAAATTGACCCTCGAGTTGTTGGCGTTCCCTCAACCAAGGGCGCTCTGTGACCTCACTTGATAACGGGCTAGGCGCAGCGCTTGGCCCGTTGCCAAAAGTTGTGGTTCTCGACTATGGCAGCGGCAACGTTCACTCGGTGGCAAAAGCACTGCAGGTTGCTGGCGCTGAAGTAACGCTGACCGACGACTACAACCTTGCGATTGCGGCCGACGGTTTGGTCGTTCCAGGTGTTGGCGCTTTTGATGCCGTCATGAAGCAACTCGACAAAGTTAAAGCCGCTCAAATAATTGATCAGCGTTTGACGATGGGCAAGAAAGTGCTCGGGATTTGCGTTGGTCTGCAGGTCATGTTTGAGAGCGGAAACGAGCACGGCATCGAAACCGAAGGTCTCGGACAATGGCCCGGCAAAGTTGAGATGCTGCCAGCGCCGGTTCTTCCGCACATGGGCTGGAACACCGTCAAAGCGCCTGTCGGCTCTAAACTTTTCGACGGCATTGCCGATGAACGCTTCTATTTTGTGCACAGCTACGGCGTTCTCAGCTGGCCCCTAGCCGACACCGGCGAAATAATCCCCACCAGTGTCACTTGGAGCGAATACGGTGCTCCGTTCATCGCCGCCGTTGAAAACGGCCCACTCAGTGCAACGCAGTTTCACCCCGAAAAATCGGGCCAAGCAGGCATTCAGCTGCTCACCAACTGGGTGAACACGCTTTAGAACCAAAAGAAACCCGAACCGAAAGAACTACCGTGAAAAAACTTGAACTTCTGCCAGCCGTTGACGTTCGCGACGGCAAGGCCGTGCGCCTAACCCAAGGCGAGTCTGGCTCAGAGACCGACTACGGCAGCCCACTTGAGGCGGCGCAAAACTGGGTTGACGCGGGTGCCGAATGGATTCACCTGGTTGACCTCGACGCAGCCTTCGGCACCGGCGACAACCGCGCGCTGATTCGCGAAGTTGTGGCCGCAATGAAAGACGTCAAGATCGAGTTGAGCGGTGGAATTCGCGACGACGCCTCACTAGAGGCCGCCCTAGAGTTTGGTGCTACCAGAGTGAACTTGGGCACTGCAGCTCTCGAAGACCCTGATTGGACGGCTCGCGTAATCGAGCGCTTCGGCGACGCAATCGCAGTTGGCCTAGACGTTCGCGGAACAACCTTGGCTGCTCGCGGTTGGACTCGCGAAGGTGGCGAGCTTTTCGACGTTCTCGCTCGCCTCGACGATGCAGGTTGCTCTCGCTACGTGGTCACCGATGTGACCAAGGATGGCACGCTTCGCGGCCCAAACCTTGAGCTTCTGAAAGACGTCATGGCCAAGACCACTAAACCGGTGGTTGCTTCGGGCGGCATTTCGTCGCTACAGGACATCCGCGACTTGGTTGCCCTAGCCGACCTAGGTCTTGAGGGTGCGATTTTGGGCAAGTCACTGTATGCCGGCAAGTTCACGCTTGAAGAGGCTTTGGCTATCGCTAACCGCGAAGTCGCCTAAGCGCTAGCTAAAAACCTCCATGACCACCAACCACGAGTACATCAACCACGAGCACATCAACCAGGATCGCTTTGCCGACTCGGCTGGTCGCCCCTGGGAGGGGCGCAGCTTTGAGCCAAACCCGCACGCCGATGATGATGGTTCGGCTGACCCGGTTTTGTTGAAGGCGCTCGCCGAGTTTCGTTCGGCGCCTGAAGCCGCTGACCCGAGCGCAGTTATCGCTGCGATTCGTGGGGCACGGTTGTTGATTCCGATGCTCGCAAGTCTTGGCGAAACCGGTGAAGGCGCTCATGGCCAAACGGTTGACAAAAGCGCAGATTTAGCAATCTTCACAGTTGAGGGGCCTGACTCAAAACCTGCAATGCCGGCTTTCACCTCGATGGCTGCGATGGCTGCCTGGAACCCAGACGCCCGCCCGATTCCGATCGGCGCGCGAAAGATTTGTCTCGCTGCGGCCGCCGAGCAAACCACTCGAGTTGTCATTGACCCGGGCAGCGAGACAAACTTTGTTTTGCGCCGCCCGCTGATCGCAGCCATCGCTCAAGACCTTGACTGGGTTTCGCCTGAGAACGACCCGCGCATCGGCGAAATCATTTCTAAGTCTGTCGAAGGCGAAGCCTCAGTCGTTCAAGTTGGCTTGGCCGCCGCCGACCCCGGTTTCGTGCTCGCCAACGACGAATTGTTAGTGCAAATCGTTTTGGTGCCGGGGCTCGAGCGTGAAGCGCTTCAAGCCACAATCCAGCGCATCACCGACCGGTGGGAACAACACGACTATTTCGTGAACGCCGTCGACTCAATCGCGTTTCAGATTCTTGCTGCGCAATAAGCGCGAAAACTCAAGCTAGGCGACAGGCCCGGTGAACTTCTCGCCAGGGCCAGCGCCCGGAGCGTCGGGGAACGGGCTGGCCTCACGAAAAGCAAGTTGCACCGAGCGAAGCCCGTCGCGAAGCGGGCGAGCGTGGTGGTCGCCTAGGTCACCTGCCGCGGCCGTAACCAGCGCGGCCGTGGCGTTGATGAGCTTGCGCGCTTCATCTAAGTCGGTGCCTCGACCATCGACTCCGAGCCCGCAATAAACCGCAGCGAGCGAAAGCAGGTCGACAGCGTGAAGGCTGATGATTTCGACGGCGGTCAGATCGCTGGCGTCATACTCGTTATTGGTGTCAAAGCTGTCGGCGGTAAATTCAGTCAAGGGGCTTCTCCTTTTGAAGTTCTTCTGCTAGGCTAACCCATGGCTCCGAGCTTTATGCTCGGTCAGAAGTGCATTCATTTGCCACCCGCGATCACCGACTTAGGTGGCCGGGTATCCAGTTGAACTTACGTTCTGCGCGTTTTTAGGCTCCTGCCTATTTCGTGGCCGCTATTGCCGCGACAAAGGAGCAAACGATCACTGATCCGCGTATTAACGACCGAATCCGAGTGCCAGAGGTTCGCCTTGTTGGCCCTAAGGGTGAGCAAATTGGCGTAGTCAAAATTGAAGACGCTCTAAGAATGGCCACCGAGATCGACCTCGATCTTGTTGAGGTGTCACCGAACTCAAACCCTCCGGTAGCCAAGCTAATGGATTTCGGCAAGTTCAAATACGAAGCGGCTCAAAAAGTTCGTGAAGCTCGCAAGAACCAGGTGAACACCGTCTTGAAGACTGTTCGTTTTGGTTTGAAGATTGATGCTCACGACTATCAAACAAAACGTGGTCAGATTGACAAGTTTTTGAAGGCTGGCGACAAGGTGAAGGTCATTGTGGTCTTTCGCGGTCGCGAGCAGTCACGCCCTGAGATGGGCGTAAAGCTTCTTGGCAAACTCGCTGATGAGGTTGCTGAGCTAGGCGCGGTCGAGTCGAAGCCTTCACTCGACGGCCGCAACATGGTTATGGTGATTGGTCCGTTGAAAAACAAAGCCGACGCCAAACTCGAAGCAAAGCGGGCGGCCGACAAAGCCGCTGCTGCAGCCGCTAAGGCAGCAGCGACACCTGCGACAGAGGCTGCTCCGGCAGCCGAGGCCGCACCAGCAGTTGAGGTAGCTCCGGCAGCCGAGGCCGCAACAGAACTTGCAACACCAGAAGTAGCAACAACACCAACCAAGGCAGCTGCATCGGCTGCCAAAAAAACAAAAGTAGGAGAAAGCAATGCCTAAGCAAAAGACCCACTCGGGCGCCAAGAAGCGTTTCCGCTTCACCGGCAGCGGCAAGCTAATGAAGCAGGGAATCAACATGCGCCACAACTTGGAGCACAAGTCGAGCCGTCGCAAGCGTCGCTTGAACCAAGACCAGGTTGTTTCAGCAGCTGACTTCAAGACCATCAAGACCCAGCTCGGCAAGTAGCCCGTAGCCCCAAACTTTAGGAGTAAATCACCATGGCAAGAGTAAAAAACGCCGTCAACTCGCACAAAAAGCGTCGCACAGTTCTTGAGCGCGCCAAGGGTTACCGTGGCCAGCGTTCACGTCTTTACCGCATCGCAAAGCAGCAGTTGCTGCACTCACTTGTTTATGCATACAACGACCGTCGCGCACGCAAGGGCGACTTCAGACGCCTATGGATTCAGCGTATCAACGCTGCATCGCGCGCAAACGGCCTAACCTACAACCGTTTCATTCAGGGTCTAAACCTTGCGGGCATCACGGTTGACCGTCGCATGCTAGCTGACCTAGCCGTTCACGAGCCAGCTGTTTTCACCAGCCTCGTAAACAGCGCAAAGGCAGCATTGCCAGCAGACACCTCGGCACCAAAGGTTAAATAACCAAAGTGCTGATCGACGCCAAAGCCGCCAAGGTTCGTGGAGTCGCCAAGTTAGCTAAGAGAGACGCCCGGTCAATGACCGGGCTCTTTCTGCTTGAGGGCCTCCAGGGTCTAAAAGAAGTGCTTGACCGCCCGAAGCTTGTCGAAGAACTGTATGCCACCGAAGACTGTGTGGCTAAGAACGCCGAGCTGTTTGAGCGCGCCAAAAATTCGCGCATCAACGTTCAGTTGGTTAGCGAGCCGGTGCTGAAGGCGCTGAGTGACACTACGACACCGCAGGGTGTAGTCGCTGTGGTTCGTCAGGTGCACGTGAGCGTGACCGACATTTTGGCGACCGGCCCAAAACTTATTGCGGTTCTTAGCCAGATTCGCGACCCTGGCAACGCAGGAACCGTTTTGCGCGCCGCCGACGCAGCCGGGGCCGACGCCGTGATTTTCACGACCAACAGCGTTGACGCCTATAACCCGAAGGTCGTTCGCTCAACCACCGGAAGCATGTTCCACTTGCCATTTGCGGTCGAAGCCGACCCGGCCGAGACCATCGCCGCCATCAAAGCTGCCGGGTTGCAGGTTTTTGCTGCCACAGCGCAGGGCGATTTGATTCCGTCACTGGCAGACGAAGAGCTTTCAAAACCAACCGCATGGATGTTCGGTAACGAGGCCTGGGGTTTCGACGCCGAGACTTTGGCCTTGGCCGACCGAGAGGTTGCGGTGCCAATCTATGGGGCGGCCGAATCGTTGAACTTAGCCACCGCTGCGAGCATTTGCCTGTATGCCTCGGCCTTTGCCCAAAACGGCTAGCGCCCCGTCTTAGCCTGAGAACCCAACTGCCCTCGATAAACTGAAAGCCTATGTCGAACCCAATCTCTTCTGAAGCAGTCGAAGCAGCCACCAAGGTTGCGCTCGAGTTGATTAGCGCCGCCGCCGACCTTGCCGAGCTAAAAGCAAGCCGCGGAGCAGCCGTTGGCGATGCGTCGCCAATCTCGGCGCTAAACGCGCAAATGGGAAAGATTGCTCCAGAGTTCAAAGCCGAAGCCGGCAAGCTCGTTGGTCAGGCTCGCGCTCAGTTGAGCGCAGCATATGCAGCGCGCGAAGACGAGCTTCACAAGGCAGAAGAGACCGCAAAACTTGCCGCCGAAACCGTTGACGTAACCGCGGCGCCGCAGCTTCACCCGCTGGGTGCGAGGCATCCGCT
>JBEGPW010000009.1:0-19624 GCA_041181225.1 Actinomycetota bacterium | reverse complement strand
AAGTGCTTTGTTTCACGATTAGCGTCGCGCCATCAATGTCGATGATGTCAACGTTGTAGTTCGCGGCGATTTCGTCAGAGACCGATCTGGCCGACCATACTTCGCCACGGATTTTTACCAGCCCTGAAGTTCGAGTTACCGCTTCAAGACTCAAACCCTGCATTCCGATGAGGGCCATCACGTTGGTCGAGCTTTGAGAGTTTTTGGTTGTGAAACGCTTTGACAAAATTGGCTTGAGCAAAAATACTCCGAGCACTGAGGCAACCGCAAAAGCCAGACCTTGACCGACCAGGTCAGAACCTAACGCCCCCGCGAGGCCAGCCACAACGGCGCCGAATGCGAATGAAGCAAAAATCAAGCTCGTCGTCAGAAGCTCACAAATTATGAGAACAGCGCCAGCTACAAACCAGAACAAAAAGGTCATGTTCGAACACTATCAACTGACCGTGACATTTGTGTTGATGAATTTTGAGGTGCTCGTTGTCTAACCGCGCCCCAAGACCAACCAGACGCTCACAGGTTCGCCCACTTCGATTGCGGTGGTGCGCCGCACGGCATCCTTGATCGGAACCATGAAGACACCATCGCGGGGAATCAGTGCGGTCGTAAAATCGGTTTCGCCAATGCGGGCGCGAACCGGCACCACGCCCCAGCCGTAGCTGAGAACTTTTGCGAGAGCTTTGATTTCGACGGTTGTTTCGGCGGGCATAGGCACGAAATAGAACGGAGCCGGCCCGCGCCACTCGATGAGGTGGCCAGTGAATTCAAACTCGAAATCCATGACATCAGGATACTTGTTGAGCGGTGCCCGACTGCCCCCGATTTCTGGTTGCAGGGGGCGAGGTCGTCGAAGGCTGGGTTTTGGGCTTTTTTGGGCACTTTCTTGGGAGTTATCTGTGAGTGGCCTGCGAGGTTACTGCTAAAACTTAAGTTTTCCTTGGCGTGTGTCTTGCAGCGATTTAGCTTATTTCTAGAGGTAGATTTACCTCGTCTAGCGAAAAGCCCTCGCTAGTGTGAAAGGACATGATTTTTATGAACAAGATCGTTGCAAACGTAATCTCAAAGCTAAACGCTGACCGCGGCGCCTCAGCAATTGAGTATGCACTTCTAATCAGCTTGATTGCTGTAGCAGTTATTCTTGGCGCAATCGCTTTGGGTAGCGCTATCAACAACTCATTCAACACAGTCTCAAGCAGCCTCTAATAAAGCTGAGGTCTCGCAACGCGAGACCGAAAGGCGAGCAATGAATATTCGATCGCTCGGCCGCAGATTTAACAAAAGGTCTGAAAAAGGCGCAGCAGCACTGGAATTCGCGATTATCGTGCCGGTGCTGCTGTTGCTCGTTCTCGGGCTAATCGACATCGGCCGCCTGCTTCTCGTAAATATGAGCTTGCTGTCTGCCGCCCAGCAGGGTGCCAGGGTTTCGGCGATGACGGCTTCATCGGTTGTTGGGTCGTCAACCACGATTTCCTCGTCGGTAAGCAACTCCGTACCAACGGGCATTATTTCGCTCTCTCTTTTGGGCAACACGGGTTCTTGCGTGTCGGCTAGCCTGAGCTCTTGCGTATTACCCGGCATCGTGAGTACCTGTGCTGGAACAAATGCTGGCACGACGACAATCCGAGCATCCATCTCGTTTTATTGGATCACCCCGATTGAGCTGATCTGGCGTTTCGCCGACAGCACTCGAGGTGCATCGACTGACTACAGCCAAACGGTGACGGCGCAGTGTCTGATTTAACCAAGCGCATCGGCCAAAGAATAAGCGAACGACTAAGCCAAAGATTTAGGCCACGACGCAACTCGCAACGGGGCGCAGTGATTGTGTTAGTTGCGATATTGTTTGGCAGTGGCGTTTTGCTCGGCATGGTGTCACTCGTGGTCGACAGTGGCCAACTTTTGCTCGAAAAAACCATCACCCAAATCTCAGCCGACAACGTGGCAACTGCTTTGGCCCACGGCTGTGCCGCAAACACTTCGACCTGCACCTCGACAATCCCTGCTGGCAGCTCACTGGTTACGATCGCCGAGTCAACGTTTAGCAAACATCCGCCTGCAATCATCTCAGCCTGCGGCAGCCAAGGCGCTGTGACCCTGCGACCAAGCCTGAGTCTCTGCGGCAACTACACGGGAATTCCTCGCGACTGTGTTGCTCCGTCGGCAAGTTATCCGGCATTTGTGAGGGTTTACACGGGTTATACCGCGGCCACCGGAGGAACCCCACTTTTTCCGTTGCTCAACAACTTGATTCACGGCACCGACAGCAACCCGAGCATCGAAGCCTGTTCACAGGCAGCGTGGGGCAGTGTCGGCACGATTGCTTTTCCGAGCTTTCCAATGATTCTTAGCCTCTGCACAGCGGTAGACCCTCGCGTGGTTGGAAAAACTACGGGTTTACTCACCACCGACCCAGCGATTGAAGGGTTCACCGGAGCTCAAAACTCAACCACCATTTCAACCTGTGCTGGCAAAAAAGATCAGTTCGGCTCGAGCGTCACCATGCCAACCGGTTCAGAGTTTTTAGGATTTGAAATGCTAGTGAAGCCTGCGAGCGGCAAGGTCTCGATCGGTGACAACACGACAGAGGCGACAGTATGGAACACCACAACCATCAACACCTATCGAAACACTCTGGCTTCGCTCATCAACTCAAATAAATATTCGCTTTACCCGGTGGTCGCCGACACCCGCAGCTCGCCAAAGAAGGTTATTGGGTTTGCGAGCTTCAAGCCGCTCGCCTATAAGTTTAAAAATCCGGCAAACGGCAGCCTTTACCTGTATTACCCAAACACGGCTGCGACCATTGCAAGTTTTCCGACCAGAGCAACCAATTCTTGCACCTATTTTTGCCTCGTCGGCTCGATTTCTAACGCAACCTCGCAGTCGGCGAGTTTGTACCCAACTAACGGCTCAACGAGTTATAACCTTGGTGTGAACACCATTTTGCCGTTGCAATGAGAGGAACCAAGTGAAGTCTTCGAGGCTCAATTTGTTTATTGCGCTGGTGCTTGCAATTGCGGCCGGTGTTGCAGTTTTTGTTTACACAAACAGTGCCAAATCAGTGGTGCAAAGCACCCAGCAGGTGCAAGAGGTTTTGGTCGCCAAACAGGTGATTCCAATAGGCACCAACTTAGCTGACGCGGTTTCGCAGGGCTTGGTTTCGACCGACAAATATCCAACCGGAACGCTGCCTGCCGGGTTCTTAACCAAAGAGGTTGCGAACGGCGAAAACGCAAAACTTAGCGTTGCCCAAATTTCGATTGCCAAGGGCATGATCTTGAGCTCAAGCAACTTCACGACGACCTCTGAAGCCAAGCCAAATCTTGGGCCGTTGCAGGTTCCATCTGGTTTATTTGCTGTTGCGGTGAGCACTGCTGACGCCGACCACGTCGGTGGCTTTATTGTTCCCGGGCTTTCAGTTGCAGTTTTTTGCACAGTTGACCAAGGTGCTGGAGGCAAGGCCGACGGCACTCCTTCGTCAACCATCGAAACCACTCGAACTCGCCTGCTAGTAGACAAGGCCACCGTCATTGGTGTGGGCAACGCGTCGTCGGTTGCGGCCGCTAACGCCAACGCGACAGCAAACAAAAACTCAAACGGTCTGATCACCCTTGCAGCCAACCAAAGTAACACTCAAAAAATCATTGAGTGCACGCGCGTTGGCCAAATCAGTTTGGCTCTGCTGGGCAGCGACACCGTGGCAACACCAGACGAAGGCGTCTCTGGCTCTGAACTCTTTGAGAACTGAGTCAATCCATGACAATTTTGCTCGCCGAAAACCTGCAAAGCGCAGAGCGTTTCAAGATGACATTGGGAGAGTCAACCGTTGTGATTCGCAACGGACGCGAACTGCGCGAATATTTGCAAAATCACGCTGAAGAACTTTTGGTTGTAATCGGCCCAGAATTCACCTTGGATGACGCCACGCAAGTGGTCGACTATTACCGGGCGACCCGCCCAACGCTTGGCTTTATCTTGATTCGCAGCCGACTCGAGGTTGGCACCATGGCCCAGGCTATGCAATCTGGAGTTCGCGAGGTCGTGGGCAGCGACGATGCCTCGGCACTCCTTGCAGCCAAAAAACGTTCTCTCGCTCTTTCAGAACGTATGGGCGACACAAGCGTATTTGCTGCACCAACAGCCAAGGGAAAAATGGTGTTGGTCTTTTCGGCCAAGGGTGGTTGCGGCAAGACCACGGTTGCGACGAATATCGCTGAGACCCTGGGGGCAAACGGTGAAAAATCGGTTTGCATTGTTGACTTTGACCTGCAGTTTGGCGACATAGCCGTTGCTCTTCAAATCGAGCCGACCAAAACAATTAGCAACGCGATTCGAATGGGAGAAAATCTCGATCTTTCTGGCGTGCGCTCACTAGTGGTGCAATACAAACCAAACCTTTATGCATTGCTCGCCCCGGTTGACCCGAGCGACATCGAGTTCATTACCGCCGATTTAGCTGAGCGGGTTTTGCTGGGCCTTCAACAGACTTTTGACTATGTCGTGGTTGACTCACCGCCGGCATTTACCGAAACAATCCTGAAAGCCTTTGACCTCGCTGACGAATACCTCTTAATCAGCACGCTAGACATGCCCTCGCTTAAGAACTTGAAGGTAACTCTCGGCACGCTGGATGCTCTCGGAATGCCACGTTCAAAGTGGAACGTAATTATCAACCGCAGCACGGCAAAAACCGGCTTGAGCATTCAAGACGTTCAAGACGCCATTGGACTGCAGATCACCTCAACGATTCCGTCAAGCCAAATGGTGCCAACGATGATCAACCAGGGGCGAACCATAGTTTCGGCAAAACCCCGCCACCAGGTCAGCAAAGCGATTTTTGCGATTTCAAAAATTATTGACCGCAAAATGTCTGGTCTAAAAAGCGAACGGTCAGAGATTTTAAGCAAACGATTTGGCGCTGCAGCCAAGGCAAACCGAAGGGCTAAAAAATGAGCCTGTCAAACCGTCTAAACCGCCCTGAGACATCTGACTTAACCCCCAGCACCAACACCGGGTTGCTAAAGACCGTTTCGGGCGGAACCCCAGACCGCGTCGACCAAGAGGTGATTCGCGGTCTAGTGAACGAAGAGCTAAAAACCAAGATTGGGCAATTTCTGTATGCCGGTCAAATGGATGCTGAGACTCTAGAAACAGCAGTTTTTGCGGCAATTGCGACCGTCATGGAGAAAGGCGATTACCCGCTAACCGACGTTGACCGAGCTGAACTGGTTCAACAAATTGTCGACGATATTCTTGGCAATGGTCCTCTAGAACAGTTGCTGCGCGATGCAGAAGTCAGCGAAATTATGGTTACGCGTTACGACTCGATTTTTGTTGAGCGAAAAGGCAAGCTCACTTTGGCAGATCTGAAGTTCACCAGCGAAGATCACCTTCGCAAGACAATCGAGCGCATTGTGGGTCGCGTTGGCCGACGCATTGACGAGTCGAGCCCGTTAGTTGATGCGCGCTTGCTCGACGGCAGTCGTGTGAACGCCGTGGTTCCGCCGATTGCTCTCGACGGCGCCAACATTACGATTCGTAAATTTTTTAAAGAACCGTTTACCACTCGCGACATGATTTCAACGGGCACAGTCACCGTGGGTGCTTTGAACTTGCTTGAGGCTTGCGTTCGGGGCCGACTAAACATCGTGATTAGCGGTGGAACCGGTTCAGGAAAAACTACTTCGCTAAACGTTTTGTCTTCGTTCATTCCTGCTGACGAGCGCATCGTGACTATCGAAGACTCGGCAGAGCTTCAGCTAAACAAACCGCATGTGATTCGTCTCGAGACCCGCCCCGCCAACATTGAAGGCAGCGGAATTATTTCGATTCGCGACTTGGTGAGAAACTCACTGAGAATGCGCCCAGACCGCATCGTCGTCGGTGAGGTTCGTGACGGCGCCGCCCTAGACATGCTTCAGGCCATGAACACCGGCCACGATGGTTCGCTAACTACCGTTCACGCAAACAATCCGCTCGATGCGGTGTCAAGACTCGAGACCATGGGCCTCATGGCCGGCATGGACTTGCCCGTGGCCGTAATTCGCGATCAAATCGTGAGGGCAATCGACCTCATTGTTCAACAGAGTCGACTTCGCGATGGCTCTAGACGAATCACTGCTATTACCGAGATCATTCGAGTGGAAAACGGTGAGGTCAAAGTTCAAGACCTATATCGTTTTGAATACTTCGCATCGCCAGTGAACGGCAGCCTTGGTCAGTTGCGGTCAACCGGCGCGACCCCCACTTTTATGAGCCGACTTGCTGAGGCAGGCGTGAGCCTTCAACTTGAAGGCGCCGGTCAATGACCGACTACATGCCGCTCGTTTTAGCGGGTTTGGTTTTCATCGCGACCATCTATATCGCCATAACCATCGGTGGGCAGTTTAATAACGAGCGATCCATGCGCCACCGAGCGAAGGTTTTGGCAAGTTATGCGCGCGTGAATGGCGCGGGTGAAACTCTAGACGACGAATTACGCCGACCTAAAACTAAGTTTCAGAAGTCCGTCGAAACTCTTCGGTTGCGCCTATTTGAAACACTGTTGGCTGCCGGGGTAAAAATCACTCCGGATGGATGGGTCGGCGTGATTATCGGCGCGGGAGTTCTGGGTTTCATCGCAGCCAGCGTGCTTTCTGGCTCGGCAATAATCGGGCTATTATTCTCACTCGCTCTCGCCTATTTTGGCCCGAAGCTTTTTCTCGACAATCGACGCGCCGCTCGTGCCACCAAGTTTGCCGACGAACTGCCGAGCTTGATGCAGGTCTTGGCGTCGGGGCTTCGCACCGGCCTGCCTTTTTCTCAAGCTCTTGAGTCGGCCTCTCGCCAAGACCGCGGTGAGGTCGGCGCTCAAATGAACTATGCGCTAACCGAGATGCAGTTTGGTTCAACTCTTGAAGACGCTCTGTTGAGAGTCGCAAACCGCATGAAAAGCCAAGATCTAGTTTGGTTTGTTCAAGCGCTAGAAATTCAGCGTGAAATCGGCGGAAGCCTATCTGGAGTTCTCGAAAGCGTAGCGTCGACGATTCGCAGCCGAGCCGACCTGCGCCGCGAAGTGCGAGTTTTGTCGGCCGAAGGAAAGCTTTCGGCCTATGTTCTGCTTGGGCTTCCGGTTGGCACCTTTGCAGTGTTGCTTTTGATTCGCCCGAGTTATGTCTCTTTCTTCTGGACTTCGACTCTGGGCATGATCATGGCCGGCGTCTTTGTGGCGTTAGTTAGCGTCGGCTGGATCTGGCTGCGTCGCCTTGTGGTGGTAGACGTATGAACCAGATTTATGAAACCCTCCCAATCATTGCCGGCGTCGCTGGCGCTGGGGCGCTATTTTTATTGGTCACTCGCCTGGGGGCACTTTTGGCGAACGAAAGCAAAGATCGCCTGCTGCGCAACCTTCAAAAATACACTCAGAATCCAAACGAAGTTAAAGTCACGATTTCAAATCGCCGCAAAACCAGCAGCCTATTTTTTAGGTTAGGGTGGCGCTTGATGGGCGAGAAGTATCGCGCTCGCATGACCGCTCGCTTGCAGGGCTCGGGAAAGTATGGCCAAGAAGCATTAGAAAACCTTGCCTATCAAAAGGCTCTTTACAGTTTGGTCGGAGTTTTGCTCGCGCTATTGATGATGGCAAGCCAGCCGACCCAAGGGTTGCTGTGGGGTTTGGTGTTCACTGTGTTCGGCTTCTTCGTGCCTGACATCCTCGTAATCAACGACAGTCAAAAGCGTGAACAGAGCATGGATAAAAACCTGCCTGACGCAATCGATATGCTCACACTTTGCGTGGAATCTGGCTTGAGTTTTGAGGCGGGAGCAGCCCGAGTGTCAACCGGACTCGATGGGCCGGTTTCTGAAGAACTCGGCGCAATGCTTGGCGAGATGAGACTCGGTAAATCGCGCAACGAAGTTTTGAACGAGCTTGTTGAACGCACCAAAAGCCCGGGTCTACGCCAGTTTGCTACAGCCATGCTGCAGGTTGACCGAATGGGAGTTCCGGTGGCGGCAGTTTTGTCAGAGCAGGCTCGCGAAATGCGTCAGAAACGCAAAGACAAAGCGCGCGAAGACGCTCAAAAAGTCACAATCAAGATTCTCATGCCTCTAATGCTTTGCTTCTTGCCCGCGGTTTTTATTGTCGTAATCGGCCCAGCGGTAGTTGGCATGATGTCGGGTCTAAGTTCGCTCTAGTCAGAACGGAAGCCTCAAAATGAGTTTTATCGACGACATAATTTTGAGTGTCTGGGCGGTTCCGGTTTATGCCTATTTCATTTGGCTGTCGGTGGCTTTGAGCGTCATAGATTTTCGTGAGCTGCGCCTGCCCAATAAATATGTTTACCCCGCCTACGGAATAGTCGCACTCGGCTTGTTGGTGCCAGCGGCGATTGAAGATCTTTGGGGTGCGATGTTTCAGGCTGTGGTCTGCGGGCTCGTTGGATTAGCTATTTTTATGATCATGCACGTGGTTTACCCGGCTGGAATGGGAATGGGTGACGTAAAACTGGCGGGCATCATCGGCTTGGTAACCGGTTGGGTGTCGATTGCGACCTCGACTGTCGCTTTGATGTTTGCGTTTTTCTTGAGCGCAATTGTGAGTGTCGTATTGCTGCTGAGTCGCCGGGCCACGATGAAAACCGCGCTGCCGTTCGGCCCGTTCATGCTCGGCGGTGCAATTCTTGCGATTATTTACACCGCATGGATGCGAAACCAGTTCGGCGGCTAAAAGTCATCTAAAGAGTGTGCTCAGATTCTGCTTTTTGACGCGCTACTCTTCGCCGATATCTTCGTTCCAGAGCGCAGGGTTTGCGTTTATAAAATCTGCCATCAACTCAATCAGCGTCGGGTCATTTAAAACGTGCACTTCAGCGCCATGCTCGGCTACCCAATCTTGCCCGCCCATAAAATTTATGTCGTCTCCGACGATGACGCGGCCGATGCCGAACTGGCGTATCAAACCGCTGCAATACCAGCAGGGTGAAAGACTCGTTGCGAGTGAAACTTTTCGGTAGCTCTTTTGACGACCGGCATTTCGAAACGCGCTGGTTTCGCCGTGCATCGAGGCATCCCCTTTTTGCACTCGCAAATTGTGACCGCTGCCCAATAAGGCGCCGTGCTCGTCAAAAAGAGCGGCTCCAATCGGAATGCCACCCTCGGCCAGACCGAGATGAGCCTCGGCAATCGCAACTTCAAGTTTCTCTTCGTCAGTTGCAAAGGTTTGTCCAACTTTGAATTCCATGGTTGAGGCCTTTCGTGCCGCATTTTGGCAGGTGCTAAAAAAGTGGTGGCGCCCAATTTCTCAGGCGCCACCGGGGTTTCTTGGGCTGGGTTATTTTTTAGACTTTAGAACTTTTGACAATACGAAGTAAAGCACTGCCGCAGCCACGAATCCAACGATTGCCGTTGCATCGCCACCAACAATTACTTTGAAATCGTCTGGCGTCATAAAGAAGTTGTTTGCAAACTCACCTGCGGTTGCCAGTGGGGCAACATAGGTTGGATATTGGTTTGAGAACAACCAGATCGAACCAACGGTTGCGATCACAAACGAGATTGGGCCTGCTGGGTTTTCGCCGATTGACGACGCGACCTTGCCTAGGTTGGCGCGACCACGCTGAAGAGCATCAACGAGGATGATTGCCACCCACGGAGCGACCCAATACGAAACGACGAGCAAGAAGCCCTCAACTGTCTTGACGTTGCCGACCGAAAGAAAAGCGGCGATGCCGCCAATAACTCCGGCAAGCGCAACCATGATTGCGCGACGTGTTTTAAACCCGAGTTTGAATCCCATTGCCAAGAACGACATGGTGCCCGAGTAAACGTTCAATACGTTTGCCGAAATCGAACCTAGAACAATGGCAAGCAGAGTTGCCGCAGCCAAGAACTGATTGCCAAATAATCCAACAAAGTCTCCCGTAACGTTTTTATCGTTTCCGATTAGAGCAAAGGCGATGGCACCCACGCTCATCAAAACGCTCGTGCTAAAGAAGTTGCCAAGACCGGCAGCTAGCCCCAGCTGACGAGAGCTAGTTTTTTCTGGAAGATAACGGGTGTAGTCAGAGGCAAAGGGTGTCCATCCCGCGGTGTATCCATAAGCAGCGCCTGCAGCTAATGTGAAGCCACCTAAGTTGAAGGTGCCGAAGTCAACGCCGTAGTGGCCCTGAGGAACCACAACAATAGTGACGATCAGCCAAACTGCGAGCAAGAAGAAGAACGCATAGCGCTCCCAAATCTGAATCAGGTTGTGCCCGATTAGCGCGATCACAACCTGAGCCAAAATGACAATCACGAGGGCAAGATAAATAGGCATTGAGGTTAACGACTCAAGAGCCAATGACCCAGACACCGTGTTCACGGCGAACCAACCGATTCCGGCAACAAGAGTGCTTAGCCCCGATGGAATCAGGTTTCCCCATTTGCCGAAAGCAGCGCGACCGAGAACCATTTGTGGCAATCCACCCTTAGGGCCAAAGGTGCTGAAATAACCGTGGGTGACTGCCGCGACAGCGTTTCCGACGACTACTGCCAAAATCGCTTGCCAGACGTTGAGTCCAAAATAAAGAACACCGAGTGCACCAACAAATACGGTTGCAAATTCGAGGTTAGGAGACGACCAGACTGTGAACAGATGCCACGCCTTGCCGTGACGTTCGCCCGACGGAATCGGGGCGACGTCGTTGATTTCGATAGAGGTTGCCGAAGCATTGCCTGAGTTTGTTTGCGTCATAGCGAAACTCTATTAGTTAACTGAAGGTGAATTGGGCATTTACGCGTCAATTTGCACACTTGTCAAAATAGGGTTTTATTACCATGATTACGCTCGCGAAAATTGCTGACCCTAGCGGCCACGCATGGCAGGTTCGATTTGGTAACGAGACAATCGGCAAACTCACACTTGGCGTGACCGAGGCTGGCCTGGGCACGCTCAAAATGCAATGGGATGCGCCGCTTGACACGGTAAGTTTGCGCCGAGCCATTGAGCAACTCGTGGTTGAGGTTTTTGACGCTCCACTGGCTCGAAAGCTTCAAGTTGTTTCGCAGAACTCGGCTCAAGTTTTAGCGTTTGAGAAATCGGGCTTTGGGCTAAGCGCTCGGCAGCCAGCCACGGGCACTCGGCTCGCTGCAACCAAGTTGAGCGTGGCGCAGGCCATGTCACTGGCAACCATGGCTCGGCATCTCGACCTGGAGGTCTGGGGTTTTCGGTTTGACAATGGCAAGCGCCGGGCGGGTCAGTGCAACTACACCGAGCGGGTGATTTCAATTTCTAAACACTTGGTTGAACACCACCCGCTTGAGGAGGTTCAACAGGTTGTGATTCACGAGATTGCGCACGCGCTCTGCGGCAAGGATGCCGGGCACGGACCGCTTTTTAAGAAACAGGCTGCAACGCTTGGCTATCGTGGGCGCAACTTTAGCGGCCGCGAGATTGCCGCCGCCGAAGCTAGTTGGGTTGGCCACTGCAGGGCCGGCCACGTGCACTATCGGTATCGCAAACCAACCCGTGCCTTGTCGTGCGGGCTTTGTTCAAAAACTTTTAGTCGATCAAACCAGATTGAATGGCGTAGTTCAGCAGCAGCGTGACTACGGTTCCGGCAAAAAAGTTGAGCCAAATAAACCGGCGCCATCCTCGGTTGGCTGTTTCACAGGTTTCGTCGGTGATAAACCAAAACGGAGCAACAACGGCCATGTAGGGCACAGCTGCGATCGCCGCGAGCTCTTCGATGCCACCGGCCGCAATAACGAGTATTCCGCTTGCGGCATAGCCCAAAACTGAAAGCCGGGTCGTTAGTCGAGCTCCAAAGAATGTTGCGATGCTGTTGATGCCGGCTTCGCGGTCTGCTCTAACATCTTGCACCGCGCCAAAAGCGTGAGAGGCCATTCCCCATAAAGTAAATGCTGCGATGGTTGCGAGAATTGCTGGCTGAAGGAGGTTGACTCGAGCGACTGCCAAACCGAAAATCATCGGCCCCACAAAGTGGCTGGCCGAAGTGATTGAGTCAAGCACCGGTCGCTCTTTGAAACGCAAAACAGGTGCGCTGTAAGCCACCACCGTGAAGACAAACAGCGCCAACCAACCAGCCGCCCAGGGGGCAGACCAAACTAGGTATGCCAAAAACGGAATACAAACCAACACTCCAGCCCAAACCGTGTGGCGATGCCACCGCTTGCTTAGAAGAGCACCTTCGATGCCGCCTTTTCGAGGGTTTCGCAGGTCGCTTTCGTAGTCAAAGACGTCGTTGATGCCATACATAAGAATGTTGTAGGGAATCAAGAAAAACAGTGTGCCGATCCAGAAGAAATCGTCGAGTTGGCCGGTCGAAACGAAATAGGCTGCGGCAAATGGAAAAGCCGTGTTGATCCATGAAACCGGCCTAGACGACCAAAATAGCTGGCGAGTGGTTTCACCCAGCGGCTCACGAATTTTGGTCATGGTGCAATGCTAACCAATCGTCGGCTCTCTAAAACTGGTAGCGGCGATTGAGTGCCGCGCGCCAAATTGCCGGAACCAACCAAACGGCAGCCACTGAGTAACAAAAATCTTCAATCGGAGCAACGCCGATAAAAACGCCGCAAATTTTGTCTGGGTCGTAGGCCACAATTCCGAACCCAACGATCAGGTTGTTAAAAACCGCCGTTGCCAAAAGCATCGGAACCAACGCAATCAACGCGACGCGACGCAGTCTTCGAGGGTATAGCCAAAGGCCAACCAAAATCGCGGTGATCGTGAACAGTGAGTTGAGAATTAGGTAGGTCATCTGCGCCTCGAAACCCAGCGGGACGTAGCTGCAAAAATCACTAGGGTGCTGTGGCAGAGCAAAACCAAAAAGAAGATTTCTTCGATGGGTAGTTCAGGAGCTAAGTCGACGCCGACCAACAGGTTACGAGCACCCTCAAAGAAGATGCCGGCACTGATGCCCGCGAGGTCCCAAACTAAAAAGAAAGCAACACCGCTCGCCAGTGCGAGCAAGCCTGCCCGAAGGCTATAGCCCAAAGCTAGCTTGTGTCTAAAATCAAGCCCGATGACTCCGAGTTCAGAGATGATCAAAAGTGTCAAATAAATGAATGACATTTGGCTATCGTGATTCGCCCAGACCGACCCAAGCCTCGCGAGGCAAAACCTGAATTTCGCCAGGGGTTGGGCCGGCGCTTCGATCATTAGTCAGGTGTTTCAAAACGAGTTCTGCGCTGATGAGGCACATCGGCAAACCGATGCCCGGCAAAGTGTTGTGACCGGCGTAATAAAGACCGTTGACTTTGCTGCTGTAGTTCTTGGGTCTAAAGAATGCGCTCTGCGAAAGCGTGTGAGCCATTCCAAGAGCGGTGCCTGACCAAGCGTTGAGATCTTTTGCAAAGTCAGCCGGGCCGACCGTGCGACGAGTGACGATGCGCTCGGCAAGATCTGGAATCTCACACCACTTTGCAATCTGTTCGATGATTTTGTCGGCCGCAGCTTCGAGTTTTACGTCGCCCGCGCCGTTGATGCCACCGTGACCGATTGACGGGTCGGCAGCGATTGGCACCAAAACAAAAAGGTTCTCGTGGTCGGCAGGCGCAACGCTCGGGTCGGTGACGCTCGGCGCACAGATGTAGAGCGATGCTGGGTTTGGAACCTGTCGTTTGCCGTCGGCCTTGTGAAAGACCTCGTCAAAGTTGGTTTTCCAGTCTTCGGTGTAAAGCAGGGTGTGGTGATCGAGTTGAGGCAGTTTGCCCTTAACACCGAGCAAGAGCAAGAGTGCCGATGGGCCCGGGGTTTTGCACGCCCAAAACTTTTCAGGCATGCTCTGGTTGTCTGGCTCGAGCAGTTTGGTCTCAACGTGTTCGAGGTCTGCTGTTGCCACAACCAAATCGGCTGCATAGTCAGAATCACCGACCTGAACGCCGGTGATGCGGGGTTTGCCGCCGCCTGCGGCATCCGTCGTGATTTTGGTCACAGGGGAGTTTGTGTGAATCTCTACACCGTGACGCCGTGCGATGCGTTCGATGGCTTCGATGATGGTATAAAAACCGCCCATCGGATAAAAAACTCCAACTTCCATGTCAACGTGTGTCATCAGGTGATACATGCTCGGGGTTGCATACGGAGAGGCGCCCAGAAACACTGCGGGAAAGTTGAGAATCTTTCGAAGGCGCGCATCGCGAACGTGCTTGCCCGCAAAGCTGTCGAGCGAACCTAGAAGGTGCCGAACAAAGTTGGGTGCTCGCTTTAAAACCTCGGGGTGCGTGAAACTGCGCAGATCTTTAAAGTTGGTGTAAAGAAAATGCTCGATTGACAATTTGTAGGTGTCGGCAGCCGAGTCTAGATATTTTCGAAGTTTCTTTGCACTGCCTGGTTCGAGCGCTTCAAAAGTTGCAAAGTTCTTAGCCAGGTCTTGCCAAATTGTGATTGGGTCAGCGAAACCTTCGTTGCGCGTTTGGTAGGCCGGGTCAAGACGAACCAAATCGAGTTCAGCATCGGCCGAGGTTCCCATCAAACGAAAGAACTGGTCGAAGGCGTCGGGCATGAGGTACCAAGAAGGACCCATGTCGAAGTTGAAACCGTCTTTTTGCCAAATGTAGGCACGGCCACCTAGGCGCTCGCGACCTTCGAAAAGCTTGACTTTCATTCCGGCTTTGGCCAACAGTGCGGCTGTTGCCAGCCCTGATATGCCTCCGCCGACAATGATGGCTTCAACTGGTTTTTCGTTCATTCATAACTTTCTAAATGGGTGTTACTAAAGAGTATGCGGCATCAAAACGGCGTGAGCCAAAATCAAAAGTTTGATGCGGTTAGGCACTCGGATGCGCGCCTCAATCAGCGTGGTTGCCGGGGTGCCGGCGATGCGACGATTCAGTTGGGCAAATAAACCCAAGGCGGCTGCTACTGCCTGACGCGGGCGCTTCGGCAGAAGCGGCAGGCTGGCTCGGGCCGCCGAAAGGTCGGTTTCGATGTCTGCGACCAGGCGGGCTTTGGTTGCTTCGTCGAAGTTCGCGGCGTTGACGCCGGGAAAATATGAGCGGCCGAGCGCCTTGAAATCGGCGGCCAAGTCTCGCAAAAAGTTCACTTTTTGAAATGCCGCGCCCAGTGCCCGCGCGCCCGCAACCAGAGTTGCCGACTCGGCCTCGGTGTAGCTTCGGCCCCGCATGAATACCTGCAGGCACATCAGGCCGACGACCTCGGCCGAGCCATAAACGTAGCGATCAAAGCTGGCTTGGTCGTGTTCAACCACGGTTAGGTCTTGGCGCATTGAAAAGAAAAATGGCTCAACGAGGTCACGGCCAATGCCAGCCTCGCGGGCTGTGCGGGCGAAGGCGTGCACCACAAGGTTCGTGCTAAAACCCGAGTTCATGGCGTTGTAGGTTTCGGCCTCAAGCTCGTCGAGCAGGCGGCCCGGCTCGGCAACGCCGGCCCCAGCCGCGGCGCCGTCAACGATTTCGTCGGCGACTCGCACCAGCGCATAAACGTTTTCAACCGGCTGGCAAAACTGAGGCCCAAGCAACTTGGTTGCCCAGCCAAAAGATGTTGAATACGCAGCAATCACTTGGCTCGAGGCGGCTTCGGCGGCCAAGCTATAGAGCTCGATGCTGGTTGGGCGCTTAGATGCGTCAGGGCGTTTTGACGTCTTAGCTGTGTTGCGATCGCCGGCCATTAGAGCCAATCCCGTCGTTTGAACTGAATGTAAAGCACTCCAGAAATCAAAATAATCGACCCAATCGAAAGCCACAAACCGAGAACGCTATCAAAACCTAAATAGGGGATGTTTTGGCCAAACCAGCCCGTGATTGCTGTGGGCACAGCAATGATCGCTGCCCAGCTAGTCACCTTTTTCATGATCATGTTCATCTGGTTGCCCTGAATCGTCAGGTTGGTCTCAAGCAAAGTTGTTACTAGGTCGCGAAGCGAGTCGGTCCAGTCGGCAACCCGCATCACGTGGTCATAGATGTCTTGAAAATAGGCATACATTGACGGACCAATTACCTGCACGTCGCGCTTAACTATTGGATTCAAAACCTCGCGCATCGGCACAGCCACTCGACGCAGCAAAACTAGCGCCTTTCGAAGGTCATAAGACTTGCGCTGAATCACCCGGTCGACTCGGGTCTCGGCAAACATGAGGTCTTCGAGGTCTTCGAGTTCTGCGTCAAGTTTGTCGACCACATCGAAATACCCGTCGACAATAATGTCGAGCAAACCCCAGAGCAAAAATGCGATTCTGCCTTCGGCCAGCGAGACGCTGTCATCCCAGCGTTTTAGAAGCAGATTGATGTCGAAACCTTCGTCATCGCGAACGGTAATAAGCGCGTTTGGGGTCACAAAAATAGCGATTTCGTCGGTGACGAGTTTGATTGACTTTGAATCAAATTTTGCCGAGTATGCGTTGATAAAAAAGTGGGTGTCGTAGTGCTCGAGTTTTGGCCTCTGACGACCGCGAAGGGCGTCTTCGACAGCCAGCTCGTTTAGGTTCAGCTCTCGGGCTATAAATTGCAGATCTGCTTCGGTTGGCGCAACCAGGTCGATCCAAAAAAAGTCTGTCGACGAGCCTTTTAGCTCGGGTAATCTCTGCAGCTCAAAGTCGGTCTCAACCAAAGTTGAGTAGCGATAGAGTCGGCTGCGCAGCATGCTCTCATCATAAAGTGAAACAAACATCAAAGTTTTAGCCTGGCATCAAAGCTTTAGCAAGGCGCCAAAGGTTTAGACTTAAGCGCATGTCAGCAGATATGAAACCTCGCAGTCGCGACGTCACCGATGGAATCGAAAAAGCAGCCAGCCGCGGAATGTTGCGCGCCGTTGGAATGGGCGATGAAGACTGGGTAAAACCCCAGATCGGCGTTGCAAGTTCGTGGAACGAAGTGACCCCCTGCAACCTCTCACTTGACCGCCTCGCGCAGGCCGCAAAAATGGGCGTTCACCAGGCCGGCGGATACCCGCTCGAATTCGGCACAATCTCGGTTTCTGACGGCATCTCGATGGGCCACGAGGGCATGCACTTTTCGCTGGTTTCACGCGAGGTAATCGCCGACTCGGTTGAGACCGTGATGCAGGCCGAGCGCCTCGACGGTTCAGTTTTGCTTGCCGGGTGTGACAAATCCTTGCCGGGCATGCTCATGGCCGCAGCGCGCCTCGACCTAGCTTCAGTATTTCTTTATGCCGGCACCATTGCTCCAGGATGGGTGCGCCTAGAAGACGGCACCGAAAAGCAAGTCACCATCATTGATGCTTTTGAAGCCATCGGTGCTTGCAAGGCCGGCAAAATGTCGATGGAAGACCTCGACCGAATTGAAAAAGCGATTTGCCCAGGCGAAGGCGCTTGTGGCGGAATGTATACCGCCAACACCATGGCCAGTGCGGCCGAAGCTTTGGGCATGAGCCTTCCCGGCTCAGCGTCACCTCCGTCGGCCGACCGCCGCCGCGACAACTGGGCCCACCGCTCGGGCGAAGCAGTTGTGAACCTGCTGCGCCTCGGCATCACCGCTCGCGATATTTTGACCATCAAGGCTTTCGAAAACGCAATTGCTGTGACCATGGCCTTTGGTGGTTCAACCAACGCCGTTCTTCACCTTCTGGCAATCGCTCGCGAGGCCGAAGTTGAACTGACGCTTGACGACTTCAACCGCATCGCCGACAAGGTTCCTCACCTCGGCGACCTAAAGCCTTTTGGCCAATACGTCATGGCCGATGTTGACCGCGTTGGCGGCGTGCCGGTAGTGATGAAGGCCCTGCTCGACGCTGGCCTGATTCACGGCGATGCGCTCACCGTCACCGGCAAAACCGTTGCCGAAAACCTAGCCGGAATCAATCCGCCTGACCCAGACGGCAAGATCATTCGCGCACTAAACAACCCGATTCACAAAACCGGTGGCATTTCGATTTTGAAGGGTTCGATGGCCCCTGAGGGTGCCGTTGTAAAGACCGCAGGTTTCGACCTCGAAAGCTTCACCGGCCCAGCCCGCGTTTTTGAGCGCGAGCGCGCCGCGATGGATGCACTCACCGAAGGCAAAATCAACGCTGGCGACGTCGTTGTGATTCGCTACGAAGGCCCGAAGGGTGGCCCTGGAATGCGCGAGATGCTAGCCATCACCGGAGCGATTAAGGGTGCGGGACTAGGCAAGGATGTATTACTCTTGACTGACGGACGATTCTCAGGCGGCACAACCGGCCTTTGCATCGGACACATTGCACCAGAGGCCACCGAAGGTGGACCAATTGCTCTGGTGCGCGATGGAGACTTGATTCGAGTCGATATCGCAGCTCGTTCGCTCGAACTACTCGTTGAGCCAGAAGAGTTGACTGCCCGCAAAGCAACTTGGCAGTCGCTGCCGCCGCGCTACACCCGCGGTGTTCTCGCGAAGTATTCGAAGCTAGTGCATTCCGCCGCAACGGGTGCCTACACCGGCTAATTCGCAGTCTGCAAAAGCTCAGCCTTTTATTTTGATTCGCTAATTAACGAGGACTCATGTCAACAGAAATTCTCACCGGAGCTCAAGCGATTGTTCGCAGCCTTGAGCTTCTCGGTGTTGAAGACATCTTTGGTTTGCCGGGTGGCGCGATTTTGCCCACCTATGACCCGCTGATGGATTCAACCAAGCTTCGTCACATTTTGGTTCGCCACGAGCAGGGTGCCGGTCACGCCGCCGAAGGTTATGCCTCGGCTTCTGGTCGACTCGGTGTTTGCATTGCAACCTCAGGCCCTGGTGCCACCAACCTAGTGACGGCCATCGCTGATGCCCACATGGATAGCGTGCCTATGCTCGCCATCACCGGTCAGGTCGGCAGCCACCTAATCGGAACCGATGCTTTTCAAGAAGCCGACATCGTCGGAATCACTCTGCCAATCACGAAACACAACTTTTTGGTGACCAGGGCTGAGCAGATTCCCGAGACTCTGGCTGCAGCGTATTTGATTGCGACCACTGGCCGCCCAGGCCCGGTTTTGGTTGACATCACCAAAGATGCTCAGAACGCTAAAGCGCCGTTTATCTGGCCGCCAAAAGTTGACTTGCCAGGCTACAAGCCGGTCTCGAAGCCTCACGGCAAGCAGATTCAAGCTGCTGCTCAGATGATCGCCGAGGCCAAGCGCCCGGTGCTCTATGTTGGTGGCGGCGTGATTCGCGCGGGAGCTCACCTCGAGTTGCTTAAGCTTGCCGAAATCACAGGTGCTCCGGTTGTTACCACGCTCATGGCTCGCGGCGCTTTTCCTGACAGCCACCACCAAAACCTCGGCATGCCGGGCATGCACGGCACGGTTCCGGCAGTTACCGCGCTTCAGAAGTCAGACCTGCTAATCACTTTGGGCGCTCGCTTTGACGACCGCGTTACGGGCGATGTCAAGAGTTTTGCTACCGGGGCCAAAGTTATTCACGTTGATATTGACCCTGCCGAAATCGGCAAGATCCGCTTTGCCGATGTTCCAATCGTTGGCGATGCCAAAGAGGTTATTGGCGAGCTAAACGCCGAACTAACAACGATGCTCGGCGGCAAGAAGCCAGAAACTACTGAGTGGTGGAGCTTCATTGACGGCCTACTTGAGCGGTATCCGCTCGGGTTCTCAGAGCCTTCAGATGGCAAACTCTCACCGCAACGTGTGATTCAGCGAATTGGCGAACTCAGCGGCCCAGAAGCAATTTATGCGGCCGGCGTGGGTCAGCACCAAATGTGGTCAGC
>JBEGPW010000008.1:0-11445 GCA_041181225.1 Actinomycetota bacterium | reverse complement strand
ATAACCTCTTGGTGGCTGAGCGGAGTTTTTTGAATGCCAGCGGCCAAGTTGGTCACGAGTGAAAGCCCCAAAACCTCCATGCCCACCTGACGAGCGGCGATTGCTTCGAGCGCCGTCGACATTCCAACAACGTGACCGCCCATGACTTTGGCCATTTGAACCTCGGCCGGGGTCTCATAGTGAGGGCCGCGAAACTGAACATAAACGCCGTCTTCAAGGCTTGCGTCAACCGTGCGCGCGAGCTCGCGCAGGCGAATCGAATAAAGATCGGTGAGGTCAACAAAAGTTGCGCCCTCGAGCGGGCTGTCGGCGGTGAGGTTAATGTGATCGCTAATCAAAACCGGCGAGCCAGGCTTGATCGTCTCGCGAATTCCGCCGGCACCATTGGTCAAAATCATGGTTTTCACGCCGGCAGCTGCGGCAGTGCGCACTCCGTGCACAACACGTCGAACTCCGTGACCCTCGTAATAGTGGGTGCGGGCGCCGAGCACTAGAGCGTGCTTGCCGGTAGGTAACAAAATCGAGCGGATGCTTGCCACGTGGCCCTCAACTGCTGGGGCAAAGAAACCCGGAATCGAAGCCGCTGGAACGCTGGCAACGGTTTCACCCATGAGGTCGGCGGCTTTAGCCCATCCGCTGCCCAAAGTCAGGGCGATGTCGTGACTTGCAACGCCAGTTTTTTCGGCAATTACAGCAGCCGCCTCGAGCGCCAGGTCAAACGGTTCGCTCGAGCCGTGATTGTGAAGATTTTCAAAAATTTTGCTCATGTTTTGAGTCTAGTTGGCATGCTGTTTGTTCTTTTGGCGTCACAGGTGAGGGCTTTGCGACAGACTTGATTTGTGAACGAAACCTCAAACCAAACCGAAACCAAAAACCACCACATCGTAATTATTGGCGGTGGCCCCGGCGGTTACGAAGCGGCTTTGGCCGGTCGACAGTTGGGCGCCGAAGTCACACTAATTGAGAGTAACGGAATCGGCGGTAACGCGGTTTTGACCGACGTAGTGCCCTCAAAAGGTTTGATTTCAACGGCCGACGCGGCAAATAACGTCAAGCGCGCCGAAAAGTTGGGCATTGGTTTTACGGTTGATGGAGCTACCGTTCATCCCAAACTAAAAATTGATTTGGGTGCTGTGAACCAACGTCTGTTGGCTATGGCGGGGGAGCAATCGGCTGAGATGCGTGCTTCGTTAGCAGCATCAGGCGTGAATTTGCTAGATGGCCGTGGTCGACTCGATGGCAACCACCACGTAATTTTTGAGCCCAAAGCCGGCGGCGAAAGTCAACGCCTAGAAGCCAAAACCATCATCGTTGCCGTTGGTGCAACTCCTCGCGAACTGCCATCAGCCAAACCCGATGGTGAACGAATCTTGACCTGGAAGCAGCTCTATGACCTGACCGAGCTGCCCGAACACATGATTGTGGTTGGTTCGGGTGTTACCGGCGCCGAATTCGCGTCTGCTTTTCACGGCCTCGGTTGCGAAGTCACTCTAATTTCGAGCCGCGACATGGTCTTGCCGAGTCAAGACCAAGATGCCGCCGAGCTGATCGAAAACGTGTTTCGCAGCAAAGGCATGAACGTTTTAGATAGATCGCGCGCCGACAGCGTTATTAACACCGGTTCAGGTGTCGAAGTTACTTTGAGCGACGGAACAATCGTCACCGGCTCACACTGTTTGATGGCCGTCGGTTCGACGCCAAACACCGCTGGCCTTGGCCTGGCCCAGGCGGGAGTTGAACTCACCGACTCAGGTCACGTCATCACAAACAAAGTTGCGCGAACCTCGCGCGCCAACGTTTATGCGGCCGGCGACTGCACAACTTTCTTGCCGCTGGCCAGCGTCAGCGCCATGCAGGGTCGAACCGCCGTGTTTCACACCATGGGCGATGTGGCGATTCCTACCCAGATTCGCAACGTCTCGGCCAACGTTTTCACCTCTCCAGAGATTGCCTCAGTGGGTTGGTCACAGGCCGAACTCGAAGCCGGCGAAGTCAACGGCCACGTCGTCAAGTTTGACCTGCCATCAAACCCCCGCGCAAAAATGATGGGCCTACAGTTCGGCTTCGTAAAAATCATCGCCTCGACCGGCGGCACCGTCATCGGTGGTGTGGTCGTCGCGAAGTCGGCATCCGAGCTGATTTACCCAATCGCAGTTGCAATCGAAAACCGATTGACCGTGGATGAACTGGCACGCACCTTCACGGTGTATCCGTCGCTGTCAGGCACCATCATGGAAGTCGCGCGGGCGCTGCACACTCCTAATGTGTAAATCTTGGCCAAATGTTTAGTTTGTCTCTGGCTCGGCTTAGCGTTTGGCCATGCCCGTAACTCTGAAATGTCCCCAATGCAGCGCCAAGACCCGAATGCTTTGGTTTCCTAAAAAAACTAAAGCCATGACCACCGATGGTGTCGTGGCTTTGCACCCAAACGGCGCTGTTGCTTGGGGAACACCTACTCGCCGATGCCCGAAGTGCGATTGGCTCGGCGACTGGATCGTGATTCCGTTGCCACCTTCTAAAGTCGCGCCCGCCAACACCACTTATTACGATGATGACGATGACGACAATCTCGAAGACTACATAAATCACTATTACCACTAAGTCTTCGTGCCAAAAGATACACTTTTGTAAAGTCAAGATTTGGCTTATTTCGGCGAGGGAGAGTCACGATGTTTGCTCATGGAATCGAAAAATTTATTTTTTGGTCGCGTTGGTTGCTCTCGCCGCTCTACTTGGGGCTCATAGTTGTGATGGTTCTCGTAGTTATCAAGTTTTGCATTGAGCTTTTTGAACTCGTGATTCACATTGGCGAAGTCAACTCACAAAGCTTTGTGTTCGGCCTGCTGAGCTTGCTTGACTACGTATTGCTGTCAAACCTAATTTTGATTGTGTTGTTTGCCGGTTATGAGAACTTTGTTTCAAAAATTGCCGCCGCCGAAAACAATGTCGACCGCCCGGCCTGGATGGGCCACGTTGATTTTTCTGGACTAAAAATCAAACTCATTGGCTCGATAGTTGCAATCTCGGTCATCGAACTGTTGAAAGACTTTGTTCAGATTTCATCCAACCCCGGCAACCCAATAAATGCTGAAGCGATTTTTTGGCAGGTGACAATCCACCTAACATTCGTGGTTTCAGGTTTGCTCTTTGCGGCTATGGATTGGATTTCAGATAGCCGAGTTCACAAGAAACTCGGATCTTCTGAAGCCCTTGAAACTAATGAAGTCAGCCGAACAGTTCTTTAGACGCTAGTCTTCAAACTCGAGCAGCACGGTTCCGGCCGGCACTGTCTCGCCAACAGACACGCTGATGGCTTTGACTACGCCATCTTTATGGGCATTCAGCGGCTGCTCCATTTTCATGGCTTCAAGCACGACTACTAGGTCGCCCTTAGCAACTTTGTCGCCCACCGCAACCGCAACCTTCACGACGGTTGACTGCATCGGAGACTTGACGCTATTGCCGTTGCCTCCGGTTCCAGACACAACTCCAGCTTTGCGCTTGGCAGGGGCACTCGCTGCAGAACCAGCGCCGGTCGCGCCCGAGAACAAGTTTCCCGGCAAGCTAACCTCAACGCGCTTGCCATCGACCTCAACCACAACCGAGTTGCGTTCAGCGGCGTCGACGCCACCGGCGTGCTCACCATCAAAGGCTGCGATGTCGTTCACAAATTCAGTTTCGATCCAGCGAGTGTAAATGCCGAACTTGCCAACGCCGTCGGCAGTTGCCTCACCAATGAAGGCGGGCTCGTTGACGATTTTTTGGTGGAAAGGTAAAACGGTTGGTAGACCAACAACTTGCATCTCGCTGAGGGCACGACGGGCGCGAGCCAAAGCCTCGGTGCGGTTGGCACCGGTAACAATAAGCTTTGCCACCATTGAGTCAAACGAACCCGAAATCTCATCGCCCGATTCAACACCGGTGTCAACGCGCACGCCAGGGCCAGAAGGCGCCTTGAAAAGCTTGACCGGGCCAGGTGCCGGCATAAAGTTGCGGCCGGCATCTTCACCGTTGATGCGAAACTCAAAGCTGTGACCCTTGGCAACTGGGTCGGCATAATCGAGCTTGCCGCCTTCTGCCAATCTGAACTGCTCGCGCACTAGGTCGATGCCAGTGACCTCTTCTGAAACCGGGTGTTCAACCTGAAGGCGAGTGTTGACCTCTAAGAACGAAATGGTTCCGTCTTGGGCAACCAAGAACTCACAGGTGCCCGCGCCTTGATAGCCAACCTCTTTCAAGATCGCTTTCGACGATTCATAAAGACGTTTGATTTGGTCAGCAGTCAAAAACGGTGCAGGGGCTTCTTCAACTAGCTTCTGGTGTCGACGCTGAAGTGAGCAGTCGCGGGTTGAAATCACAACAACGTTGCCGTAGGCGTCAGCCAAACACTGGGTCTCAACGTGGCGAGGCTTCTCGAGATATTTTTCGACGAAACATTCGCCGCGGCCAAAAGCCGCAATCGCTTCGCGGGTTGCCGAATCAAAAAGCTCAGCAACCTCAGCCTCGTGATAAGCCACCTTGATGCCGCGACCGCCGCCGCCATAAGCCGCTTTGATGGCGACCGGAACCCCGTGCTCGCGAACAAAATCAAGAACTTCTTCGGCGCCAGAAACCGGATTCAAAGTGCCGGCGGCCAACGGTGCGCCAACTTTTTCGGCAACGTGACGAGCCGAGACTTTGTCACCCAAACGCTCAATAGCCTCAGGCGAAGGACCAATCCAAATCAAACCGGCGGCAATCACACGGCGAGCAAACTCGGCGTTTTCAGCCAAAAATCCATAGCCCGGGTGAACGGCGTTTGCACCCGAACGCGCAGCTACATCCAAGATTTTTTCGATTACAAGGTAGGTCTCAGGGCCGGTTGAGCCGTTTAGCGCATAAGCCTCGTCAGCTAATTTAACGTGCAGTGCATTTCGGTCTTGGTCTGCATAAACAGCAACCGAAGTGATGCCGGCGTCGCGAGCAGCCCTGGCAATTCTCACGGCGATTTCGCCACGGTTTGCAATAAGCAGTTTGGTGATTTTGTTGCCGTTAGCTGCGTTCATAAGACCCAAGCCTATTGGCAAAGCGCCCTGTTTCGCCCAAAATCTCGTCTAAAACTTAGCGATTCCACAACGAGTAGTAGTCAACGCCCAGCTCAATCGTCATTTCGCGCAGTGTGGGCAACGACAAACCAACAACTGTGTGTGGGTCGCCTTCGATTGCCCGAATGAACGCCCCGCCGAGCCCGTCGATGGTGAAGGCGCCAGCAACTTTAAGGGGCTCACCGGTGGCAACGTAGGCATCGATTTCGGCATCGCTGAGATTGGCAAAATGCACTGTTGCGTTCGAAACACGAGTGACCGCGGGCAGGCTTGGTTTGCGTGACTGGGTCGCGACATCCGATCTAATGCGGTTGTCAATCAAGTGGTGCCCACTAAACAACTGGCCGCTGAGGCCGCGCATCGCCAACCAACGGTTGCGCGCCACCTCAGGAAGGTGGGGCTTGCCGAGCGATTCGCCGGCAAACTCAAGCGACGAGTCACAACCGATGATTATGGCGTCGGCAGCATCCGGGTGGTTCAAAACAGCCTCGGCTTTGGCCCTAGCCAAAAGGCCAACGAGGTCAGCCGTCGATTTGATAAGACCTTCTGCCTCGGCAACTGCTGCGACTAAATCTTCGTCAACCTGCGGCGCGATGCAAATCGGCTCGATGCCGCCGTTGCGGAGCAAAACGAGCCGGGCGGGCGAAGTTGAGGCTAAAACTAAGCGAGTCATGCCTCTAGATTAGCTGTGCTCGGATTCTCCCGACCGGCACCGCAACGGCAGGGCGCCTCGATGTGAAACACTATAGGGATGAACGCGAAACCAAACTGGCTGGGCAAAACCCTTGAGCTAAATATCGAAAAAGTTGCTCACGGCGGAATCTTTGTAGCCCGCCACGAAGGTCGAGTGGTTTTTGTGTCACACGTTTTGCCGGGTGAGCGCGTCAAGGCCCGCGTTTTTGAAGACCGAGGTGCTTCGTTTTGTCGTGCCGAGCCGATCGAAATTCTCGAGGCATCGCCCGACCGCGTGCCGCAAGTATGGAAAGACGCCGGAGTCGGCAAGGCCGGTGGCTGCGAGTTTGGCCACATCAAGCTCACCCGTCAGCGCGCGCTCAAGGCCGAAGTCATTACTGAGGCGCTCCAGCGCATGGCCGGCATTGAAATGGCCGTTACCGTTGAGGCAGCCCCTGGCGACGATGAGTCAAATGGGCTCGGATACCGCACGCGCATTCAACTTCACGTTGACGAGGCGGGCAACGTTGGCCCGTTCCGTGAACGAAGCCATGAGGTGGTAAAAGTCAAAAAACTTCCGTTGGCCGTTGACGATATTCAAGAGCTTGAGTTTCAAAACAAGAACTATCAGAGCGTCGAAAACATCGAAATTGCTGCTTCTAGCACCGGGCAAATTCAGTGGAAAATCGACGGCAAACTCAAGGGCGACGACCGACTTATTGAGCGCGTTGCTGGCCGCACCTTTCGAATCACCGGTGGTGGCTTCTGGCAGGTTCACCGCGCTGCTCCGCAGGTTCTAACCAGTGCGGTGCTCGACATGGTGGCTGCAGCCGGCATCGACAAAACCGCCGACAACCTTGACCTTTACGGTGGGGTCGGGCTTTTTGCGAGCACACTGGCCGGCCGCTTCGGAAACGACCTGCGAATTTCATCGGTCGAGTCGTTTCGCCAGGCAACCGACGACGCCACGTTGAACTTGGGTGACTTGCCCAACGCGAAAGCTTTTTGCATCTCGGTGGAACGTTTCCTAAATGAAAAAGCCAGCGCCGGAGCCAAGCCGACTGCAACCGTCGTTCTCGACCCACCGCGCGCTGGTGCAGGGGCAAAAGTAATCGATCGCCTTCTAACCATCAGCCCAAAGCACATCGTTTATGTTGCCTGTGACCCGATTGCCTTGGCGCGCGACCTAAAGCCGCTGTTGGCTGGCGGCTACAAGATTGCCTCACTTCGAGCCTTTGATTTGTTTGCCCACACGCATCACGTTGAAACAATCGTTAGTCTGGTCAAATAGGTAAAAAAGGGGGAGTGTTTAGTGGCAACAGCTTCAAAACGGCTCGGATTTTCGATGGCCATGAGTGACGCGGCCGCGAGGTCTTTCACCAGCCAAAAAATCGATTCATTAGTCGCCAAAGTTGTGGCGCTTGCAACGCTCGGCACAGGAATCGAGATGTTCTTGGTCTTTTTAGGGCAGTCTGCAACTCTGAACCCGACCTGGAGCACGTTCTTTATTGCGTTGATTATTACCTCTGAACTTGCCATGGTCGCGCTTGCATGGTTCACGATCTATGGTCGCCAAGCCGCAGCGTTTTTTTCAATAGTGGTTTATATCACGACCGCAACCTGGCCGCTTCAAATGATTGATGGTTCTGGCGGGGCCAACCCGGATACCCCGTGGATATATCAGGCGATTGGAGTCGCCGGGATAGCAGCCACTCTCAGCCTTCCGGTCATTTGGGCAGTCAGTTATTTGGTGGCCGCACCTGCAATCTGGATTTTGATTCGCGAGTCGACTTCGAGCAGCCAGTTTGTTCACTGGGATAGCCTGCTCGGCGCGATATACCTATTTTTATTTAGCTCGGCTGCCTCGGCGACGGTTTGGATGCTGCGATCATCGGCAAAGAAAGCCGACCTGGCTGCCCATCAAGCTGCTATGGTTGCTGCCGAAAGTGCAAGAATCGACTCAATTGAGCGAGTACGCCTAAGGGTAGACGCTTTGATTCACGATCAGGTCCTGACAACTTTGATGGTCGTGGCCGAGTCAAAAACAGAGTCAGATGCTAGTGCTGTTTCACAAATGGCAAGAAACGCAATCGACAAACTGGTGAGCTTTAGCTCAGCCCGGGTTACCGACGAAACCCCAATCACAGTCAAGAGCCTCTTCGAATCGCTCAAAGCTATTTCAGAGAACTTGCCGGCCCCAATTTTGGTAGACATGGGTGACCCCACTGAAATCGAGGTGCCCGCAGAGGTTGCTGCAGCCTTCAGTGAAGCAACCATTCAAGCGCTCGCTAATTCGGTTCAGCACGCTGGGCGCGGCGTCACGCGAGAGTTGATTTTGCGAACCGAAGGCGACGAAATCAAAATAATTGTTCAAGATAACGGAAAAGGTTTCAGAGCCAGCCGAATTTCAAAAGATCGCCTGGGCATCAAACTTTCAATTCGAAACCGAATGAGCGCTGTCGGAGGCGCGGCCAAGGTCGATGCGCAGCCAAATAAGGGCTGCAAAATTATTATGCTGTGGAGCCAAAAATGATCTCGCTTCAGAGGTGGTTAGTTGCCCTAACGGCTCTCGGCTTTGGACTTTATCACCCGGTTTTAGGCCTAGTCATGTTGCTCAAAGGCGAAAACCATGAACCCCTTTTGGTGGTGATTTCGATAGCAATTTACGTTGGTGTGTTTGTTCCAACGGTCACCATGTATGCCGGCCTGCGGTTGCCATTGGCTCAAGTAATCGCCAACCTACTTGCTGTGGCTGCAGTGCCGCTTTTGATGCAGTCACAACTCGGCTTGGAGCAGGGCGGATACGCCACCTGGTATGTTGCTGCAATGGCTACACTGCTAACGGCAACAGCCGTTCGCCAATATGTGTGGCTAGCCTGGGCGGGGCTTGCTTTTTTATGGATTGAAGTGTTGGTTTGGCATGGCGCTGGGTTCATTGTCAACTCTGGACTCATCGGCGCTCTTCTGCTGGTCGCAGCGGGAACCGGCCTTGCGTTCGGTTTAGCCAGCACGGCGAAGGCCTCGCAAGAATACGCCGAGCAAGCATTGGTGTCTGCAAAAACGAGTGCGACGATTTCTTCTGCTCGCGCGGAGCGGCAGGGGCGATTGCAGGAAACCCTTCGTGGAACTCTGCCAATGCTTCGCAAAATCGCAGTGCAGTCGGGTGATCTGACACCGGCAGAGAAGCTTGATGCTCATTTGTTGGAGGCTGAGTTGCGCGACGAAATGGTCGGCCGAGATTTAGTCGATGCGTTGGTTCGTGACGCTGCCCGCGAAGCGCGAAGACGCGGCGTGATTGTGTCGATTTTTGATGACGGATCTTTAGTTGGCGCTTCTCAAGAAACTTGCGAAAAAATTCGGTTCAAGATCGCTGAGGTGCTTCGCTCCACCGAGACTGGCAAGGTTACGGTGAGATCGCCTAAGGGCGAGAAATGGCTGGTGACGGTTACAGTTTCGCAACCAGGATTCGACACCGCAGATTTGTTCCTAAAGTTGCCGAACGAGCTCTAAATCAAAATCGCAGAACCCTGTTAGGTGCAGCTAGCTTTTGCTAGCCAGAGCCATCTTCAAAGTGTCCAGCGGCAGGCTTCCTAGATTCAACGCTTTGGAGTGGAACTTTTTGATGTCAAAGTTTTCGCCTGCGGCCGCTGCTGCCGAATCGCGGAGGTCTTCCCAAATTCGTTGACCGATTTTGTAGCTTGGAGCCTGCCCTGGCCAACCAAAATATCGGTTGACCTCAAAATCAATAAACGAATCTGACATGTTGACGTTTTTGCCCATGAACTCGCGGGCATACTCGAAGTCCCACTTTCCGGAACCCTGTAGTTTTGGCTTTCCAAGGTGCACTCCGATGTCTAAGACCACACGTGCGGCGCGCATCCTCTGACCATCGAGCATGCCCAACTGGTCGCCCAGGTCGTCTAGAAAGCCGAGGTCTTGCATTAGGCGCTCGGCATACAAGGCCCAGCCTTCGGCGTGACCCGAGCTAAAGCAAAGATTGCGGCGCCAAGAGTTGAGGTCGGCTCGGTTATAGACGCCCTGAGCTACCTGAAGGTGGTGGCCCGGAACGCCCTCATGGTAAACCGTTGTGGTTTCACGCCAGGTTGAAAAACTTGTGACGCTCGGTGGAACCGACCACCACATGCGACCCGGGCGACTAAAGTCGTCGCTTGGGCCGGTGTAATAAATTCCCCCGGTCTGTGTTGGCGCAATGCAACACTCGAGGTTTCGCAGCTCTGGAGCGATGTCAAAGTGAGTCTTGCCGAGCTCTTCGACTGCGCGGTCAGATAGCTGCTGCATCCAGGCCTGAAGCTCAACCGTGCCGTTTAGTTTTCGGTTTGGGTCGTTGTCGAGTTTTTGAATGGCTTCTTGAACAGTGGCTCCGCGCTTAATTTTTTTAGCCACGGCTTCTTGCTCGGCCGTTACGCGGGCAAGTTCTTCGATTCCCCACTGGTAGGTTTCATCGAGGTCGACTTTGGACCCCAAAAATGAACGACTAGCGAGTTGATAGGTTTCGCGCCCAACGGCATCGCGCTTTTTCGATGCATTGAGAAGCTCGCCGGTCAAAAAGTTGCCAAATAGTAGGTAGCTGTCGGTTGCAGCCAAGGCCGCTTTTGCCAGATCACGTTTCAGGCTTTCGGGCAGCTCGCCATCGGCGGCTTTTGCGTTTTTGGCAAACTCAATAAAAAAGCCGTCGGGGGCGGTGAGTTGCTTGACCTGCTTTGCTACTTCTTTGATCTGACGACGCGCTGGAGTATTTTTGTGGTGGATGCCCTCGCGAAGGGTTTCAACATAACCGGCAAGCGCCCCACCGACTGCCAACATGCGCCCCGCTAGGTTCTGCCAGTCTTGTTCGGTTTCAGTGGGCGAAATATCAAAAATGTCGCGAATACCCTGAGCGGGAGAAGCGATTACGTTTAGATTTCGCTCTGACAATCTGGCGTCAAAGATTTCGTTTTCAAGATTCAGTTGCGTGAGCATCGCATGCTTGGTAACAGCGTCAATTTCGTCTGTCTCGACAGTGTTCTCTAGCTCGACTAAAAAACTGGTGCGCAAGGCATGAAGTTCGGTATCGGCCGCAGGGCTCTGATCGTCGAGGCGGTCAGCTCCCTCTGAAGAACCAACCGAGGTGCTCAGCTCTGGGCTGAGGCTAACCAGTGTCGAAAACCAGCGTTCTGCAAGCACGTCAAGTGGGCTTGGCTCGCGAGTCATGGCTCTATTCTTGCAAAAACATTAGGCAAATAAAACCAATTCGAGAAATGTCTACTAGGTAAACTAAAAGTGAACGAGGGTTTACCTTGCGAGCCCGCGGCGAAACGCTGCCTGCCACTGACCTTGACCCGGCGTCACGGCAGATCGCAGCTGCGTAGCATTTCTAGACCAAGTCGATCTAGAGCCTTCAGACTGCGAGCTTTCCTGCGCTGCCTTTTGCGAGGCTGCTTGCAGGACAGCAACCACGATTGCGAGCTCGTCGGCCGAGGGGTTACCGCGAACGACGCCGAAGCCAGATGAGGTCGAGTCAGCTGACGAAATCATAGAGGAATGTTTCCGTGTTTTTTAGGTGGAACATTTGCTCTCTTGGTGCGCAGGGCGCGCATTGCCTTAATCACCGAAATGCGAGTGGCGGCGGGCTCAATGATGCCGTCAAGTTCGCCACGCTCAGCTGCCAAAAAGGGGCTCGCGACGTTGT
>JBEGPW010000007.1:0-14964 GCA_041181225.1 Actinomycetota bacterium | reverse complement strand
AGAGTGCGCGTGCGCGACGAGATTGTCACCTTTGGTGCTCCCGGCGAACTCGTGGTTGACCGCAAGGGCGTGGTTGGTGGTGGCGTTCACCTCAAGCCCGCCCAAGTGAATCAGCTTGTTGCCGACCGTGGCGATGAAGTTGTTTTCTTTGACGGTCGAAATGCCTTCGAAGCTCGCATCGGCAAGTTTAAGAACGCGATTGTTCCCGACGTTGAAACAACCCGCGATTTTGTTGCCGAGTTTGAGTCGGGTAAATATGACCATCTAAAAGACAAGCCAATCGTTACCTATTGCACTGGCGGAATTCGTTGTGAGATTTTATCTTCGGTAATGATCAACCGAGGCTTCAAAGAGGTTTATCAAATCGACGGCGGCATCGTTCGTTATGGCGAAAAGTTTGGCGACAAAGGGCTCTGGGAGGGTTCGCTCTATGTCTTTGACAACAGAATGAACGTTGACTTCACGCCCGATACCAAACCCATCGGTGAGTGCGAAAAGTGTCACGGGCTAACCAGCAAGTTTCACAATTGTGCCAACCTGGCCTGCCGCACACTCATTTTGCTTTGCGAAGATTGTGGCCAAGACGAAGCCAATCGGGCATGCACCCACGATTTATCGAAAGCTCGTCGGAGCGAAACGGTCGGCTGAAGCTAGTTTCAGAAAGCCGCAGGCTAAAACTTCACCCAGGTTCGACGCTTTGCGGTGGCTTCGCCAAAACCTCTCGCCTGCATTGCAACGGCCAGGTCGCCCGCTGACCTTAGCTGCTGCACCAACAACGCAAACAGACTGGCCGCAAACTCTCGAGTGCGAGCAACCGGCCCGCGGCCCGCGCTGAAACCTCTTAGCCTGCGAGTCTGCCGCACCGCCGCCCAATGCCATTGAATCAGCTCGAGCCTTGCCATTGCCGCACCGGCGACAAAAGCCGGGCGGGCAGGCACGCGCAAACGCTGAACCAGCTCGCGGGCCAATGCCTCTGGCCGCAAAGCCCCCGACAACGCAACACTTGGCAGCGCGAAAAACGCAACCCTCAGAGTAATAACGGTGGCCCGCTCGAAACCCACCGCGCCAAAACCAGCCGAAGCAAAAAGCCCGTTTGACAACCAAATAGAAGCTAAAGCAATCAAAATCGGCAAGAAGCGTTCGGCTTTTTGCTGCGGCAAAACTCGCCAAAGCGCCAGCCCGATAATCACTTCGACCGCAAGCGCGGTGATGCCGGTGTTCAAACTGGTGATTGCAAAAGAGCCTGCCAAGAGAACAAACGAAATCATTAGCGCAACCAGCGGGGGAATCCTTGAGGTTCTCGGAGCGGTTGCGACCGACGCAGGCATGGCTTGGATTTCAACAACTTCGTCGGCGAGCGCTACGAGCCGCTGGTCATGAGTAGCAATCGTGATTGCCATACCTGCCCGTTTGGCTGCCAAAATCACCTCGGCCACGGCCAGCCAGGTTTCGGAGTCTTGGCCGACAGTTGGTTCATCCAAGAATAAATTCGACGGATGATGCGCCAGCGCACTCACCAGCGCTAACCGTCGCAGTTCTCCGCCCGAAAGTTGAAAGGGGTTTTGGGTGAGTTTGGTTTCGAGCCCCAACTGAGCTAGCAGGCGCAACCCGAGTTGATTTTCGAGCCCCAGCTGTTTGACCGTAGCTAACGCGCTTTGCAAAACCGTGTTGCCCACAACCGTGAACTCGGGCTGCTGGGGCACCCACCCAACTTCTGCCGCGCGAAACTTGGCTAGTCGGCGCATTAGCTCAGTGGTTTTGCCGGCTCCACTCGGGCCGACCAGCGCGGTGATTTTGCCCTGCGAATTTGGTTGGGAGGGTATCCCAAGGTCAAGAATTTTGAGTGTTGGTGCCCGAAGAGCGCGTTCGCGTTCAAAGAAATCTGCAACGCTCAAGTCACTAACCAACGCGCCCTTCGAGTCGAGCACCAAAACTCGACTCACCAGGACTCGCCAGGGTTCGACCTCGTGGTCAACGATGATCGCGGAGCGTTTGGGCTCAGCCAACAGAGCATCGCGAATCGCCTGGGTAACGTTTTTAGCCGCAGCCGCGTCGAGCATGCTGGTTGGTTCGTCAAGAAGAAGAAGTTCGGGGTCTAGCGCCAACACCGAAGCCAACGCCAAACGTTGGGCTTCGCCACCTGAAAGCTCGTGCACGCTGCGGTGCACTCCATAGGGCAACTCAACCTGGTCAAGTCGCCACTGGGCCTGGGTGCGAATCAAGCTCTCGGCCTCGGCGTAATTCTCGGGTCCAAAGGCAACTTCGCCACCGGCTCGGCTTGAGACAAAACTGTTTGTGGGGTCTTGAAGCAACAGGCCGGTTTTGGCCCGCACGTAAAGTTCGCCGCTAAAAACGCCAGTCTCGGTTTGCCCCAAGATGCCCGCGATGGCGCGCAACAAAGTTGACTTGCCCGAACCACTCGGCCCGGTCAATAAAACTCGCTCACCGCTGGCAATCGCAAAACTCAGATTGCGCAACAGCGGAAATTCTTGAGTCCCTCCCCCAGGTGCCCAGCTGAGCGCTTTCGCTTCGACGGCGGCGTTATTTAGCAAAAGCACCTAGCACGCCGGTGGCTCTGAGCGACCTAACCAAAAAGTAACCGCCTGCGCCGGCAATAGCAGCGCCCGAAAGCATGCAGGCTGCTAGGTAGCTAATCAAAAATTCCGCGGATGTTCCCGACCAGTACGCCCAAGACTCGTAGATGATTACTTCGGCGACAGCCGCGGCGGCTCCGGCGAGTGCAACGATTGAAAGGTTGAAGCGTCGATAAATCGCCAATAAAAGCACGAGCTCAACCGCTGCGCCTTGAAGCAATCCCGAATACAACGACGTGGCTCCCCAGGTGTTTCCCAAAGTCACTTCTACCGATGCCGCGATTAGTTCGGCTAGCAAAGCTGCGCCCGGGCGACGCACGATCAAAGCGCCGGCAATAGCGGGCAGCGTCCAGATTCCAAACTGCAAGCCGGCCAACCACGGCACGGCGGTGAAAAGGAGACCGACAGGGGCATATGCAAAGGTGTCGTAGGCCCACATTCCAACGCCGAGAACTACGGCCAAAACGGCCGCGACTACAAAGTCGATTACTCGCCATTCGTGAGTTTTTGTATTTGAAGCCAGGTTGATGTCGTTCATTTTGAGCCTTTCAAAATGTCACTTCGGCTTGCGCCGGCGCAACGTGAATATTTGAAAGGGGTCAGCCGTTTGGCTGTCGAGATCTCGACTTCCTACGCCGGTGCAAACCGGATCAGGTTCGAGGGTCTGTGGTTCACCACACTCTCAGCGCTTAGAGCGCTCCCCTGTCGTTACCCTTTGATGCTACACCTCGAGTTGGTTGCGTTCAAAACTGACCTTTTGTCAGATTCAGATAATCAAAAAGCACCCCGCCCTAAGACGAGGTGCTTTTTCAAACCAGAAGTTGAAGCGCTTAGCCAATCACGAGCGGGTTGGTTAGAACCCCGTCGCTGCCAACGTTTACGTCTATAACCTGAGCTTGCAGTGCAACCAGGTTAAACGTGTAGCTACCTGGCTTTAGCTCCGGAAGCGTTACGGTTTGGGTGCCTGAATCTGAAATTCCAATCGTTGCCACAACCTGCGGGGCTGCATCGGCGTGAGTGTTGCCTTCACGGTCAAGCACCGAAGTGCGAATCACCTGCAGGGCATAGAGCTTGCCGTCATTTGGCACGTTCACGGTCACAGTTTGTGGGCTCTTGATTGATCCGGTGTTTTGTGTGAGGTCGATCGTCAAGTTGCCTGACTGACCCGAAAGGCTGACTGTTCCGTCGACCGAGGTGGTTGCGATGACAAACACAGGTGCGCCGGTTTGCGCGGCAAGCCCGCTGCGCACGTCAGCCGCTAAGAATGGGTAGACGGCAAAGTTCTGCACGCCCGCACCGTTTTTTAGTCCGCGAATTTTGATTGCCCCGCTGAGGGTTGAGTTTGTCAGAGACAAAGATTCATTAGGGTTTGCGCCGATCTTGAATTTTCCGTCGACTTTGTTTTGGTGTGCGTTCAGCGCTGGTGGGGTTGCCGGAGCCACGGTTGCGTCAGCCGCGAGTGGGATAACCTTGAAAACCAGCTTGCCGGCGATTTGGCCAGCGGTGGTGACGATTTCAGGAACGCCGGTTACCGTGAAAGCTAGATCAGCAGTCTTAACCTTGGTGCCATGTTCGTTGCCCTGTTCAACGGCGATTCCGAGCTTAAGAGCTTTGCCCCCTTGGCGAAGATTTTTGACAAGGGCTTGTGAGCTCTTGGTTGAGTGTGAGCCGGCGAGCGCGGGGGCCGAAGTTGTTGCCAGGCTCAGAGTCACCACTGTCACGACACCGAAGGTTGCAATGGCGGCCTTTTTGAATAGTTGATTTTTCATTTTGTTGTCTCCTTTGGGTTTTTAGAACTAATCCCAAGTTAGATTTCGAAACTGAAGTTGGCGGCCAAACTCAGGCAGCTCATAGGTGTTTTGGAGTCTTTTCTCAGTTTCGGCTCATTCAGCCCAAATGGCTAATGCGCCGTTAAACTTGTGTAACTACACGAACGGATAAATCTTGGGATTCTTTGACTCATTTGAGAAGGGTTTGGAGCGCACAATCAACCGCGCTTTTAGCAAGACCTTCAAGTCTGAGTTGCAGCCAATTGAGATTGCTTCGCGCATCAAAAACGAAATCGACTCAAAAGCTTCGGTCATTTCGCGGGACCGCATCCTGGTTCCAAACAGCTTCGAGGTGCGTCTTTCGTCACCAGATTTCAAGAGAATGCAGGCCCTTGGACGTGCATTGATTACTGAGCTCACTGACCTAGCCAATGCTCACATCGCCAAACAAAAATTTCAAACCACTGGTGCCGTATTGATCTCGTTGGCTGAAGACAGCACCTTTGCCATTGGCCAAATTGCCGTGCGTTCAATCAACAAAGCAACCTCGGTTGATTGGATTGCCGTTTTAGACGTAGGCGGTCAGCGTCATGCAATCAACCCGGGTCAAACCTCAGTTGGGCGCGACGCTAGTGCCGGACTTCAAATTAACGACCCAAACTTGAGTCGCCAGCATTTTGAAATCATCTGGGATGGCAAGCTTGCCGGCCTGAGAGACCTTGGTTCAACCAACGGCACTCGCCTCGAAGGGCAACCGGTGACCCCACAAAAAGTGGTGGCAATTGCAAATGAATCGGTAATCGTTGCTGGGCGCAGCCAATTTGTGTTTCGCGTCGTAGCTAAGTCGGTGACTCAAAAATGAGCGAGTTAGCGCTGTTTTTGGTTCGTGCCGCCTTTGTAGTCGTGCTGTGGATTTTCATTTTCACTGTGATTTCGGTAGTTCGGTCTGACCTGTTTGGCCAAAAGGTGGTGCGCAAAGTGGTGAAAGCCAACTCACCAAAAATCTTGTCGACGCCGGTGTTGCCGACCGCAACCTCAGGAGCCGCTTTGGGTGGCATCCCCGCTTCAAACCTGCCCCCTGCAAGACCGGCTGCCAAGGCTGCAGTCGAGAAGCCAGAGCGCCTTTTAATCACAGCCGGCGATAAAGCTGGCTATCAGCTCAATCTAGATGGTCGCGAAATCACGATCGGCAGAGCCGAAAACAGCGACCTCGTGATTGACGACGAGTTTGCGTCTACTAACCACGCTCGCTTGGTAAAAGTGAATGACGGTTGGATGGTGCAAGACCTTGGTTCGACTAACGGAACCTACTTAGACGGCAAAAAAATCTCGGCCCCGGTTGCGCTCAAACTCGGTGCTGAGGTTCGCATCGGCAAGACCGCTTTTGAGCTGCGAGGCTAGTTCAAGCTATGAATGACACCACAGCGATTCCAATTCAAAAGACTGCAACGGTGCCGATCCCTTTGCAAATCGTGGCTGCGGGTGACTCAAACATTGGCCGCACGCGTTCTTCGAACCAAGACAGCGGATACAGCGGATACAACCTGTTTTTTGTCGCTGACGGCATGGGCGGTCACGCCGGGGGCGACATCGCTTCGGCCCTGGTGGCTCATCAGGTTGCCAAACTTGATGCGGTTTATGAAAACCCCGAGGATGCCGGCGAGGCTATGCGCAACGCCATGTTGCTGGCTAACCGCAAGTTGAGCGAGACTGTTTCTGAGCACGGTGAGTTAGCTGGAATGGGCACGACGTTTTCGGGCCTCATGATCAACCGCAACAAGGTTGCGATTGCTCACATCGGCGACTCGAGGGTTTATTTGGTTCGTGGCGGCGAAGTGAAACAGATCACCAAAGACCACACCTTTGTGCAACGGTTAGTCGACACCGGTCGAATCACACCCGAAGAAGCGCTGACTCACCCGCGCCGAAGTGTTTTGATGAGGGTGCTCGGTGATGTCGAAGATGCCCCCGAAATTGACCTCATCACAATGAACACAAAACCCGGTGACCGATGGATGTTGTGTTCCGACGGGCTGTGCGGTGTGGTTCCCGAGGAGGTTCTCGATCGCATTCTGGCCGAAAATGGGTCGCCGTCAGACGCTTGTGAACTTTTGGTTTATGAAGCCCTAGAGCATGGCGGGCCCGACAACGTAACCGTGGTTGTGATTGACATAAAAACTGCCGCACACAAACTTGCCGAACCTCTCGAGCCAAAGTTTATGGGATCGGCAGCCAGCGACGTGGTAATCGAAAACAACAAGGGTCGCCGGTTCTTGAGGTTGTTGAACCCACGAAACATTCCCGAGGCTCTGGGCTTAAATCAAGACCCCGCTGCGTTCTTGCCCGAGTCTGACGAGTTTCTCGAGTTGATTTTGAAACAGACCAACAGCCGACTGAGAATGCTTCGAATCAGGCGTTTAGTGATGTTGGTGGTGGGGCTTTTGATTGTTTGTGGGGCAATGTTCGCGGCCTACAGCTACACCCAGACCCGGTTTTATTTAGGTGCAACACCGGCCGGCAGAGTCGGAATTTTTAAAGGCATTCACGAATCTTTTGGGTCTTTGAAATTCTCTGAGCTCTACATTCAAACTGAGATAAACGTTTTTGACCTGTCGCTCTTGCAACAGCAACAAATCAGTCGTACCATTTCGGCTGACACCCTCGTTGATGCCTATCAAAAACTCGACCTGCTGTTGAGCATCGAGGGGCAATGAATCGGCCGCCACTAATCCAGAGCGCTAGAGAAGCAATTTCTGGCAACACCGATCCAAACATCATCACACTAAATCTCGGGCGATTGATTCGTATTGTGCCTCGCAGTCGCAACACCGAAGCCCTGTTGATTGCTTTTGTATTGGGGCTTTTTGCTTTTGAGCTTGCGCAGGTGCAAATCTCGACAATTCAAAAAATCACTCCAGAGTTTTTTGCCTACTGGTTGCCGATTGCAATAACTGCTATTTTGTTTCACCTGATCTTGCGACTCAAAGCCAGCGAAGCCGACAGCCTGATGTTTCCGGTAGGGCTAGCGCTCAACACTTTAGGCGTTAGCGAAATCTATCGAATAGACATTGCAAAAGCCGCGGCTGGCGACACCGACCTTTTCGGTTTAAAACAGGTGATCTGGTCATGCGTTGCAATGTTGGTTGCCATGGCCGTTATTTGGTTGGTCAGATCACATCTGTTTTTGCGTAACTATGTCTATATTTCGATGGTGGTCGGCATCGTCTTGCTGATGTCTCCGATGTTGCCGTTTGTTGGTCTCAAAATCAACGGCGCTCAGCTTTGGCTGAGCCTTGGCGGCCTCACCTTTCAGCCCGGTGAGCTCGCAAAAATCGCCCTAACAATATTCTTTGCGGGATACCTTGTTAGCCACCGCGACGCTTTAGCGGCGGCCGGCCGCAAAGTGTTTGGTTTGAGGTTGCCTCGAGCTCGCGAGCTTGGGCCTATCCTCGTGATTTGGGTTGCGAGTCTGCTGGTCTTGGTGTTTGAAAAAGACCTCGGAACCTCGTTACTTTATTTCGGTTTGTTCTTGGTAATGATTTATGTTGCAACCGGCCGCGCGGTTTATGTTGCTGTCGGTCTGGGATTTTTTGGTGTTGGGGCGTTTATAGCCGGGCAAGCGCTCGATTATGTTTCGGGGCGTTTTGACGCTTGGCTAAACCCGTTTAGCGACTTTCACTACAACGCTAGTTTCAACAGCAGCTACCAACTGGTGCAGGGTTTGTTTGCGATGGCTCACGGCGGAATCTGGGGAACCGGGCTCGGCGGCGGCGTTCCTCAAATGGTGCCGGTGGCCGAGAGTGACTTTATTATTTCAAGCCTTGGCGAAGAGCTGGGGTTGATTGGGCTGTTTGCGATTTTCGGTCTCTACCTACTGCTGGTTTCTCGTGGCTTGCGCATCGCCTTCAATCACAGCGACGATTTTTCTAAACTGCTCGCTGTTGGTTTGAGTTTTGTTCTGGCCCTGCAAACCTTCATTGTTGTCGGCGGGGTAATGCGCGTGGTTCCCTTGACCGGGTTGACCACACCTTTCTTGGCGGCAGGCGGTTCGTCGTTGCTCGCCAACTGGATCATTTTAGGTTTATTGCTGCGCATCTCAGACTCACAAAAGTCGCAGGTGGCCCAATGACCCGTGAGCTAAGACGTGTCACCGTTTTGATCTTCGCGATGTTCTTCAGCCTGTTGTTGGCGGCTAGCCTAATTCAGTTTGTCAATGCCGATTCGTTAATGGCAGACGGCAAAAACCCTAGGGCGCTATTTGACGGATACAAAACTCAACGCGGTTCGATTTTGGCCGGAGGAGAGCTTGTGGCGTTTTCGGTCAAGACCGACGACAAATTTCAGTATCTTCGCGAATATGACAGCCCAGCTTTTGGCGCGGTGACCGGTTTTTATAGTCTCGCCCAAGGAACGACTGGAATCGAAAACTCACTCGACAGTTTTTTGACGGGAAAAAACTCTTCACAGTTTTTTGAACAGCTGAATGCCCTGCTCTCGGGCAACCCTCTGGTTGGCGCAACGGTGAACTTGACGATTGACCCGAAAGTTCAAAAGGTTGCCTTTGAAGCTCTGGGCAATTTGACCGGTGCTGTGGTGGCAATTGAACCGTCGACCGGCAAGATTTTGGCATTGGCTTCAACGCCGGGCTTTGACGCAAACCTCTTAGCAGTGCACAACACCGGGGTCGCTAACTCAAACTACCAAAAGTTAGTCAATGCACCAGAAAGCCCGCTAATCAATCGAGCTATTGGTGGCGAACTGTATGCTCCCGGATCGGTCTTCAAGGTCATCATGGCGGCAGCCGCGCTAGAGTCTGGTCGATTCACCGCGAACTCAAAACTGCCGAACCCCAAAAAGTTTAAGTTGCCCGGCACGAAGACGTTCATCTTTAACTCTGGCGAAGGAAAATGCGGTAGTTCAAAAACCACTGTAACCATCGCCGATGCTCTTCGCTTTTCGTGCAACATTCCGTTTGCCGAACTTGGCCTAAAACTCGGTCAAGAGGCAATCCGCGCTCAAGCGCAAAAGTTTGGCTTCGGCAAATCTTTTGATATTCCGCTCAAGTCGACCGCGAGTGTTTACCCCAGTGGGATGGACGACGCCCAAACCGCGCTATCTTCGTTTGGCCAGTTCGACGACAAAGTTTCTGCGCTACAAATGGCCATGGTCAGCGCAGCGATTGCCAACGGCGGTGTCATGATGAAACCAAATCTGGTCAACAGCATTTTGTCGGCCAACCTTGCGATTCTTAGTCAATCTAAAGATGAATCGCTAGGCCAAGCCGTCAGTCCAAACACGGCCGAGCAGGTCAAAAACATGATGGTTGGTGCGGTTTCAAAAGGTGTGAGTTCAAACGGGCGCATTGCCGGGGTTAGAGTCGCAGGCAAAACTGGAACCGCCCAAAACGGCAAAGGTGAGCCATACACGCTTTGGTTTACAGGTTTTGCACCGGCAGAAAACCCTGAGGTGGCTGTCGCAGTTGTTGTAGCAAATGGTGGGGGAATGGGACAACGCGGTTATGGCAACCTAATCGCAGCACCCATTGCACAAAAAGTAATGAAAGCGGTGCTGAACAAATGAAACCTTTAACCGGTCAACTTTATGGTGGTCGCTATCGGCTGATAAGCCTGATTGCAACCGGTGGCATGGGCGAGGTATGGCTTGCTCAAGACGAAGTTATTTTGCGCGAGATTGCAATCAAGATTTTGAAACCGGAGTATCTCAGCGACCCGAGTTTTCTAGAGCGCTTCAGAACCGAAGCCAGGCACGCCGCAATGGTAAATCACGAAGGCATCGCTAACGTCTTTGACTATGGTGAAGACGGCGGATCAGCCTATTTGGTGATGGAGAAAGTTCCTGGTGACTCTCTCGCCAAAATTCTTGAAGTTGAAACTTCACTAGCCGAGCGACGCGTCATGAACATCATGGCTCAAACCGCTAGAGCGCTGTATGCCGCGCACAGCCAAGGGCTCGTTCACCGAGACATCAAGCCCGGAAACCTGCTCATTACGCCAGATAACGACGTAAAAATCACCGACTTTGGCATCGCGCGAGTAGCCGATCAGGTGTCACTAACCGCCACCGGTCAGGTCATGGGAACCGTGCAATACCTTTCACCTGAGCAGGCAACCGGCAAAGCAGCAACGGCATCCACCGATATTTATTCACTCGGCGTGGTTGCCTACGAGGCCCTTACGGGCAAACGACCTTTTACCGGCGACTCACAAATGGTCATTGCGATGGCACACATCAACGATGCGCCGCCGGCACTGCCCGACTTTGTGAGCCCAGAGGTCGCCACCTTCGTGTTGAACTGTCTCGCTAAAAAACCTGAGGACCGCCCCAAGAATGCTTTGGTTCTTGCCCAACGCGCTGAAGCCTTGGCTAAAAACCCAAGTGAGAGTGCTCCAACAAAACTGCTCTCAGCACTAACCGAAGCCCAAACTGCCATTTTGTCAACGACAACCTCTGAGCTTGAAGTCGTGGCAAAAAAACCGCCGGCTTGGCCTTGGATTGTCGTTATTAGCCTTCTTGGTTTGGCGGCAATTGCCATTTTGACTTCGATAGTCGCGTCTTTTGTTGCCCCTTTTCCATCCCCGACCGCAACCCAATCTTCAACACCGACAACAAGCGCCACAACCTCAACCTCAGCGACGCCAACGGCAAGCGCAACGCCGACCGAAGAATCTGTGCTTTTGCTTTCGTCAGACATTGACGGCAAGAACATTAGCGATGTCGAGAGTCAGCTGGCGACGATGGGCTTGGTAGTGAACTCAGAGGTGGGTGAACTCGTGAGCGCTGACAGCCCGCTTTTATATCAGGCATATCAAGCCTCGCCACTCGGAACACTGCCGATTGGAACCACGATTACGGTGAAATACTATGGAGCAGCGCCAAACACCCCTACACCAACCGCAACGACAACACCGACACCAACCGCAACGACCACGGCAACTGCAACACCCACCCCATAGAACTCGAAGCTAAACTTAATCTCAGGTTTCAACCAGACGGAGTATTTTTTGTCAGACCAAGAACGCACCATCGCCGGTCGCTATCAGGTGAAGCACCTGATAGGGCGCGGAGGCATGGCCGATGTGTTTCAGGGTCTCGACACCAGACTCGGTCGAGTTGTAGCAATCAAAATTTTGAAGGCTGACTTGGCTGCCGACAGCAGTTTTGAATCACGCTTTCGTCAAGAAGCCCAAGCTTCAGCTCGAATGGCCCACCCCACCATTGTCAGAATTTATGACGCCGGTGAAGAACAACTTATTGATGCCAACGGCAATGGAATGCGCCGGCCATACATCGTCATGGAATTTGTCAAGGGCACTGTTCTGAGAGACCTGATTCACGAACGGCAACTGAGCATCGTTGAGTCGGTATCTTTTGCTCAAGGTGTTTTGACCGCGTTAGAAATTTCACACCGTGCCGGCGTTATTCACCGCGACATAAAATCGGCAAACATCATGATCACCGAATCTGGCCAAGTCAAGGTCATGGATTTCGGTATTGCACGAGCTGTGAGTGATTCGTCGGTGACCCAAGCCCACACCGGTGGCATTGTTGGAACCGCTCAATATTTCTCACCTGAGCAGGCCAAAGGTGAAACTGTAGATTCGCGAACCGACCTATATTCCACCGGAGTTCTGCTCTATGAAATGCTTACCGGACGGCCGCCTTTCAGAGGCGAAACTGCAGTCTCGGTTGCATATCAGCACGTCAGCGAAGCGGTGATTCCACCCTCTCAGCTGAACCCAAAACTTAGCCCAGAACTTGATGCCGTGGTTTTGCACGCGCTGGCTAAAAATCGCGACGAGCGTTTTCAGAGCGCCGAACAGTTTCGTGAACACCTGCTCGCAGCACTCATGGTGAGCCGAAGTTTTGAAGCCGAGGCAGCACCGGTTGTTGAGCCGGTTCTGGTCGAGCCCGAAGCGACATCTGAAGAGTTTTCATCGGTCGAAACTACAGCTCAAGCTCAGACGTCAGCGCCTGAACTCGAGGTTGAGAGCGCGGCAAGCCTGGAGGGCGCAATTCCAGCGGATAGTGCCAGCGCTGCCACTGAAGTTTTTGGCTTTGACGAACTTTTAAACGCTGCAGTCAAAGAGGCTCAGGGCGCAACCAGCACTGGCTCAGAACACTCAGCACCAACTGAGACCTATGTGGATCAATCGCGAAACCCGACCACCAACCCGTTTGAATCTATCGGCGTAAATTTTGAGGCCAGCGTTGAGCCAGAGGGCCAACGCCAACGAAAACAACGGCCACAAGAAACGGTTTTGATTAACGGCGTTGAAATGCAGTTTGATGCTCGCAAACCGCGCATCAAGTCGGCTGCCTGGGCCCTTGGTTCTGCATTTGTTGTTTTGTTGCTTGGCCTCGGAATATGGAGTGTGTCAACCCTCGGTACGATTCGCGTTGCCGTGCCAACCAACAACCTTTCGGTAAAAGTTCCTGATGTTGAAGGCAAGTCTTTCGATGAAATAAAAAGCGCTTTTGAAAGCCTGAAGCTGTTGACTCAAAAAACCTATGAGCCGAGCGACAAGATTGCAATCGACGACGTGATTCGCATCGACCCTCCGGCTGGCACATTAGTCTCTCCAAACACCAGCATCACCGTATTTTTGTCTTCGGGCAAAGAGCTGGTTAAGGTTCCAAACCTAATTGAAACCAATGAGGCCAACGCCAGCGCAGCTCTGAGTGCCCTCGGTTTGAAGCTCGGTGTCATCACCCCACAAAACTCGCCGAGCTTGGCAAAAGGGACGATCATCTCTAGTAATCCCGAGCAGTATGCAAAGGTCTCGCCCGGAACCGCCGTCGACCTAATCACCTCTTCGGGCAAAGTCACCGTGCCTTCAGTTCTTCAACAAAGCGTGACTACAGCCAAGGCTCAGCTCACCGGTCCAAACGTTTCATACACGGTGAGTGTTGAAACCCAAACTTTTTGCAACGGAACCAAAGGTCAAATCGTCACAGGCCAATCGATTGAGCCGGGCGATGCCAACCAACACCAAACAATCGTTCTATATGTTGATTGCATCGGCGGCACTGAACCGAGCCCGACACCGACTGTTGAACCCGGGCTATAACCCAGGGGTTCACCCGCGGCGAAAAAGGGCTAAAACTTCACCATTGGGGTGAGCTTGCTCGCGCGTTCGGCGGCACCTTTGAGGCCTAGGCTTTCAAGCCAGTTTCCGAGCATCTGATAACCGCCTTCGGTCATAACTGACTCTGGGTGAAACTGAACTCCATAGATCGGCAGCGTCGCATGCTGCAAGCCCATAATGACTCCGCCGGCGCCGTTGCCAGTGGTTGGGTCGTTTGGGTCGGCCGCAACCGTGCGACTTGTAATAATCAAATCGGATGGCACGGTTGAGTCAACCACTGCTAGCGAGTGATACCTGGTTGCCGTGAATGGCTGGGCAACGTTTTTATAAACTAGAGAGTTATCGTGGCTAACCAAACTGACTTTGCCGTGCATAAGTTCGGGAGCGCTGGTTACGGTTGCTCCCATAGCCTCGGCGATTGCCTGGTGACCGAGGCAAACTCCAAACACTGGCAGGCCCGTTTTTAGCGCATGTTTTACGACGGCAATCGAGAGCCCGGCTTCGGCGGGAGTGCCTGGCCCAGGTGAAAGCAACACGGCGTCGAAGCGCTCGAGCAGTTCGGGCAGGGCCGATTCGGCAACAACGTCGTTGCGCAACACTTCGGTTTCTGCGCCAATTTGGCGCAAATAACCGTTCAGCGTGTAAACAAAGCTGTCGTAGTTGTCTAGAACTAGAATTTTGGTCATAAGTGATTCCATCTTAACTTGTAGAATTGCGTCATGCCTGAATCAACTAGCCGCAAAAGAAAACCTGCTCGCGTTTCAAAGCCAGAAGGCCCGCGCGACTTCACTACATCCAAAGAAGAAATGCCTAACCCGGTGTGGTTTCAGCCACTCATGTTTGGGCTAATGATTTTTGGTTTCTTGTGGATCGTCACCTACTACCTAACCAACATGCAGTTTCCGTTAGGCAGCGCGACCCCTTGGGACATTCAGTCTTGGAACATCCTCGTTGGCTTTGGTGTAATCATGGCCGGCTTTATGATGACCACGCGCTGGAAGTAAACCGAGCTCAAGCCTGCGGCTCTAGAAGCCAAAGAAGTTTGTGATTTTGTAGTCAGCCACAAAATAGGCGGCTGCTAGCAACAAAACCGCAAAACCTAAAACCAGCCAAAACTGCAGTTTTCGTTTCGCGAGCGCGCGGGTGTTGGCAAAAATCAGCGCAACAACCACTCCGCCGATTAGCCCACCGATGTGAGCCTGCCACGCAACGTTTGGCATAAGAAAACCAAAAACCAAGTTGATTGCGATGATTCCCGCAACCTGGCCGAGCTGGCCACCGAGAGCGCGCAAAATCACAAAATATGCGCCCATCAAACCAAAAATTGCTCCGGATGCCCCCAGCTCATAAGCGTTCAACTCTGAGAGGGTCAAGAACGCAACCGAACCGGCAAACAGGCTGATCATGTAAAGCGCAGTGAATCTGACCGAACCAATCAGCGGTTCAAGAACTCGACCCAAAACAAACAGCGAATACATGTTAAACAAAATGTGC
>JBEGPW010000006.1:0-37097 GCA_041181225.1 Actinomycetota bacterium | reverse complement strand
GCCTTATTAGCTCTGCGACGACGTTAGCTATGTCGTCAGGACGACCGCCCACCGGAGTTTCAACTCTGACTCGGTCAGAGAGCAAAACGCCCTTCTTCACATCAACCATGGCTCCTTTAATGCCGGTCCCACCGATGTCGATGCCGATTGCGCGTTTAGCCATGTTTTTACCTTAGTTTCTGTCTTGCTGACTGCCGTGCAGACACGAGGAGCAGCTAGGCAAGAGTCAAAACTTCGGCGCCAGTTTCGGTAACAACTATCGTGTGCTCGAACTGCGCCGTGATGCTCTTGTCTTTTGTCAAAATTGTCCACTGGTCTGGCCACATGTCCCACTGGTGTGTCCCCAACGTGAGCATCGGCTCAATGGTGAACACCATGCCGACTTTCATTTCGGTTGAATACGCCGGGGCGGCATCGTAGTGTGGAATCACCAGGCCGGAGTGAAATGCCTCGCCGATTCCATGGCCCGTGAAGTCGCGAACGACTCCGTAACCAAAACGCTTTGCATAACTCTCAATAGTTCGCCCAATGATGTTTATCTGTCGTCCCGGCGCTACAGCCGCTATCGCACGCCTGAGCGACTCACGGGTTCGGTCGACAAGGTCGCGCACTTCTTGACGCACTTCACCAACGAGAAAGGTTTGGTTGCTGTCACCGTGGTAGCCGTCATTAAAAGCGGTTATGTCGATGTTTATGATGTCGCCATCTTGCAGAACAGTGTTGTCGGGAATTCCGTGGCAAATGACTTCGTTTATAGAGGTGCAAATTGACTTTGGAAAACCGCGATATAGAAGAGCCGACGGGTATGCCCCCTGCGCGGTTACATAATCGTGGCCGATTCGATCTAGTTCGTCGGTCGTGACTCCCGGTTTGCAAGCCATGCCGACCAGTTCGATTGCCTGCGCTGCAATTCGACCTGCCGCACGGATTCTTTGAATCTGCTCTGCTGTTTTCACGTGACTGCCAGTGAATGGCTGAGGTGCGGGTCTGCCGACATACTCAGGTTTGGTTATCGAAGGGTTTACCGGCCTCAGTTTTGAGACGGCACCGGGTGTTAGAAACCCAGTTTCTTTGTCGCGAGGCATGAGTCCATTCTAAAAGGTAGGTTTGATTTATAAAGAAAGCGGGCTTGATAGTGGACGAAACTGAATACTGGTTCAACATTCAGACCGGTGAGGTTGAAGTCGGCAAGCAATCTCTCGCCCTTTTTCGAATCGGTCCCTTTAGCGATTTCGAGTCGGCTGCGCGCGCTCTAGAAATAATTGCCGCACGCACGGCACATTGGCAAGACGATGATGAGGCTTACGAACAGGTGGGCTATTCAGAGAACGATTCTTCAGCCGACGGAAAAACCTCCGATTGAACGTCGGCTCGGTACCTGATCGCTGCGTCAGTTAGGTCATCTCGAAGCTTCGCATAGCTGCGAACGAACTTTCGTGGCTTATGAGTTGTCATTCCAGCGAAGTCAGTCCAAACCAAAATCTGACCGTCGGTTCCGCTACCCGCACCGATGCCAATGGTAGGAATGGCAAGAGCTGCTGTTATCTCTTTGGCCAGGGGAGCGGGAACCAGTTCTAACACCAAAGCAAAAGCACCCGCATCTTGCACAGCCAGCGCATCTTCGACAAGTTTTGACGCGCTGTCTCCGCGGCCCTGAACCTTGAAGCCTCCGAGTTGATTTACGCTTTGAGGCGTAAAGCCGAGGTGCGCCATCACCGGAACGCCCGCCTCAGTCAGCGCCTCAATAACTGCCGCAACTCTTGCGCCACCTTCGATTTTGACGGCATGAGCCCCAGACTCCTTGAGAATTCGAATGCCGTTTTCTAGAGCTTGGGTGGTTGAAACCTCATAGCTTCCGAATGGCATGTCAACGACTACTAGCGAATGTTTGGCAGCAGATGCCACCGCCCGTGCAAACGGAATCATCTCGCTAACCGTTATGGGCAATGTGCTTGAGTATCCAAGGGCGTTATCTGCCGCTGAGTCGCCAACCAGCAAAACCTCGATTCCGGCACCATCAAAGATTCCAGCAGTGAGGTGGTCGTAACTGGTCAAACACGCAAACTTTTTGCCTGCGATTTTTAAATCAAGCAGGGTTTTGGTGCGAATCTTCTGCAGGGGTTGACGTTCGGTCACTAGTTGCGTTTCCATGCGTCAGCTTCGATCTCAACCAACATCGCTGGGTTGACGAACTTGATTCCGGCGAGCAATACCAAAGCGGGTCTAATGTTTCCAAAAACCTTGCCGTGCGCTTCTCCGACGGCGTCAAGATCTGACTCGTGAGACACATAAACTCTGGTTCTCACGACATCTTCGATTGAATAACTGACTTGGTCGAGAGCGGCTGCGATGACCTCTAGAGCAACTAATGTTTGGTTGAAAGCGTCACCCTCGTGCATCAAGACTCCGTCAACTGTTGCCGTTGAGCCAGACACATGCACATAGTCGCCCGCGACGACGGCTCTGGAATAGCCAATTTTGCCCTCCCACGGACCCCCACTTGAAATCAACTTGTCTGCGGCCATTTTTCGGCGCCTTTCTTTAGCTTTAGGTTATTTCGACTTGAAACTGTTGGTAATCGGAAGTCGACGGTCTCTGCCGAAGGCCATCCCAGAAATTTTAGGCCCGATTGCACCCTGCCGGCGTTTCCACTCGGAACGATCCACCAGTGTTACCACCTTAGAGACAACCTCGCCATCAAAACCTTTAGAGCATATCTCGGTCATGCTTAGGTGCTGGTTTATGTAGAGCTCGAGAATCTCATCGAGAGTTTCATAGTCAGGAAGCGAGTCTTGGTCGGTCTGATCTGGTCTTAGTTCTGCCGAAGGTGCTTTGTTGATTGAATTCTCAGGAATCGGCGCAATCTCACCGCTTGCGGTCGCGCTCGCGTTTCGCCAACGCGCTAACTCCCACACCATCGTCTTGGCAACGTCTTTGATGGGTGCAAAACCGCCGACCGAGTCACCATAGATTGTGCTGTAGCCCACGGCAAGTTCGGTTTTGTTGCCCGTAGTTAGAGTCAGATGACCCTCAGCGTTGCTTAGCGACATTAAAATCACACCGCGGATGCGGGCCTGCAGATTCTCAGCGGCTAGTCCGTCGAGTTGAAGTTGAGATTGAAAAGTGCCAAATGCTGACTCTATTGGTTCGTCGCGAATCGAAATCTCTAGGCGGTTCGCTAACTCGTATGCGTCATCGACTGAGCCCTTTGATGAGAAGCGGCTCGGCATAGCAACACCAAAAACCGCGTGTTTTCCAAGAGCATCTCTTGCGATAGCCGCACAAACCGCACTGTCGATGCCGCCGCTTAGACCTAGAACAACAGAATTAAAACCGTTCTTTTTTACATAGTCTCTCAAGCCGAGGACCAGTGCGTTCCACACCGACTCGAGCTCGGGCATATTCCCAAGCTCTTCAGCCACTCGAACTGCTCGCTTCGTTGAAACGTCAAAATCTACAAACACTAGGTCACTCTCGAAAGCTCTCGCACGAGTAGCAACCTCGCCACCGGTTGTCACTAGAAAGCTCGAACCGTCAAAAACCAGATCGTCTTGCCCGCCAACCAGATTCACATATGCCACGTCGCAGGCGTGTTGTTCGGCTATTTCTCTCGCCAGCTCAACTCTTCGCCCCGACTTATTGGTTTCAAATGGTGATCCGTTTAGCACGAGCAGCACATCGGTTGCGGCGTTTGAGATGTCTGCGACCGGACCACCGTTTTGCCAAATGTCTTCGCAAATTACTGTCGAGAATCTCATTCCCAGATGTTCAAAAGTTAGAAGTGCGTTCCCTGGAACAAAGTTTCTATACTCATCAAACACCGAGTAGTTCGGAAGATGATGTTTGGCATATCTGCCGATGACCTTTCCGTCTTTGATTACCGAGGCCACATTCTGAGCAATCGACCAGTCGTGCGTCTCTAGATGTTCTGTGGCGCTATCGGTCGACGCAAGGGCTTTTGCGGCATGCCCTAAAACCACGACGACCTCTGCTAAGCCTGATGCCTGCAGATGAGTTGCCAGAGATTGAACTGCTGCCTCTGAACGCTCTAGAAATTCTGGCCGCGCGGCTAAGTCTTCGATCGGGTATCCGGTTAGGGCCATCTCGCCGAAGCAAACCAAGTTCGCGCCCTGTTTTGAGGCTTCAATGACTGCGGCGTAAATTTGCTCAGAATTGCCCAAAATGTCACCAACTGTAGGATTCGTTTGGGCGAGTGCGAGACGAACGTTTGGCATACCCATTAGCCTAGTAGCAGGCACAGAAAGGTACCTGCTGATGGATAAACAAACCGATTTTGTATTACGCACAATCGAGGAGCGCGGGGTAAAGTTCGTGCGTCTTTGGTTCACCGATGTTGCTGGCACACTGAAGTCTGTAGCGATCGCACCAGCAGAGGTTGAAGGCGCGTTTGCTGAGGGTCTTGGCTTTGATGGTTCAGCAATTGAGGGCTTAGCGCGTACCTATGAGGCAGACATGCTTGCTCAGCCAGACCCGAGCACGTTTCAGATATTGCCTTGGCGTGGCGAAACCAACCCAACGGCTCGCATGTTTTGCGACATTCAAACTCCCGATGGTCTTCCGGCGGCTGCTGACCCGCGAAACGTCCTTCGCAGAGCACTAGCTAAAGCGAGCGACAAGGGTTTCTCTTTTTACATTCACCCTGAAATTGAGTTTTACCTGCTAAAGTCAGCCGAGTTCGGTCCCGAAGGACCAGTGCCGGTCGACAACGCTGGCTATTTCGACAATGTTCCAGGCGGAACAGCAAACGACTTCAGACGACGAGCTGTCACAATGCTCGAGCAACTCGGCATCTCAGTTGAGTTCAGCCACCATGAAGGCGGCCCAGGCCAAAACGAAATTGACCTTCGATATGCTGACGCTCTAACTATGGCCGACAACATCATGACATTTAGAACGGTTATCAAAGAAGTTGCAATCGAGCAGGGTGTCTATGCAACGTTCATGCCTAAGCCCTTCAGCGATCACCCTGGTTCTGGCATGCACACTCACATGAGCCTTTTTGAAGGCGACACCAACGCCTTTTATGAGCCAGGCCAGCAATATCAGCTCTCGAAGACCGCGAAACACTTCATGGCTGGGCTTCTTCACCACGCCCCAGAAATTACGGCTGTTACAAACCAATACGTGAACTCATACAAGCGTCTCTGGGGCGGCGGAGAAGCGCCAAGCTTCGTCTGCTGGGGCCACAACAACCGCAGCGCGCTGTTGCGTGTGCCACTCTATAAGCCGAGCAAGGGTCAAAGTGCTCGAGTTGAATACCGAGCGATTGATAGCGCTGCGAACCCTTATTTGGCATACGCGTTGATTCTTGCGGCCGGCATGAAGGGCATTGAAGAAGAGATGGTTCTTCCAAAAGAAACAGAAGACAACGTTTGGGAGCTCACCGACCCAGAGCGTCGCGCCATGGGAATCCAACCCTTGCCTCAGAGCCTTGACCACGCGATTCGCAAACTCGAGGAGTCTGAATTGGCAGCCGAAGTCTTAGGCGAAGAAGTCTTTAGCTACGTCTTGGCTAACAAGCGACGTGAGTGGAGCGAATATCGTTCGCAAGTCACCGCTTATGAGCTCAAGAAAAACCTCGCGACTCTTTAGGAACCTGCCATGGCCGATTCGAGGCAGGCTTCGCTCTCTGAGCTGGCTAAATATGGATTCGCAGAGCTCAGCACGACAGTCGCTAAGCTCGACGAACTTGTAAGGCTGGTTGGTGATCCGGCGCGGTCAGCGATAGCTCACCTGGCTTTTGCCGCCGACCCCGATCAAGCACTCAATTATTTGTTGAGTCTTGCCGAAGTCGATCGAGCGAGGGTTAAGAAACTGCTCTCTCGCAACGACTCAGCGCGTAGCCTGTGTCTGGTTCTCGGTGCCAGCTCGGCCCTAACTGATTTTCTGAGACGCCACCCAATGCACCTCACTGTCTTCGAAAAGCCCATCACACAGTTGTCAGATGTAAACGCGATGAAGACAAAACTTTCATCACTGGCGGTCTCGGCGCTAAAGGAAACCTCCGTTGCCGACCCGGCGGCTGTTTCAAGCGCTGTCACGGTTGCTTGGAACCACCTTAGAGTCGCCTATCGTATCGAGCTTCTCAAAATCACCATTTTTGATTTAAATCAGGTTGACGTTGAACTCGGTCTGCCAACGATCGCAGCCTCGCTAGCAGACCTGGCGGCTGCCGCCCTTGAGACTGCGATTCAAATCGCCCGGTGGGAACTCACGCACAGCAAAGAGTCGGGCGTCTTTACCGCGCAAGAAATCATTGACACGCGTTTCACGGTAATCGCAATGGGAAAATGCGGTGCTCGCGAACTCAACTACATCAGCGACGTAGATGTCATCTATGTAGCTGAGAGTGGTTCTGAACAGCTTTCAAGTCATCGCGCGATTGAAGTGGCCACCAAAATAGCAACCAGAATGATGCGCGCGATTGACGGCACGACGACTGAGCCTATGCTCTGGCAAGTCGATGCGAACCTTCGACCAGAGGGAAAGTCTGGCGCTTTGGTGCGCACACTTGATTCGCACGTCAGCTATTACGAACGCTGGGCAGAGAGTTGGGAGTTCCAAGCACTTCTCAAAGCTCGACCGATTGCCGGAGACCTCGCACTCGGCGAATCTTATGTTGAAGCACTAGCGCCTATGGTGTGGAACAGTGCAAAGCGCGAAAACTTCGTTGAGTCAGTGCAAAAAATGCGCCAGCGAGTTCTCGACAACATTCCAAGAGGTGAAATCGACTCGCAAATCAAGCTGGGCCCAGGTGGCCTGCGTGATATCGAGTTCACGGTGCAACTATTACAACTCGTTCACGGACGCACAGACGAAACTCTGAGGGTTCGCGACACGATCAGCGCGATCAGCGCTCTTGCCAGTGGGGGATACATCGGTCGTTCCGAAGCGGCGCAATTTGCTTCGCACTACCGATATCTAAGGTTGTTGGAACACCGCATCCAAGTCTCGCAGATGCGCCGCACCCACCTTATGCCGACCTCCGAGAGTGCTCGTCGCGCTATCGCGCGCTCTGTCAATGTCAAAGACTCTGTTGAGGCGCTAGACAAGCGGTGGAGCAACGTCAAGCACGATGTCAGGGCGCTCCATCAGAGTCTGTTCTATCGCCCGCTACTTTCAGCTGTTGCTAAGAGTTCAGATGATGCGCTCTCGATTACCAGTGAACAGGCGCATGACCGACTCAACGCAATCGGTTTCGCCGACGCGAAAGGTGCTCTGGGCCACATTGCCGCCCTAACGAGCGGTTTATCTAGACGGGCCGCAATTCAGAGACAGCTGCTGCCGATTCTGATTCAATGGTTTGCCGAGGGCACCGATCCAGACTCGGCTCTACTTGCGTTTCGGCGACTGAGCGAAGACCTCGGCGATTCGCCTTGGTATCTTCGCATGTTGAGAGACTCGAGTGGCGCTGCCAAGCGCATGACTCAAGTTCTAAGTAACTCAAGACTCGCAACACATCTCTTCGAAAAAATACCCGAAGCCGCCGCATGGTTCGATCGAAACGAAGACTTAATTCCAATTACCGAGGATGAACTCGATCGTGAAATTGCTGCAACGATGGCGCGGCACTCGGGAATCGATGGTGCAATCAACGCCATTCAACAAATGCGTCGCCGTGAGACTTTGAGAATCGCGATGGGTGCCGTGTTGGGAGAACTTACTCTTGATCAGGTTAGCCAAGGCCTCAGCGACGTTACAGAGGCATACCTGTGTGCGATTAGCGATGCCGTTCAGCACTTTGAAAAAGAAATCATTGCCAGTGAGCCTCTTGATGGTCTGCTCGATTTCGGAATCGTGGCAATGGGCCGATTCGGGGGAGCTGAACTTGGTTTTGGGTCCGACGCCGATGTGATGTTTGTCTATAAAACGAGGTCGCCCGAGACTGCCGAGGCTGCACAGGGCGCGGCTGAAAAAATCGTTTCACTGATTCGCAAACACAGCCACGATGTCTTGCTCGAGTTCGATCTTGATGTTGATTTGAGGCCCGAAGGAGCAAAGGGTGTTGTCGTCAGGTCAATCGACAGCTACCGCAGCTATTACAGCCGGTGGGCTTCAAATTGGGAATCCCAAGCTCTTTTGAGGGCAAGGATGATTGCCGGTGGCGATGGCCTAATTTCGGAATTTACCGGGATTATTGACCAGTATCGCTACCCACAACTTCTAGATGAGTCTGTCGTGCAGGACATTCGCCGAATCAAGGCGAGAGTAGAGAACGAGCGTCTTCCGCAGGGCGCTGACCCGAAACGACACTTGAAACTCGGTCGAGGTTCACTCAGTGACGTCGAGTGGCTGGTTCAGCTGCTCCAGCTGAGACACGGTTCATCGCACCCTGCGATCCGCACCCCAAAAACACTTCGAGCTCTCGAGGCTTGCGTTGCCGAGGGTCTTATCGAGGCACACGATGCAAAGGTTTTGTCTGAGGCCTGGACTCTGGCTTCTCGAGTTCGCGCCGCGTCGGTGCTCTGGTGGGGAAAAGTGTCAGACGTTTTGCCGGTAGACCGCCGCCAGCTTGACGGCATAGCGCGTATTTTGGAATATCCGCCCTATAGCGCTGCTCAGCTTGAGCAAGATTATTTGGCGACCACCCGAAGAGCACGTGGGGTCTTTGAAAGACTCTTCTTTGAATGGGTGTCAGAAATAGAGTAAAAAAATGGAGGCTCCCAACCGGGAACCTCCATTTCTAACGATGAGGACTACACGCCGTAGTAAAGCTCGAACTCGTATGGGTGCGGGCGAAGGGCTAGTGGCTTGATTTCTTTCTCGCGCTTGTAGTCAATCCAGGTCTCAATGAGGTCCTTAGTGAAGACATCGCCTGCTAGAAGGTAGTCGTGGTCAGCCTCTAGCGCTTGAAGAACTGCTTCTAGGTTTCCAGGCACCTGAGGAATCAATTTGGCCTCTTCGGCTGGAAGTTCGTAAAGGTCCTTGTCAACAGGAGCGTGTGGCTCGGTGCGGTTCTTTATGCCATCAAGACCAGCCATCAACATGGCAGCAAAAGCCAGGTATGGGTTGCTCGATGCGTCAGGAGCACGGAACTCGATGCGCTTTGCCTTCGGGTTCGTTCCGGTCATCGGAATGCGAATCGCAGCCGAGCGGTTTCCGGCCGAGTAAACAAGGTTTACTGGTGCTTCGAAACCCGGAACCAGACGGTGGTAGCTGTTTACGGTTGGGTTTGTGAACGCCAAAAGAGAAGGTGCGTGATTTAAAATGCCGCCGATGTACCAGCGAGCTAGGTCGCTGAGGCCACCGTAGCCTGCCTCGTCATAGAACAGTGGCTTGCCGTCTTTCCAGAGTGACTGGTGAACGTGCATTCCCGAACCGTTGTCTCCAAACAGTGGCTTTGGCATGAACGTTGCTGTTTTGCCCCACTGGTCGGCAACGTTCTTGACGATGTACTTGAACTTCAAGATGTCGTCTGCTGAACGCAAAAGGGTGTCGAAGCGATAGTTGATCTCGCCCTGGCCAGCTGTGCCGACCTCGTGGTGGCTGCGCTCAACCGAAAGACCAGCTGCTGCAAGCTCAAGCACGATGTTGTCGCGCATGTCGACGTGCTTGTCGACTGGAGAGACGGGAAAATAGCCACCCTTGTATGGTGTCTTGTTGGCTAGGTTGCCGCCTTCTTCGACGCGACCTGAATTCCAGGCAGCTTCGTCTGAGTCAATAAAGTGACCCGAGCTGTTCTGGCTGTAGTGGTAACGAACGTCGTCAAAAATAAAGAACTCAGCTTCAGGAGCAAAAAAGGCGGTGTCTGCGATGCCTGTGCTAGCAAGATAAGCCTGCGCCTTGCGAGCGACCTGACGTGGGTCTTTGGCATAGATTTCGCCATTGCGCGGGTTGTAAATGTCAAAGATCATAACGAGAGTCTTCTCGTTGCGGAAAGCGTCTAGGTAGGCAGTGGTGACATCTGGAATCAGCTGCATGTCTGATTCGTGAATCGATGCGAAACCGCGGATAGAAGAGCCGTCAAACAGCTGGCCGTCGACGAAGAATTCTTCGTCAATCATGCTTGCTGGAAGGTTGAAGTGCTGTTGAACACCAGGTAGGTCGGTGAAGCGAACGTCAAGGAACTTTACGTCGTTCTCTTTGATGTAGGCGACGACCTCAGAGGCAGTCTTGAACATAGGGGAATCCCTTCGATTGTGAGGTGGCAAGCGGGCGAGCAGTTACGCCTTGGTTCTATTTTAGCCAACAGATTTCGTGGAATGCGCGCGAAATGTTTCTGAAATGTTAAACATTTTCGAATGTTTTAGGCTTGACGAATGCTAAACAATCAAGAGTGGCCCGGGCAAAGACTCGGATTACCGTCAGCTGGGCCCGGCAGCCTCGCGACTATGTGGCGCCGATTAGGCGCGATAGCTGTTGATTGGGGTTTTGCAACAATCGTTTCAATAGCTTTTTTTGACTACGACCCAAACGCAAGCCTGTTGGTTTTCATGGTTGAACAGTGGCTGTTGGTCTCAACCATTGGCTATTCACTCGGGCATCGAGCATTTGGCATAGCAGTTCGAAGATTAAATGGGGGATGGGTCGGTTTCTGGCGCGGACTAGTGCGCGCTCTACTGGTTTGCCTTGTTATTCCGGTAGCGGTGTGGGATTCAGATCAGCGTGGTCTGCACGACAAAGCGGTTGGTACCGTTTTGGTTCGAATCTAGATTCGAGTTACCGCCTGCTGGCGCGCATGCGGTTTGGGTCGATGCCCTTAGGAATCGGCATCTTCAATCCAACGGTTTCGAGTCGCTTGAAAACAACCGAGACCTCGCTGCTGCGCAGACTGCGTTTCATCTTATAAATCGTGCTGACCAGCTTTATGAGTCGAATCGATTGTTCGTCGCCAACCACATACATCACTTCAATAGGAACGCCACTCGCAACCTTGGCGATCTTGCGGCGCTCGCCTTCTATCATTGCCGAAACTCGGGTGCGGCTGGTGCCTTCGCCAATCAGGATTACCCCACCTGGGCCGACGACGCGATAAACCGCCTCTTGATGAGACGCGTTAATAGCTGAGGGAGTCTCAGAGGTGCGCCATCCGCGCTTAAGGCCGTTCTGCAAAATTGCACCCACTGCACCTGCACGACCTTCGATTTGGCCGAAGGCAATTTTTTCTGACTGTCTATTCATGACTATCATCGCCGAGAGAATCGCCACGAATACGCCGGTCACTGCCCACACGATGAGTAAAAGGCTGTCGCCTCCAGCAACAGCGAAACCAATGCCAAACACAATTGCGAAGCCAGCGACACCAAATCCAATAGCTGCAGCCACTGATTTGGGGCTCTCTTTGGCGGTCATTCGGTAATAACGCAAGAGTTGCTTTAGACGGCCCGGTTGTTTCTCGGACTTTTGATTTGTAGATCGTGTTGTTTTAGCCATTAGCCTATTTTAGCCTTCGGAGTTAGTAAGCCTGAGCTGCTTTAGTTTCAGTTGCCAGGGCAGCGGCCAAGTGAGCGAGTGATTCGGGAATCTCGCGGCCTTTTTTGAGCATAGAGCCGGCCCATAGACGGCCAGCCCGATAAGAACTCCTAACCAGAGGCCCGCTCAAGACGCCCAAGTAACCCATTGATTCGGCAATTTCGCGTAGCTCCACAAACTCTTGAGGTTTGACCCAACGGTCAACCGGGTGGTGGCGAGGAGAGGGGCGAAGGTACTGGGTGATGGTTACGATGTCGGTGCCTGCTTCGTGAAGGTCACTCAGCGCTTGAATGATCTCGTCGGTTGTCTCGCCCATGCCCAGAATCAGGTTCGATTTGGTGACGAGTCCAGCGTTACGCGCCTGGGTGAGCACATCTAGCGACCGGTCATATTTGAATGCTGGACGAATCTGCTTGAAAATGCGTGGAACAGTCTCGACGTTGTGAGCAAAGACTTCAGGCTCGGCGTCAAACACCAGTTGAAGCAGGTCTGGGTTACCTGAGAAGTCGGGTACTAAAATCTCAACGCCCGTGCCCTGTGACTGAGCGTGAATCTGCCTGATGGTCTCGGCATACAGCCAGGCGCCTTCATCAGGTAAGTCGTCACGGGCCACGCCGGTTACGGTTGCGTAGCGAAGCTGCATGGTCTTGACAGATTCGCCTACTCTGCGCGGCTCATCTCGATCTAAATCAGCGGGTTTACCGGTGTCAATTTGGCAAAAATCGCAGCGCCGCGTGCATTGTGAACCACCAATCAGGAATGTCGCCTCACGGTCTTCCCAGCACTCAAAGATGTTTGGGCAACCGGCCTCTTGGCATACTGTGTGGAGGTTTTCAGTCTTCACAAGTGTTTGCAGAGCCATGTATTCTGGCCCCATTTTCGCGGTCGTTTTGATCCAGGATGGCTTTCGCTCAATCGGAACGGCGCTGTTTCGCGCTTCGATTCTTAGAAGCTTGCGCTGTGGTTTTTGCTCTTCGCTCATGAAACGTATTCACCAATCTCGGTCAAGTAATGTTCGACCTTTTCCGCGGCCATAACGGGGGTTACCTGTTGGCCTGTTAAAAGACTAATCGTGCTGACAGATGCGTCGCGAATGCCACAGGCAATAATCGCCTCGTAAGGCTCTAATGAGTTGTTGCAGTTGAGAGCAAAACCATGCATCGTGGTGTGCTCTGAGACTCTGATGCCGATGGCGGCGATTTTCGCGAAACCCTCTGGCGACTCGTGCCAAACGCCGCTTCGGCCTTCTACACGGGTTGTTTTCAGTCCGAAATCAGTGCAAACCTGAATCAAAACACCCTCCAACCATCGAACATAGCCCACCACATCGATTGGTCGGGGGAGTCGCATAATTGGGTAACCGATGAGTTGACCGGGCCCGTGCCAGGTTATTTTTCCGCCGCGGTCGGTCTCATAAACCGGAATGCCAACCTCTGGGCGAGATTCATTTGGTCGCTCGTCGTCGTCGGTGCGTTTTCCCGCTGTAAAAACCGATTCGTGTTCTAGCAGAAGCACGGTGTCTTCTCTTAAACCGCTAGCAACTTCGCCATGGATCTCGCGTTGGAGCGCTAAGCCAGCCTCGTAACCAACGAAGTTTGGGTTAAAACCAGAGCGGATGAATTCAGGCATCTTTCAATTCTAAATAGTTCTGCACACGAGATTGTTATGTGTCTTTTCAACATGGCTGGGTTCCCGGTGATTCCCAGCCTGATAGCGACGTATTCTCGGCGGATGAGCAAAACGCCCCTCGCTGCCGGCCTAAACGTCGGACGAAAACTCGGCAGCTACCGAGGAGCAACCGTATGGTCTGCCTCCCTAGAAATTTCTAACGACGATGGTCAGAGCATTCTTATTACCTTTTCGAAACGAGCCCCCGCTTGGGTGCGTGTTTTAGACGCAAGCTCAAAGCATTCGGTTCGACCGGTGCTTGATGCAAAGGGAAGAGTTGCATTGCTCGTCGCTGATATGGGCTCTGGTGAGCAACCACTGGATTGGCTTGTTCTAGCTCTTAAGCGCGTTGGAGATTCGAAACAACGCTTTTACTTTGGCTACGGATGGCTAGAACCAAATGTGATCCCATCGATAACGGGGCGCGACAAGTGGCCCAAAAAGCTGATTCTCCTCGGTGCATTAGCGAGCGTCCTCGTGTTGACGCTTGGACTAGGTGCACTCTCACTGACAAGAGAGCCCATGCGTGTGACGGCCACGCTAGCAACGTCGCCAAAGCCCCAGCCCACGAGCGCCAAGCAAGGTTTCAACCAGACCATTGCACTCGCTGCGACCAAGACCTGCGTAGCCCAGCAAAACTCAAAATCAGACTACAAATCTTTTGACCTTGGGTCGGTTATACGCTGCTTAGATCACGCGGGATACGAGGTTAAGTCTTCTAAGGTCATCGCTATAGGTGGCATTGCAAAGGCTTCTATCAGGTTTCGCGACGGTCAAACCTCAATCGTTGCGGTCGTCACCCGACATGGAAAAACCTGGCGCTTAGATTCCTAGAACCCCCGAGAAATCGGCGATTTCAAGGCGAGACTTAATGTCTACCAAGAAGCGACTTGCGTCAGCCCCATCGACCAATCGGTGGTCATATGACAGTGCAAGGTAAACCATGCTGCGAATCGCTATTGCGTCGGTGCCGTCAGCCAGAGTCACAACAGAAGCACGCTTCGATACAATTCCTGTGCCCAAAATAGCAACCTGAGGCAAGAAAACCACTGGAGTATCGAACAAAGCTCCTCGGGAACCCGTGTTGGTCAGGGTGAATGTGCCACCACCAAGCTCATCTGGTTTAAGTTTGTTCTCTCGGGTGCGAGCTGCCAGGTCAGCAATCTGAGCGGCAATCTGGGCAAGCGTGAGTGACGAAGCATCGCGGATCACAGGAGTCAAGAGCCCACGCTCGGTGTCAACTGCGAAACTGATGTTCTCTGTGGAGTGATAGTTAATGTTCTCGCCCTCAATGCTGGCGTTGAGCTTCGGGTGAACTCTGAGGGCTTCGGCCGCAGCAAGAGTGAAGAACGGCATAAACGTTAGCTTGCCGCCAGTCTTGGCTACAAACGAAGCCTGAACGGCGGAGCGCATTGAAGCAATTTTGGTGACGTCTACCTCAACAACGGTTGTTAGCTGAGCGCTCTGATGCATTGAAGCTACGGCACGTTCTGCCAAAACCTTTCTCAAGCGACTCATCGGTTCGGTTGTTCCGCGAAGGGCACTGGCAACGGCCGGCGCCGAAGACGGCTGCACAGCAATACTTGACGTAGTCGCGGCGATAACGTCGTCTTTTCGGATTCGACCGCCAACTCCTGTTCCGGAAACCTGACTGAGGTCGATTCCAGACTCGCTCGCCAGCTTGCGAACCAATGGGGTCACATAGCCAACGTCAGCGGTGGCTGACGGCGAAGCTGTCACGGCGACAACAGGTGCAGCTTGGGCAGCGGCGACAACAGGAGCTGCAGCTACTGGGTTTAATGACACCGGGTTTATTGAAAGCACTGGAGCTGCCGCCTGCACAGGCGCCGGCATCGCAACTGGAGCTGCTGCCACGGTTGGGGCAGGCGGCGCTATCGGGACAACAGCTGGTTCAGCAACTGGCGCAGCAACAACCGGTTCTGGCGTTGCAGAAGGAGCTGCTGATTCAGCGCTAACGGGAGCGGAAGCAGGTGTTGAAGACGACCCGTCTCCGATGATTACGAGAACTGCACCAACTTGCACGGTCTCGTCTTCTTGAACCAAAATTTGTTCGATGATTCCCGCAACTGGCGATGGAATCTCGGTGTCAACTTTATCGGTCGATACTTCCACTAACGGCTCGTCAATGGCAACACTGTCGCCAACTTTCTTCAGCCAACGGGTGACAGTGCCTTCGGTTACGCTCTCGCCGAGTGCCGGAAGGGTTACGTTTTGACTCATTTTTCGAAAAGCTCCTGTTTGTCTAGGCGTGTGCGTGAAGCGGTTTACCGGCTAGCGCGAGGTGCGCCTCGCCGATGGCTTCATTCATTGTTGGGTGGGCATGCACAAGTGTTGCGACGTCTTCTGGGTATGCTTCCCAGTTGACAATCAACTGCGCCTCGCCAATTTGCTCACCGACGCGCGACCCAATCATGTGAACACCGATTACGGGACCGTTATTGCGTCGAACTAGTTTGATGAATCCAGCGGTGCCAAGAATCTGACTCTTGCCATTACCACCCAGGTTGTATTCGTATGTCGAAATGTTTTCAGCCCCATAAACCTCGGCTGCCTTGGCTTCAGAAAGACCAACTGAGGCCACCTCAGGTTCACAGTAGGTGACCTTTGGAATTCCACTCTCGTCGATCGCAACTGGGTTTAGTCCTGCGATTTCTTCAGCAATAAAGATGCCCTGCTGAAAACCTCGGTGTGCCAGCTGTAGGCCAGGCACGATGTCTCCGGCCGCATATAATCCTGGAACGTTCGTTTCAAGCCTGTCATTGGTAAGAACGTAACCGCGGTCCATAGCAACCGACTGTTCTTCATAGCCAAGGCCTGCAGTGTTCGGACCCCGCCCAACCGCAACGAGAAGCAACTCGGCCTCAAGCTTGGTGCCATCTTCTAGTGACACCACAACACCGTGCTCGCTCTGCTCCACGCCGGCAAATCGCACGCCGAGTTTGAAATCGATGCCGCGCTTGCGGAATGCTCGCTCTAGACCTTTGCTAACAGCTTCGTCTTCGTTAGGTACTAGGTGCGGAAGACCTTCGATAATCGTTACCTCAGTGCCAAAAGAGCGCCAAATTGAAGCAAATTCGACTCCGATTACCCCTCCACCGAGCACGATGGCTTTGTTAGGAACAAAATTCAGTTGAAGAGCGTGTTCTGATGTGATCACCCGACCACCGATCTGAAGGCCCGGCAGGGAACGAGAGTATGAACCGGTGGCTAAAACAACGTTGGTTCCGGTGTAGTTGTCTCCGTTTACCTGAACGGTCTTTGGTCCAACCAAACGACCTTCGCCGTTTACTACTGTGATGTTCTTTGAAGCAACAAGGCCACTCAATCCCTTGTATAGGCGATCTACGATTCCATCGCGATATTTGTTGACAGCTGGCATGTCGATACCGACCAGCGTTGCATTTATGCCGACGGTTGCCGCTTCGCGCGTAACATCAGCAACTTCTGCTGAGTGCAGTAGAGCCTTGGTCGGAATGCAACCGCGGTGAAGACAGGTTCCACCCAACTTATCTTTTTCAACCAGGGCCACGCTTTTTCCCAGTTGGGCAGAACGAAGGGCTGCTGCATAGCCACCGCTTCCTCCGCCAAGAATTACAACATCAAAATTGTGCTCTGCCACAGACTGCTCCCTATGTAAATAAAAACTCCGTTGCAGTTTACCACTAACAGCGGTTCGCACTGGGCGCTAGTTTGAGCTCATACTCTCGGCGACTGTGACGATAGTGCGAACCGTCGAGCCGGTGCCACCTTTCGGAGTGAAGCCGTAGGCGGCCGATTCATTATTAGCCGCACCGGCGATGTCAAGGTGCGCCCAAGGAATCGGGTTTCCCGATGCGTCGTCGCCGACGAACTCACTCAAAAACCAGGCACCGAGGATGGTTCCCCCGCTGGCACCATATTTAGCGTTTGCCTGATCGGCGATGTCAGAACTCAAGCTGGCTTTCAGTTCAACGGGCATCGGAAGAACCCAGACTGGTTCGCCAGCTGAAACGGCCGCTTCTTCTACAATGTTGACCGCTAAAGCATTCCCGAGAAGACCCGCAGTGCGATCGCCGAGCGCAACGGTCACCGCACCGGTAAGCGTCGCGACATCGATGATGAGGTCTGGTTTTGATTCGCTCGCCACCGACAACCCGTCGGCAAGAACAATGCGTCCTTCGGCGTCGGTGTTTATGACTTCAACGGTTTTTCCGTTACGCAGGGTTATGACATCGTTGGGGCGAGTGGCCGAACCTGAAGGCATGTTTTCGGCTAGGCACATCCAAGCATCGACATTTAGTTTGATTCCGAGATTGGCAATCGCGATGATGCTCTGTAAAACAACCGCGGAGCCAGTCATGTCGTATTTCATTCCGAGCATTGAGCCTGCAGGCTTCAAGCTGAGACCCCCGGTGTCGAAGGTTATTCCTTTGCCAACCAAAGCCAAGTGCTTTTTAGCACCTTTCGGCCGATAACTGAGGTGAACCAGACGTGGGCCGTGGTCTGCACCAGCGCCCACCGCGAGAATTCCGCCGAAACGTTGCGCCTTCAGTTTCTTTTCGTCGAGCACCTCCACCGAAATCGCCTCTAGCGGCGCCGCCGCAGCGACCGCGACTTTAGCTAGGTCTGAGGGGTGAAGTAGGTTTGCCGGAAGATTGGTTAAGTCTCTTGTGGCATGCACTGCTTTCGCCAGAATCGTTGCTCTCTGAATCGACTGCTTCGGAAGTTGCAAGTCGCTAATGAGTGTGATTGATGTCAGTTTGAACTTTGACCTTGACGTCTTCAATGATTGAGGCTCGTGGGCTCCGAGCAGCAGGCCCTCTGTGAAATTCGTTAGGTCGCCAATATCTGAGATCTCTAGATCGACGATTAGGGACTTGTGATTACCCAACTGCCTTGATACGCCGCCACCGAGTTCACGGTAACCCTCTCGGAACGAAGCATAGGCGCTCAGTTTTGTATTCGCGCCCAGCAATGCGACAGTTCGAGAGGCGCCGTTTGAGTCAGTAATAATCGTGGTGGTGACAGTTTGAGCGTCGGTCGACGCCCCGATACTCGAAAAATCCGTGGCAAATGCCGATTCCGGAAATATGTCAGAAGAAAATCTCGTCTTAGTTAGTTGAACCATAGAGTCGTTTTTCACGACGCGCAGCACAATCACTGCTTCGGCGGAGATTTTTTCTGTCTGAACAATTTTCAGCTTTGGCAACGTCATGGCTTCAATGCTAAACCCCTCGAATAGGATTACGTCATGGTTGATTCGAGCAAAATATACTCTCAGGTCGACCTTGCGACTGAAGTGCCGAGGGGTCTTCAAATGCTGGCCAGCCTCAACGGCTTTACTGATGCTGGTTCAACAATCTCGCAGGTGAGCGACAACATCTTTGAAAACTTTGACCACCAGCTGATTGTCGAGTTCGACAATGATCAGCTCCTCGATTACCGAGCGCGTCGACCAATAATGTATTTCGAGAAAGATCACATCGCAGACTATGAACCTGCCACCCTGGGAATATTTTTGGTTTATGACGAGGCTCGCCAGCCATTCCTCTTTTTGCACGGCTACGAACCAGATTTCAAGTGGGAGGCATTCGTAGATGCGCTTTTGGGTCTGATTCAAAGTTTTGGGGTCAGTCAAGTGAGCTGGGTTCACTCAATACCTTTTCCGATTCCCCACACGCGTCCGATTGGTGTAACGGTTTCTGGAAACCGCCGCGACCTTATAGATTCGACCTCGGAATGGAAGCCGCAGACTCAGGTTCCCGGCAACGTGCTTCACCTGCTGGAATTCAGAGCCTCCGCCATCGGTGTTCCCATGGTCGGTTTTGTCCTCCTCATTCCGCACTATCTTGGCGATAGCGAATACCCCGCCGCTGCGGTAAAAGCCCTTGAGCTGCTTTCACAGGGCACTGGGCTGGTTTTTTCGACTGACGCACTCCGCGAAGAGGCGATGGTATTCGCAAAGAAACTCAACGACCAGCTAGACGAAAACGAAGAACTCAAGCGCATGGTTGCGAACCTCGAGCAGGGTTACCAGAGTGAACGCTCGACTCCTGGTCGCCCCAACGTTTCTAAACCCGAGACACCAATGCCCACAGCTGACGAAATCGCTGCTGAGCTCGAAGATTACCTGGCCAGCATGCGCCGAAATCAATCTGATGAAGAGAAATAGTGGCCCACTTGTATTAACCGTTGGATCACTTGCCTACTTAGTCGCCGTCGCCCAGCGTTCGTCGATGGGTGCAGCCTCACTGCTAGCAGCTGAGCGTTTTCAAACTAATGCCGAGCAACTTGCTTCTCTAGCAGTTTTGCAAATTTGCGTTTACGCCGCGATGCAAATACCGGTCGGATTCCTTCTAGATCGCTATGGGTCAAGGGCCCTCCTCTCGTTCGGTGCGCTGACGATGGGCGCAGGGCAAACCTTATTGGCGCTCTCATCGAACCTCGACCAGGCAATCGCAGGTCGTGTTTTAGTGGGTCTGGGTGACGCCTTCACTTTTATTTCCTTGATACGCCTCATAAACGGCTGGTATCAAGGTCGCCGTGTCTCACAGTTGCAGCAATGGCTAAGTAACGTCGGACAATTCGGTCAGGTTGTTTCAGCTGTACCATTTGCCGCAGTGCTCGGACTCTATGGATGGCAGAGTGCGTTTCTCAGTGCTGGGGCTGTTTCGGTCATAGCCTCCATACTCGTAGTTATCGTCGTCAGAGACGACCGAATTTCGAGAACCATGACTTCCAAGAAACTCAGTTTGTCTGACATGCGAACCCAGTTCATCGTGAACCTTCGAAATCCCGGAACTCGGTTTGCTTTTTGGGTCCACTTTTCAACTCAGTCGGCAGCCACGGTTTTCATTCTTCTTTGGGGCTTTCCTTTTTTGGAGCGGGCACAAGGTCTCGAGCGGGGACTCGCCTCATCACTCATTAGTTCAATGGTATTTTTCGGCATCGGTATGGGATTGTTCTATGGCTGGTTTTGCGGCGCTCATCCGAGGTTGAGATATCACCTTGTGGTTACCGTTGCGCTTTCCATTGCCAGCATTTGGTTGACTGTGATTTTGTGGCCCGGTCGAGCCCCTCTTTGGCTTTTGGTGGCTCTGGTCGGAGTTATCGGCGGGGGAGCGCCAGCATCAATGATTGCCTTTGACTTCTCGAAGCACTACACACCAATCGAGCGCCTCGGCTCGGCCAACGGAATAGTGAACATCGGTGGCTTCGCAGCAACTGCTATCTCGATGTTCCTTATTGGAGTCTCACTAGATTTTATTCAGGTCGCTAGCAGCTCGTCGACTGCGCTTTTCGATCTTGGCGCGTTCAAGATGGCGATGCTATTTCAGGTGGCTATCGTCTTGGTTGGGGTCTGGTTCTTACATCGGGAACACAGGAAACTGAATGCGGAATAATACCCATTCGAGTTTGTTGAATCAAGACACAAGAGCGAAAAGTTTCGTGGTTTCGACAAAACATTCGATGAACCTGCGATACTAGATGCTTCAGACCCAGTCAGTTCTCAATTTGACATGGGTCTTTGTAATGCCTGAAAGAAAAGCTCGTATTGCTTGACTAAAGGCTTGTTGGTCCAGGCATTAAACGATTGGGGTTCGCAGATGGCTAAAGAACGTAATTTTTTTAAGCGATTACTAGGAACACAAGCACCAGAAGCTAAGGCTGAGCAGGCATCTACTCCTACCCGCGAAACCCAGATTGACGAAACGAAGGCAGCAAAAATTACAAAAGCATCAACCACCAAATCTGTTACATCATCACCCGCCGCAGTCGAAAAATCAACAAAGCCATCTGCAAAAGTTGCTACAGAAAAGTCGTTAGAGACCAAAGAGTCGGCCCCCAAAATATCTGCAGATAAGACCGCGGCCCCTAAAACACCGGCCGCTAAAACAACTGTTGCTAAAACACCTGTTGCTAAGACACCTTCAACTAAAACTCCCGCTGCGAAAGCCGCAGTGAAGCCGGTCACTAAAAAGGCCGTTGTCGAATCGGTTGCTGAACTAGACGAAGAAGCTAAGACCAAGCAGACCGCAAAGAAGCCAAAGGCGGCCAAGGCATCAAAGGCCAAGGCCTCAGACCTCTCCGAAGACGAAATCGATGAAGATGAGCTCGACGATGACGTGTCGGTAGAAGACATCGTTAGCGAAGCTAGCGCCGCAGTAGACATCACCGAGGTGGCAGACACGATTCCAGCCACCGACCTGGTCTCCGAAGAAGACGATGAAAAGTCAGCCTTCGACGCACCAGAGGGCGTGATCGTTCTTTCGAATCGCGAAGAAGAAGACATTCCAGCGCAGTCCACATCGATCACCGGTGCGACAGCTGACCCGGTCAAGGATTATCTGAAGCAAATTGGTAAAGTTGCACTCCTGAACGCCGAACTCGAGGTAGATCTCGCGAAGCGGATTGAAGCTGGGCTCTTCGCCGAAGAGAAACTTGCAACTGACCTAAAGCTTGATGAAGACACTAAACGCGATTTGCGCTGGGTTGCCAAGGACGGACAGCGAGCCAAGAGCCACTTGCTCGAGGCTAACCTTCGACTCGTAGTCTCTCTCGCCAAACGCTATACAGGCCGCGGAATGCAGTTCCTGGATTTGATTCAAGAGGGAAACCTTGGTCTGATTCGCGCAGTCGAAAAGTTTGACTACACCAAGGGCTACAAGTTTTCTACGTATGCAACCTGGTGGATTCGCCAGGCCATCACTCGAGCTATGGCAGACCAGGCTCGAACTATTCGCATTCCTGTTCACATGGTCGAAGTTATTAACAAGCTTGCTCGCGTTCAGCGTCAGCTTCTTCAAGATCTCGGTCGCGAACCGACTCCAGAAGAGCTCGCGCGAGAACTTGACATGACCCCAGAAAAAGTCGTTGAGGTCCAAAAATACGGTCGCGAGCCTATTTCGCTATCGACTCCACTCGGGGAAGACGGTGACAGCGAGTTCGGCGACCTCATTGAAGACACTGAGGCTATCGCTCCGGCTGAAGCGGTCGGATACAGCATGCTTCAGCGCGAATTAGAGCGCATCCTAGACTCACTGCACCCTCGTGAAGCTGGCGTAATTCGCAGCCGCTTTGGTCTAGGCGATGGCGTTCAAAAGACGCTCGACCAGATTGGTGAAGAGTTCGGCGTCACTCGCGAGCGCATTCGCCAGATTGAGTCAAAAACAATGTCGAAACTGCGCCACCCATCAAGATCTCAGCTACTGCGCGACTATCTAGAAAACTAGCAAACGCTTGCGCTACCTCGTCGCAATTCTTATCGGTCGCTTCGTAAGGGCCGGTGTTCGAGTTTTTCGCCCTGGTGGAGGATCCGCTCTGCCGGGAGTCGTTCTTAAGACCATCGCACCGGGGCTTTTGGCCTCTACTCTCAATCGTTTTGAACACGGTCTAGTGATCATCACTGGCTCTGCGGGGAAATCAACAACCACAAAGATGACTGTCGCGATCCTGCGCGCTCACGGTCATTCGGTGTTTACTAACCCCTCAACAGCCAACATTGAGCAGGGCTTTTACTCGTCCATCATCGAGAAGTCGAACCTGTTTGGGCGCGTGCCGGGTGACATCGCTGTGTTAGAGATGGATGAAGCACACGCGGCGGTAATCGTAAAGACTGTTAACCCGAGGTTTGCAACGATTCTTAACGTTTTAGAAGACCAGCTGGATCGATTTATCGACCCTTCGTATGTGCGCCGAGATCTCGGAACTGTCGCTGCTGCGGCAACCGAAGGCGTGATTCTCAACGCCGATGACCAAAATATACTCTGGATGCTCTCTGAAAGCGGAGCTCAGGGTGTTAGCTGGTTCGGTTTGTCAGATGACGTTTTACGCTCGGCTCGCAAAGGTCTCGGAACTGCACCGACCTACCTCACTGAAATTGAGCGACCAGAAAGCCAGACGACAGGTGTTTCGCTCACTGATCGCTCCTTGACGGTTCGCTTCAACACCGGTGTTGAGCTTGCTGTTTCGCTACCGGCGCGGGGTTTGCATTTCGCGGTTGACACACTGGCCGCTCTCGAGACATCAAAACGGCTCTTGCAAGATGCATTTGACGCTCAGCTCGCAGCTAAGGTTCTAGATGGTTTGCCGCCAGTCTTCGCTCGCGGCGAAATGAAAGCAGTCAATGGCGAGCGAGTCGAGTTCATCTTGGTTCAGAACCCGGCAAGCTTTCAGCTGAATCTCGACAATCTGACGACTAATCCAGATCAAATCCTCTTTGCGATTGGAAGTGACGTACACGACCCCTCCTGGCTATGGACAGTCGACCTTTCGAAACTTTCGCACGCCGATGTGGTGACGGGCTACAACTGGGCCGAAGCCGCGCTTCTTCTCGCATATCGCGAGATTCCAGTTGCTTCGGTGATCGCAGATTTAGACGAAGCACTAGCATCATTCTTTGCGCTACCGAGGCCGGCGCGGGGGCACAAGACCGTGATCTTTTCTGCCGATGCAATGCGCAGGACTCGCCGTGCACTGAGGTTCACCGATCCCGAAGACGTAGGTCGCTAATGGGAATCAAACTCGTTTCGCTTTTTGCCGACCGACTAAACCTCAACGGCGATCAGGCTAACCTATTGGTCTTGCAAAAGCGCTTGAAGTGGGCTGGGCTGCAAGCTGACATCGTTGCGGTGAGTAGCGCCGACGAGTTGAAATCGGCGGCCGGCGACTTTCTGTTTTTGGGCCACGGCAGCCTCGCGGCTTGGGCCGCCTGCCGGTCTGACTGGCCAAGTATTGCAGAAGACTTTCTTTTAGAAAGCGGGCGAGCACCAGCCATGTCGGTAGCGAGCGCAAGTGACCTGTTGCTTCCGATGGTGAGTGATTTGCAGCTGGGGCATGAAAAGCAAACCTCGGAATTCGTAGTTGAAACTTTGGACAGCCTACGAATCCTCGGTTATAAAAACACCAGGCAGGTTCACAGCGAATCAAAGCAAATCGCGAACCTGCTTCTAACTTGGTTGCACGGGCCGGTGCTGGCGAAGAACCCGAAATTGGCCGACGCCATTATCGCCGGAATACTTGGTACCGAGGGATTCGAACTGAAGGAAAACGACAACACCCGCAAGATTGAACAGATCGTTGCGGGTGTTTGGCAGCTCGAAGCTGAATAGCTACTTGGCTAGAAGTTTGTCACTCTCGTCGTGCCACTTGCTCGCGATTGGGCGAAGTTTGGCTTCGTTTTCTTTAGCGTGGTGGCCACAAAACAGCAACTCACCCGTTACTAATTCAACGCGAACATACGCTTGCGCACCGCAGGCATCGCAGCGGTCAGCAGCGGTCAACTGGTGACCGAGTGACGGTCTCGCTTGTTCCTCTTGCTGCTCGACTTCTAGGTTATTCATGGGGCGCCTTTCGTGTATGCAACTATCTCACCACAAGTAAGAAGATTTTTACTTAGGAACGCCCCTGATTTCGCTAACTGCGAAGAAACTAGAAATCTACCCACGCTCACCTGTCGTGTTTGAGCGGGGCATTGAAGGTCAACCGAGATAACATTTTTTGGTGCCAAACTCAGAATATTCAGCCCGCCACCTCTCGGTTCTCGAAGGTCTCGAAGCCGTTCGCAAGCGACCCGGAATGTACATTGGTTCAACCGACAGTCGGGGTCTCATGCACTGCCTTTGGGAGATAATCGATAACTCGGTCGATGAGGCTCTAGCTGGCAACGGAAGCACCATCGAAATTCGCCTACACTCCGACCAAAGCGTAGAGGTAACCGACTTAGGTCGCGGAATCCCTGTCGATATCGAGCCTAAAACCGGCCTGAGTGGAGTTGAGGTAGTTTTCACCAAACTGCACGCGGGTGGAAAGTTCGGCTCTGGCTCTTACGCGGCCTCTGGAGGCCTTCACGGTGTCGGCGCGTCGGTAGTAAACGCTCTCAGTCAACGACTTGATGTTGAGGTCGACCGCGATGGCAAAACCTGGGCGATGTCTTTTCGACGGGGCGAGCCAGGCATTTTTGATGACGCCAACGGCATCGCACCCGGCAACCCTTTTGTCGCTTCAGAAGACGGTAGCCCGCTTCGGTCGATCGGGAAAGTCGCTAAAACTGTAACCGGAACTCGAGTCAGGTATTGGGCCGACCCTCAGGTTTTTATCAAGGATGCTTCGTTTATTACCGAAGACCTTGTCGCGCGTGCGAGACAGACTGCATTCCTCGTTCCAGGCCTTGAGCTTGCGATTCAAGACCTTCGAGACGAAATCTCGCCCAATTCGCAACGCTTTAGGTTTGATGGTGGAATTGCCGAGTTCACGGAGTTCCTCGCTGCCGACGCTGCAATCACCGATACTTGGAGGCTTCAGGGGGAGGGCGAATTCATCGAAACTGTTCCCGTTCTCGACTCACTGGGAAACATGGTTACCCAAGACGTAAAGCGAGTTTGCCAAGTTGAAATCGCGCTGCGTTGGGGGACCGGCTATGACACGACGGTCAAATCGTTTGTCAACATTATTGCCACGCCAAAAGGCGGCTCCCATATCTCCGGTTTCGAGACTGCCCTGCTAAAAACGCTGCGCAGCCAAATCGAAGCGAATTCTCGCAAGCTCAAGCCTGGTAACGACAAGGTCGAAAAAGAAGACATCTTTGCAGGTATGACCGCTGTGGTGGCAGTACGCCTCGCTGAACCACAATTCGAAGGTCAAACTAAGGAAATTCTAGGAACACCAGCCGTCAGAAACATCGTGACAAACATTGTCAGCGCGAAGTTGGCTCAGCGCTTTGAGAGCACCAAGCGAGACGATAAAGCACAGACCGCTATCTTGCTCGAGAAAATCGTTTCAGAAATGAAGGCGAGAGTTTCGGCTCGAACCCACAAAGAAACCCAACGCCGCAAATCAGCACTCGAAAACTCCTCGCTACCAACGAAACTCGTCGATTGCCGATCTCAAGCAACCGAGGGCACCGAACTGTTCATAGTCGAGGGCGACTCAGCGCTTGGAACCGCCAAACTCGCACGCAATAGTGAGTTTCAGGCACTCCTGCCTATCCGAGGCAAGATTCTAAACGTGCAAAAAGCCTCGATTAGTGACATGCTCTCAAACAACGAGTGCGCTTCAATCATCCAAGTTATCGGTGCCGGTTCAGGAAGAACCTTCGACATAGATCAGGCCCGTTACGGAAAAATCATTCTGATGAGCGATGCCGACGTTGACGGTGCTCACATCAGAACTCTCTTGCTAACGCTGTTCTTTAAATACATGCGACCGATGATTGAAAACGGGCGTGTCTTCGCTGCGGTTCCGCCACTTCACCGGGTGGTGATTATGAACCCTGGAACTAAACCGAACGAAACGGTATACACCTATTCGCAGACCGAGCTAGAGGCCCTACTGCTGAAACTTGAGAAGTCAGGAAAGCGTTACCAAGAACCAATTCAGCGATACAAGGGGCTCGGCGAAATGGATGCCGACCAGCTTGCCGAGACGACCATGGATAAAACGCACCGGAGCCTGCGGCGCGTCACCATGGCAGATGCATCGGCTGTCGAAAAGATGTTTGAGCTGTTGATGGGCAATGAAGTTGCACCGAGACGAGACTTTATCGTTGACTCGGCAGAAGACTTCGAGCGAGAACGAATCGACGCCTAGACGTTCGAATCAACTACAAAATCTGCCCAGCGGCCGCAATAACGGTAGCTAACGGAACCCCCGAGGCATCGCGCTTGGCTAGAGTGTCAGGCAGGTCTAACGGTTTGCCGTCGGCAGAGTTGGCGAAAGCCTCACCTTCAATGACGGTTGCAAAGTAAAGTTCGTTTTCTGCCCTGATAAATCGATGTGAGCGCACACCTCCGGTAGCGCGACCTTTGGCTGGAAAATCACTCAACTGCGAAATCTTTGCGCTACCGGGGTCAGTGCCGCTAAGCGCATCAGAATTGTCGGCAGCCGTCAAAACTACTGCTCCATCGGGTTGTTCAACCACCCCGAAATAAATTGCCTTCGCTGAGCCGTCAAGATTGATTCCGGCCATGCCCGCGCCGGGCCTGCCTTGCGGACGCACCAAGGTCGCCGAGTAACGCAGCAATTGAGCGTCTGAAGCAATGAAGACCAATTCTGACGAGTCAGGTGAGGCGCAAGCTCCAATAACAGTGTCACCGGGTTTTAGAGCGATGACCTCGAACTCTGACTTCGGCGGCCAATCGACGTTCACTCGCTTCACAACTCCGAGGGCTGTTCCCAAAGCTAACGGAGTGGCGTCTTCGAGTGAGACCATATTGACGACCTGTTCGTCTTTGGTGAGTCCCAAAAAATCCCGAACCTTGACCGAATTACCGGCGTCAAAAAGCGCACCGCTAGGAGGCACATCTCCAGCGTGGATGCGCAGAAGGCGCCCGTTAGATGTGACGAACCCGATGTCTTTGCGTGTCGAAGTCAACACGATGCTCTTAATGACGTCGTGGCGCCGGCGCTTGCCGCCTGCTACCTGTTCAACGCCACCCTCAACGCGCGCGAGAAGCCCAGTGGCTGTCAAAACAACTTGGCAAGGCGTGTCGGCAAGTTCGGCACTCACAGCGGCTGCCTTGGCGTTGCTTACCGGCTTCACGTCGGTGTCAGAATCTAACAGGGTTGTTCTTCTATCGTCTCCATACTTGGCGGCAACGGCCTCAAGCTCACTTGAAACTAAATCTCGCAAGACCGACTCGCTACTCAGAATTCTCTGAAGTTCGGTAATTTCTGCAAGCAACGTCGACTTTTCTGACTCGAGTTCTATCTTCGAAAACTTAGTTAACCGTCTTAGTCTCAGTTCGAGGATGTATTCGGCCTGAATCTCAGAAAGATCGAATACCTCCATCAAACGATTGCGGGCTTGGTCAACTTCGTCACTGCTTCGAATAACTTGAATAACCTCGTCGATCGAAACAATTGCGATTAGCAAACCCTCGAGCAGATGCAACCGCGCCTGCTTTTTTCCTAGGCGATTTTCACTGCGACGACGAGTTACCAAAACTCGGTGGGCAAGATACTGCCCTAGAAGGTCCTTGAGACCCAGCGTTAAAGGCCTTCCGGCAACGAGGGCGACGTTATTTATCGAAAACGAATCTTCCATCGGGGTGAAACGGTAAAGCAGATCTAAAACCATCTGGGGGTCGAAGCCCGTTTTGATTTCAATCACTAAACGAAGCCCGTGATTTCGGTCGGTGAGGTCGGTGACGTCTGAAATACCCTGCAGTTTTTTGCTGTTCACACCGTCTTTGATTTTTTCGATGACTTTTTCAGGACCAACCAGATAGGGGAGCTCAGTCACGACAATGCCGAGTTTGCGAGGAGAAACGCTTTCAATCGAAACGCGTGCGCGAGTCTTGAACATTCCGCGACCAGTCTCGTAGGCCTCACGAATGCCTTCGCGGCCGACGATTATTCCGCCGGTAGGAAGATCTGGACCCGGCACGAAACCGATTAAGTCGTCGACCGAAGCATCTTTGTTGTGAAGCAGATGCCGAGCCGCGGCAATCACCTCTCGCAAGTTATGTGGAGGCATGTTTGTGGCCATACCGACGGCGATGCCCGCGGCACCGTTGACCAACAGATTCGGAAAAGCGGCCGGCAAAACTTCAGGCTCACTCAACTGAGCGTCGTAGTTTGGTTTGAAATCGACGACGTCTTCGTCAAGCCCCTCATTCATGAGCAAAGCAGCTGCCGACAGCCTAACTTCGGTGTACCTTGAGGCCGCTGGCCCATCATCAAGGCTGCCAAAGTTGCCGTGGCCGTCAATCAGTGGTTCTCGGAGGCTAAATGATTGAGCCATGCGCACCAGTGCGTCATAGATTGCGCTATCGCCGTGGGGGTGCAGCTTGCCCATCACTTCGCCCACAACACGAGCCGACTTAACATGCCCTCGATCGGGGCGCAGCCCCATTTCGCCCATCTGATAAACAATTCTTCGATGAACGGGTTTTAGACCATCGCGTGCGTCGGGAAGCGCTCTCGAATAAATAACCGAATACGAGTACTCAAGAAACGAGTCCTGCATTTCTTGCGACAAATCGATATCAACGATGTGCTCGCTGACGTGCTGGGAATTCTGCTCTGACATGACTACTCGAATAAGACTCAGGGATTATCTGCGTGGTGTGTGGCAAACTTAGGTGATGCCTACGATGCTACCTGCCGTTCCGAAAACACTCGGGAGATTAAGCGATGTGTTCGCAAGCACTCTGGGCGCAATAACCGGGCGCGATAACCGATTAGGACTAAGGCGCGTTTCGAGCGCTCTTGTAATTGTTGTTGATGGCCTAGGTGCCAATAACCTGAGCGCAGCTGGCGGGCACGCGAGATTTCTGAATCGCGTTCTTTCTAAAAAGAGCCGAACCTACTGCGGATTTCCTTCAACCACGGCCGCAAGCCTCACATCCTTCGGCACCGGTCTTAGACCGGGCGAGCACGGCATAGTCGGTTACAAGGTACTAGACCCGTCAAGCGGTCAGCCGGTCAACCAGTTGTCTGGCTGGTCAGAGGAATTTGACGCGAATTCTTGGCAACCGCACCGCACCATTGCTCAGCTAGCTAACGATTCGGGTGTTGCGAGTTTCGTGATAGGCCCAGGTGAATATGCTCAATCTGGCTTCACGCAGGCAACGATGAGATCTGCCAAATACTTACCTGCCGCCAGCATTGGTGGGCGCCTAGAAATTGCGCTCGAGGTTTTGTCAAATCCTGAACCAAGTCTGGTTTACCTATATGTTCCTGAGCTCGACCAAAGTGCACACGCGTTTGGCATTGATTCTTTTGAGTGGCGAAGCGCTCTAGAACTTCTAGACGGGGAAATTCAAAGTTTTGCCACGCAACTCGAGACCACGGATTTCTCAAAAGTTGGGGTATTGCTCACAGCAGACCACGGTGTCATAGACGTTAGCAGTGACCAGCATTTCTTTTTAGACGAAATGGCAATACCGGAACTCAAATATGTTGCGGGCGAGCCCAGAGTCAACTTCTTGTATTTGCACGACTCTAGTGATGCCGAGCTCGTAGACGCCACCGTGGCTAGATTGAACAGTCAGGTCGCGAAGCTCGAAAACGGTTCAGGAATCCACTTTGCGTCAAAGCGCGAAATCATTAACGCCGGATGGTACGGAGCAACGATCTCAGACGCGGCAGCGGCTAGGATGCCAGAAATATTTGCGCTACCGCTCTCGAGAGGGGCAATCTATCATCGTGAGTTCACGTCGGCGCGAAGTCAGCTGATGATTGGCCAACACGGCGGAGTCGACCAAGATGAGATCAGTGTTCCAATGCTAACTTTTGGAGCGTTTGCGACTTAGCCTAGTCAGCTTCGTCTTTTGAATCCGGCTTGGTTCCGAACACGATTTCGTCCCAACTTGGCATGGCGGCGCGTCCTCGTTTGCCGCTGGCTGGAGCTTCATCTGGAGTTTGAGACTCGGAACGAACCGGTTCAGAGACTTGAGGCTCATTTTCGTGATGTTCTGAATCTTCAATGATGATTTCGTCACTCGATTCGATCCAAACGGTTGTCTCATCAAATTCGAGGTCGATGGCGGCAGTTTGGTCAGAGGCCTCATCGGTCGGGTCAAAAACGCTGACAATCGGCGTAAACCCCGTGTTCTGTTCTCTCGAATCTCGACGACGGCGAAGGCTGTCCAACAGGTCGCCGTTGTCATCTTCAAAATCGTCTATCGACGCAACATCAACATCATCAACTTCAGCTGAAGTGCCGGCTGCGATAACTGGAACCTGCGCTGTGCTGTTGCGAGATCTTCCAAACGGGATGATTTCTGCGAACTCTTGAGTTTCTCCAAGGCTGCTGGTCAGGTTTTTCGACACAAGTCTTTCAACTGGTGCGTTTTTAGGAGCGGACGGCTGACTTGGTTGCACGCTAAATGGCAGCGCCGAACTCGTAGAAGATAAAAGCGGTGGCGCAGCCTCTTGGCTGGCAGCAAGGTTAAGAGCTACTTCGTTTTCAGGAGAAAGCCCGCTTCGGCGAAGGTCAAAACTCCAAATAGCTAGGCTGCCGTTAGATTGAAGTTGAAAATCACACCTAATCTGCCAGCTTCCGCCCTCAACCTTTCGAGCAGTCCAGGCCGCGTCACTGGCTCCGAGAGAATCTAGCTTCTCGCGAATCAACGCGCCAAATTCGATTTGGGTCGGTTCGCCAAAACGGTCATTTGAGAGCGAGAGCCTCACAGCGAGGGCGCTTTTGAGGATGTGAGAAATTTCGTCTAAGACTGGAGCGGCAAACTTTTCTACGTAAGACAGCGGAGCGCCGGTTTTTGCAACTACATCGTCAATAGATTGGCCCGAGCGCACTAAGTCTTGAACTTCACGAGGGCTTACTGAAGATTCGATTGCAGTGAGAGGACGGTCCTGGCGAGCGGCGCGACGAAGATTTTCGTCGAGTGCGACCCTAAATTTTTCGCCACTTGAGCTCTCAAGCAAAACAAAATCATGCTCAATGGCCAAAAGTCGAAGATCTTCCATTTCAAAACCTCTCTTCATATCAAAGTGTGCCACCGTTTCTTTTGAATCTGAGCATTTCTGCGTGTGCCGTTATTGATTTTGACCCTTTTTAAAGATTTTCTCGTTAGAATCGGCGTTGCAAGGTTGCGATATGAAGTTTTTGTTGCAAACTGTGCGATAACAGTTCACTTCGTTCGAAAGAGTAACCAATTGGCAACCGACTACGATGCACCCCGCAAGTCTGACGATGAAGAGTCGCTAGAGGCGATTAAAGAAGGTGCGCCCGCCAAAGCGGTAGACATCTCAGACGAGGGTGATCACAGCGAAGCCTATGTGATGCCAGAAGTAAGCTTCGAAGAAGACGATGTAGTCGTTGTTCCTATCCAGGCCGAAGAATTTACCTGTATGGAGTGTTTCATCGTGAAACACAACTCACTCATTGCCAAAAAATCCAAACTTGGCAACATCTGTACTGAGTGCGCTAACTAGTAACCGCGGCAATCAGAGCAGCCGGCTTTCTGGTTGCGATTAGCCAGTATGGCGTAGGGTCAACTGGGTCATTGATTTCGAGTCGAACTAATGGCTTGACTCCTATCTGAAAACGCACGAACGCTCTAGCATCCAAAGCGGGTCCACGCTCAGCAAAACAATATTCTGGCGCTATTTCGCGACAGTTAGACAAAAAAGCAACCGGAATGTGCGCCGCCCCAACCCTCAATTCTTTCGAAACAACAATTATTTTGGGCGAAGCGAAAATCATCGCTAGCCAAACCACGACGGTAAGCGTGATGCCGAGGATTACCCCCACGATTTCGCTAATCGGCAGAAACACTAGGTACGCGCTCGGAAAGAGTATTGCAGCCCAAACAAATGTCGACCAAGACGGCAACAGCTTTTCGCTGAAGACAGGCTCCGCACGCTTTTCGTCTGGTTTCGTATTCACGTTTTTAGACTACGCTCTTCGATAATGAAAACTTTGCCAATTTTGATCGTCGCAGATCCAAGTTTCGTCCCGACCTACTCCCATTCCGGTGACGCTGGAGCTGATTTGAAGTCATCAGAGACCAAAATTCTTCCAGCCAGAGCTCGAGCCAACTTTCTCACTGGCGTTTCCATAGCTATTCCCAATGGCTACGTCGGATTGGTGCATCCTCGCAGCGGACTAGCTTCTAAGCACGGCATAACCGTGCTCAACGCACCAGGAACGGTCGACGCCGGATATCGCGGTGAAATCGCCGTAACTCTTTTCAATTCATCAGACGAAGACTTTCAGATAACGCAGGGTGACAGAATCGCCCAAATAGTCTTTCAACAGGTAGAACGGGCTGACTTTGTGAATGTAGAAACGCTGCCGGGCACAGAACGCGGTTCTGGTGGCTTCGGATCAACGGGGAAATCATAAAATGAACGAAAATCTCAACTCCGGGCCACTCGACATTTCAGCGGTTCGCGAGCTTAAACCCATGCATGACTTTGGTTCTCTGCGGGTGCCAAATCGACCTGATGTGGATATTCGCATCGAAGTCGAACAAACATCACAGGTCACCACCGCTTTGTTCGTAGACATCGCCAACTCTACGATTCGCATCCAAGCCTTCGCGGCTCCCCGCAATCAGGAACTTTGGCCGGAAATCCGAGCCACCTTGATTAGCTCTATCGAAACTCAAGGCGGCAAATTTCAGGAGCAGATTGGTTCATTCGGTACGGAGCTATTAGTTGAGGTGCCGACGCTAGACGAGAATAACCGCCCGGTTTCGCGTCGTCATCTCAGGTTTCTTGGCTTTGACGGTCCGCGCTGGTTTCTACGAGTTGAAGTTTCAGGCGCAGCGCTGACCGACCCAGTTGCGTCGGGATACGCCGACGAACTAATCCGAGGCCTAGTTGTAAACCGCGGAGACTCAGCAATGCCGCCCCGTGATTTACTTCCCCTTCTGATTCCGGCCGGATCTGCTGGGGCACCAAGGATCTAAATGACTGAGAAACCAGCTGACGACGCATGGTCGCAGGCATCAAAACAAATAGCCGCGAGTCTTGGAGTCACCTACAACAACGGTGAGCTCGAGCTCACCAAGGGATCCATCAAAAAGTCCTTTGGCGGTTGGCTCGGCATCGCAGAGTCAATTTTGCCTACCATTGTGTTCATTTTCACCTACCAGCTGAGCGCAAACGTCTGGTTAGCTGTCTTTCTCTCTGGCGGGCTCTCATTGATTGCTTTGATTAGACAAATGATTGTGAGAACAGCACTCACCCAGGCTGTGGTTGGTGTTGTGAGCATCGGCGTGACCATTTGGCTCACCTTGCGCGATAACAACGCTTCGGATTTTTTCCTTCAGGGCCTAATTACCAACTCGGCATACCTAGCGGTTGCGCTGATTTCTTTGGTTGTGCGATGGCCGATCGTTGGGCTAATCGTTGGCTTTCTGATTGGCGAGGGTTTCAGCTGGCGCAAGAAGCCAGGCCACTTCAACCGCTTCGCTGCGGCCACGGCAATCTATTGCTCGATGTACATTTTGAGACTCGCCGTTGAGGTGCCGATGTATCTCGCAAATAATCTCTCAGCTCTAGGTGCTGCGAAGCTGATTCTAGGAATCCCGCTGTATGCGGTTACGCTCTGGATGATGTGGTTGGTCGTGAAGCCGCTAATTAGGCGTGCCAGTTAGTGGTATTTTTGTAGTTGCAGTTAAGTTTCGACTGTTTTGCGTTTCAAGGAGTTTTCAAATGTCTAAAATCAACAGTTTTGGCTCGTCTGACCTACTAAAGGTTGGATCGAAAGAGTACCGAATCTTTAGAATCGACGCTGTTGACTCCAAGACTTTGCCTTTTAGCCTCAAGGTCCTGCTCGAAAACCTGTTGCGAACCGAAGATGGATCTAACATCACGGCTGCACACATTCGAGCTGTCGCCGAATGGGTTCCCGCCGCAGAGCCTGATACCGAAATTCAGTTCACCCCGGCTCGCGTGATCATGCAGGATTTCACTGGCGTGCCATGCATCGTTGACCTGGCGACAATGCGAGAAGCCGTGGCTGAGCTTGGGGGAGACCCAAAGCGAATCAATCCGCTGGCGCCCGCCGAAATGGTTATCGACCACTCAGTTGTAATTGACGTTGCCGGTTCGCCAGACGCTTTCGAGCGCAACGTTGACTTTGAATACGCTCGAAACGGCGAGCGTTACCAGTTCTTGCGATGGGGTCAAACCGCCTTCGACGACTTCAAGGTTGTGCCACCGGGCACGGGAATCGTGCACCAGGTCAACATTGAATACCTTGCCCGCACAGTCATGACTCGCGAGGTCAATGGTGAATTACAGGCTTACCCAGACAGCTGCGTGGGAACAGACTCACACACCACAATGGTCAACGGTCTTGGTGTTCTTGGATGGGGTGTCGGCGGAATTGAAGCCGAGGCGGCGATGCTCGGGCAACCAGTTTCTATGTTGATTCCTAAAGTTGTCGGCTTCAAATTGACGGGGGCGATTCCAACCGGAGCGACCGCAACCGATGTTGTTTTGACAATAACCGAGATGTTGCGCAAGCACGGAGTCGTCGGAAAATTTGTTGAGTTCTATGGTGAGGGTGTAACTTCAGTTCCTCTCGCTAACCGTGCCACCATTGGAAACATGAGCCCAGAATTCGGCTCGACCGCGGCAATGTTCCCAATCGACGCGGTGACAATCGATTATTTGCGCACCACCGGTCGCAGCGAAGAGCAACTTGAACTTATTGAGGCCTACACCAAGATGCAGGGACTATGGCATGACCCAAGCATCGAGCCTCGCTTCAGCGAATATCTAGAGCTCGACCTGACAACCGTGGTTCCGTCGATTGCTGGGCCGAAACGTCCGCAGGATCGAATTATTTTGGCTGAGGCCAAAGAGAAGTTTGAGCAGGTCCTTCCAACGTATGCTCCGTCCGGCAGCCACCCGTCGGCGGTCGAGAATCACGGCTACAGCATCGACCACGGTTACGTTGCGATTGCGTCAATCACGTCTTGCACAAACACTTCAAACCCCTCTGTGATGCTGGCCGCCGGGTTACTTGCCCAAAAAGCTGTTGCCAAGGGTCTCAAGGCTAAGCCGTGGGTCAAGACCTCGCTCGCACCAGGTTCAAAAGTAGTGACTGAATACTACGAAAAGGCTGGGCTAACCCAGTCGCTTGACGCTCTCGGCTTCAACCTCGTTGGTTACGGCTGCGCTACCTGCATTGGCAACTCTGGACCGCTTGACGAAGACATCTCGGCAGCCATTAACGCTAACGATTTGGCTGTCACGGCTGTGCTTTCAGGCAACCGCAACTTTGAAGGACGCATCAACCCAGACGTTAAAATGAATTACTTGGCGTCACCACCGTTAGTTATTGCCTATGCTCTGGCTGGAACGATGGATTTTGACTTTGAAAAGGATTCGTTGGGCAAAGACCTAGAAGGTCGTGAGGTTTTCCTATCGGACATTTGGCCAACCCCGGTTGAGGTTCAGAACACCATCGATAGCTCCATTAACTCCGAGATGTTCAAGACACAGTACGCTGGCGTCTTTGAGGGAGACTCGCGTTGGAAGTCGCTACCGACACCGGTCGGTTCAACATTTGACTGGGACCCTAAATCAACATATGTTCGCAAACCACCATACTTTGAGGGAATGAAGCGCGAGCCTTCGGCCGTGACCGACATTCACGGTGCTCGGGTGCTTGCGAAACTTGGCGACTCGGTCACCACCGACCACATCAGCCCAGCAGGTTCAATCAAGGTTGACTCGCCGGCCGGTCAGTACCTAACGGCAAATGGTGTTTCGCGCGTTGACTTCAACAGTTACGGTTCGCGTCGAGGCAACCACGAGGTGATGATTCGCGGCACCTTCGCCAACATTCGACTTCGTAACCAGCTGCTGACCGACGTTGAGGGAGGTTACACCCGTGACTTCACCCTGGCCGATGCACCACAGGCATTCATCTATGACGCTTCTCAGAACTATCAGGCAGCTGGCACGCCACTTGTGATTCTTGGCGGAAAAGAATACGGTTCTGGTTCATCACGCGACTGGGCAGCCAAAGGCACCTCACTCTTGGGTGTTCGCGCCGTCATCACCGAGAGCTTCGAGCGCATCCACCGAAGCAACCTGATCGGAATGGGCGTGCTACCGCTTCAGTTCCCGGCCGGCCAGAGCGCGCAGTCGCTCGGCCTAGATGGAACTGAGGTATTCGAAATCACCGGTGTAGAAGCTTTGAACGATGGAGTGACGCCGAAGACTGTGCGGGTCGTAGCTTCACCTTCGACGAACTCTGCTTCGGCCAAAACGGTAATCGAGTTCGACGCGGTCTTGCGCATCGACACTCCAGGCGAAGCCGACTATTACCGCAACGGTGGAATTTTGCAGTACGTCCTTCGAAGTCTTGTGGCTTGAGAGCCACGAGCTAGCTTCGTTCTTCTGGAATAACCTCTGAAATGGTAAAGTTCTATTCACTATGAGTTTGCTTAGCAGGATACAAAACCCTCGAGATCTAGACGCCTTGAGTCGAAGTGAACTCGAAATGCTTTGCAAAGAGATCCGCGAAAGCCTGATTGCCGATGTTTCAAGAACCGGCGGGCACCTCG
>JBEGPW010000005.1:0-9019 GCA_041181225.1 Actinomycetota bacterium | reverse complement strand
TCGAGCCTGCCGCCCACAAAACTCTCGACGCCCAGCTGAACCGGCTGATGCCTGCGAATCGAAAGCAGGGTGTTTGGCGAACTAGCTGAGGCGAGAACCGCATGCACGCGAAACCGCGCTTTGCCCATTAACCCGAGCTCGACAGCACTCACCACGCAGTCAGCAATGGGGTTGGCGAAGTCAAGGTGGCGGTCGGCGAGAGCAATCAACCATCGCGCAGTTTCGGCCAGTTGAGCTTCGTCGACATAGGGCACCTCAACTTGCTTGAGCCCGTCGCCGCAGTCGACAAAGCAACTTGAGGTTCCGTTTATCAGAACATCGGTGAGCTCTGGCGTGTCTAAAAGCCTCAGTATCGGCTGCAGATTTAGCGGCATCAGCCAATGTTGCCGACCTGAGCCAAAGGCGCGCGCGCAACGTTGATTTTCGGTGCACAAAGTTAGACAGCGATGCCGAACTCACCGACGTGAACGCCACCTGCTCGAGACTCAAATGAGACCAGTTAAAAGTAGAGGGCCGTAGCTCTGGGGGGAGAGCTACGGCCGGGCGGCAGTCAGGGGGGGGGTTAGACTGCCGCTGGTCAGCCGAAGCTGACTATTTATTATAAGACGCTCGTTATCAAAAAGTTAACTGCCTATGCAAGACTGAAGAAAGAGTTTCAGGAACTCGCAAGAAGGGAATAGTTTCGATGCAAAGCTCGAACCCAAATCAAAACAGCACCCGACGCTTTGCCCCGACAGCTGAGTTTTCTGCAAATGCCGTAGCTCAGGCTTCGCTCTATGAAGAAGCTCAGCGTGACCGCCTCGGTTTTTGGGCGGAACAGGCCAGAAAGCTCGACTGGCACAAGCCATTCACCAAAACTCTCGACTGGTCAGAAGCACCATTTGCAAAATGGTTTGAAGACGGCGAACTAAACGTTGCCTACAACTGCCTCGACCGCCACGTTTTAGCGGGGAATGGCGACCGAACCGCGCTGCTATTTGAAGGCGAACCCGGTGACACCGCAACCTACAGCTATTCCGAACTAACCGAAGCAGTAAAAAAAGCTGCCAATGTTTTGACCAATCTCGGCATCAGTGCCGGTGACCGCGTGGCGATTTATCTGCCGATGATTCCTGAAGCCATCATCTCGATGTTGGCTGTGGCGCGCATCGGTGCCATCCATTCGGTGATTTTTGGAGGCTTTTCGGCCGAGGCACTTCACACCCGCATCAACGACGCCAAGGCCAGCTTGGTTATCACCGCAGACGGCGGCTATCGCAAAGGCAAACCCAGCGCTCTTAAACCTGCGGTTGACGACGCGTTGGCTGGCGACCACTGCCCAAGCGTCGAAAACGTGCTCGTTGTGAAGCGCACCAGCGAGGCAGTCGAGTGGGTCGAAGGGCGCGACCTCTGGTGGCACGACGCCATGGCGACCGCCAGCGCAGAACACGAAGCCGAGGCATTCGGCGCTGAGCAGCCGCTCTTCATTCTCTATACCTCAGGCACAACGGGAACCCCGAAGGGCATTCTGCACACCTCAGGCGGATACCTAACCCAAGCGGCCTACACCCACCGAAACGTGTTTGATCTTCACCCTGAAACTGACATTTATTGGTGCACCGCCGACGTCGGGTGGATCACCGGTCACAGCTATGTTGCCTATGGCCCGCTCGCAAACGGCGCAACCCAAGTTATTTACGAAGGAACCCCAGATTCCCCGCACCTAGGTCGCTGGTGGGAGATTATCGAGAAGTACGGCGTCACGATTCTTTACACGGCGCCAACCGCGGTTCGCAGCTTTATGAAGACCGGCCGCGAGATTCCAGACCAATTTAACCTCAGCTCAATTCGTCTGCTCGGGTCAGTGGGCGAACCCATCAACCCCGAAGCCTGGCTCTGGTATCGCGACGCAATCGGCGGGGGCAAAGCACCAATCGTTGACACCTGGTGGCAAACCGAAACCGGTGCAATCATGATTTCGCCCTTGCCGGGTGTTACCAACCTAAAGCCGGGCTCGGCGCAGATTCCACTGCCGGGAATCACCGTGGCAGTGCTCGACGACGACGCAAAGCCTGTGCGCGACGGCGCAGCCGGCTATTTGACCATCACTGAACCTTGGCCCTCAATGCTGCGCGGAATCTGGGGCAACCCGGAGCGTTACATCGAGGCCTATTGGTTGCGTTTTGAAGGCATCTATTTCGCAGGCGACGGCGCGAAATTAGACGAGGATGGCGACCTGTGGGTGCTCGGCCGCGTCGATGATGTGATGAACGTTTCGGGCCACCGACTCTCTACTTCAGAGATCGAGTCGGCGCTGGTTGGTCACCCTTGGGTTGCTGAGGCGGCCGTGGTTGGCGCGAGTGACGAGCTCACCGGCCAGGCTGTGGTTGCATTTGTGATTTTGCGTCACAGTCACGTTGCCGAGGCCGAGGCCAGCGACGTAAACAAGATTTTGCGCGAGCACGTAAGCAAAGAAATCGGCGCAATCGCAAGACCTCGCCAGGTGATGGTGGTTAGCGAGCTGCCAAAAACTCGTTCCGGAAAAATCATGCGTCGCTTGCTTCGCGACGTTGCCGAAAACCGAGAGATCGGCGACGTAACCACGCTGGCCGACAGCTCAGTGATGGGCTTAATCAGCAGCAAGCTGGCGGCCGGAGCGAAAGACTAGGGTCTAGCGAAACTCGGCGATCAACTCGACCTCAACGGGAGAGTCAAGCGGCAACGAAGGAACACCCACGGCACTTCGGGCATGAATTCCTGCGTCGCCAAAAACCTCGCCCAAAAACTCGCTGGCGCCATTGATAACTCCCGGTTGACCGGTGAACTCTGGCCCGCCAGCGACAAAACCAACAACTTTTACGATGCGCACGACCCGGTCGAGATCGCCGATCACCGATTTGACCGCAGCCAGCGCGTTGAGCGCCGAAAGCTGAGCGAGTTTCTTGGCTTCATCGGGTGAAACTCGCCCGACGCCTTCGCCGACTTTTCCGGTTGCTGGCAAAACACCGTTAACAAATGGCAACTGACCGCTGGTGAAAACCAAATTACCGGTGACAACAGCAGGCACATAGGCCGCTACCGGCTTAGCAACCGGGGGCAAGGCGTGCCCAAGCTCTATCAATTTTTGTTCGATTTTAGACTCGGATGATTGGCTCATCTTTAGCTCGCTTTCAGGTGTAAGGCACTAACCTTGAGTTTATGACTGGTTCGCAGCGTAGTGCCGGCAGTCGACTCGGAGCCCTCTTTAGTTTTATTGGCTTGAGTGCAATCGCTGGCTTTCTATTTGTTATTGTAATCTCGCCGATGGCCCTGATTGGTGGCCTGCTCGCCGGCGCGGGCATCTCGGCCTTTGACAGCCTGCCAACCTACATCAAACCGGTAAACACGTCACAGGCTTCAACAATATATGCAAACCAAAACGGCAAACCGGTGCCCGTAGCAAGCTTCTTTGAAGAGAACCGAATTTCGGTTCCATACGAAAAAATGTCTAAAAACATCGTCAATGCTGTGCTTTCGACCGAGGATCCTCGCTTCTATCAACACAACGGTGTTGACATCATCTCGTTTATTCGTGCATCAATGGGCCAGGTGCTGCGCACCGGCAGTTCCGGTGGTTCAACAATCACCATGCAATACGTAAAAAACACGCTAGTTGAAGCCGCCGAGCTCGCCGGCGACAAAGAAGCCGCTGCCGCCGCCACAGCCAACACCCCTGATCGCAAAATCAAAGAAATGCGTCTCGCAATTGCACTCGAGCAAATTACAAGCAAAAAAGAGATTCTCGCCGGTTACCTAAACATCGCCTATTTTGGAAACCGCATCTATGGCATTGAGGCTGCGTCAAACTACTATTTCGGCGTGCACGCCAAAGACCTAACGATTGCCCAAGCAGCCCTCCTCGGCGGAATGGTGCAAAACCCAGAAAACTTCAGGCCAGACGTTGCAGACAACCTTCCGGCAGCAAAAGGTCGTCGCGACTATGTGATCAACAACATGCTTAAGCACTCTGACATGACGGGCATCACCGAACAAGAGGCCAAAGACGCAATCGCCTCGCCCATCACAATAAAAATAACCAAGGGCAAAAGCGGTTGCGAAGCCCAACAGGTGACGGCTTTTTTCTGTGACTATGTGGTTTGGAGCATTCGCAACAACCAAGAATTCGGTCAAACCGCAGCTGACCGCGAAGTCTTGCTGCGCCGCGGTGGGCTAGATATTTACACGACAATGGATCTCGCCGTTCAAAAAGTAACCGACAAAGCAACCAAGTATTGGGTGCCACCAACAGACAAAAGCCGCACCGGTTCAGCTAGCGTTTCGGTGCAGGTCGGCACAGGTCGCATTCTCGCAATGTCTCAAAACCGAATTTTTGACCAGACCGCCAACCCACCCCAGGGGCACACCGCCGTTAATTACTCGGCCGACCTAAACTATGGTGGCTCGCGCGGTTTTCAAACCGGTTCGACCTACAAAATCTTTACCTTGGCCGATTGGCTCACAAAAGGTTACAAGCTCCTTGACCACGTCGACGGCAGAGTGCACGAATGGAACGCCACCGACTTTTCCTCGCGTTGTGGTGAACTAACCGGCACCTGGAAGCCCAACAACATCAGCAAAGAGCCAGAAGACCTCACCGTTGTGAAAGCAACCGCGTTGTCGGTCAACACGGCCTTCGCTTCGATGGCCTCTCAGCTAGACCTGTGCGACATTCGCGACCAGGCCATGCGTTTTGGCATGCACCGCGCCGACCTGACACCGCTGGTTGCCTTTCCATCCTCGATTTTGGGAATCAACGAAATCGCCCCCATCACAGTAGCCGCGGCTGAAGCCGGCATCGCCAATAACGGAATGTTCTGCACACCGGTAGCAATCGACCGAGTGGTGGTTCGAACCAGCAACAAAGAAATGACGGTGCCAACCACTCAGTGTTCACAAGCCGTTTCTCCCGAGGTTGCGGCGGGCATGGCTTATGCGATGAAAGCTGTTATGAGCGGCACCGCTGGGGCCTCAAACACTGGCGACGGCGCACAAATCGCAGGCAAGACCGGAACCACCGACTCGGGCGTTCATACTTGGATGACCGGAACCACAACCGCAGTTTCGACCGCAACCTGGGTTGGCAACGTGGTTGGAACCAAGAGCCTCAGCGGTTTCAGTCTGCGGGGCAAAGCTGCCAACACCGTGCGCCACGACATTTGGCGCACCATCATGCAAACCGCAAACAAAATTTATGTGCCGGGCAAGTTTAAAAACCCACCCAAGTCGATGATCGACGCAACGCTGATTACCGTGCCAAACGAAATCGGAAAGTTGCCAAGTGAAGCGGCCAGTGACCTCGTGTTGAACGGTTTGAATGCCAACATAATCGCCAAACAGGTCGTTTCGTCGCAACCGGTGGGAACAGTCGCGTGGACTACACCCCACGGCGACCGGGCCATTGCGAGAGGTTCGCAGGTAAAGATTTATGTGAGCAAGGGTGGTTCATCGGTGGTTCCAAACGTTGAGGGCCTAAGCGTGCTCGACGCCAAAACAGTGCTCTTAAACGCCGGATTCTCTGCGGTGAGCACCCCGGTTGCCTCTCAAGGTCAGTTCTTTCAACATTCGGCCACAGTGCCCGCCGGAAACGTGGTCAGCACTCTGCCAGCCGCTGGTTCAACGGCTTCGGCCGCGGGCGCTATTTTGTTGATTCTTAGCAGCGGCCCATAGGTGCTAGAGATTGCGCTGATCGCTGGTGCAACAATAGCGATTTTGGTTTTCGCTTGGGCTTCGCTTGTTGAACGCAACTGGTTTGTGATTCGTCGAGAAAGCTTGGCGATATTGCCGGTCGGTTCTAACCCGATCAAAGTGCTTCACATCGGTGACGTGCACCTGGCTCCCTGGCAAAAAAGAAAAATCGCTTGGATGCTTGGCCTCGAGTCACTCAAGCCCGACCTGGTTGTCAACACTGGCGATAACCTTGGTCACAAAAGGGCGGTTACTCCCCTGTTGGGAGCTATGCAGGGTTTGTTGAAATCGCCAGGTGTTTTCGTCAACGGTTCAAACGACTACTTTGCCCCGCAGCTTCGAAACCCGTTTTCTTACCTTCGTGCGCCATCGAAGCGCGGAACAAACGTTCGTCTAGACACAGCGGCGCTAGTAGCAGGATTCGAAAGCGCTGGCTGGCTGAGCCTCAACAATCGCGGCGCATCCCTAAACATCAAGGGGCTAAAAGTTGGTTTCATTGGCATCGACGACGCTCACGATGGGCTCGACGATTTAGGTTCGCTGGCCAAGAGCCGCGAGTCGGCAGCAAACTATGACTTTTTAATTGGGGTGAGCCACGCACCATATCTAAAGGTAATCGATGCGATGGGCTCTCAAAAAGTCGATTTGCTGCTGGCCGGTCACACCCACGGTGGTCAGGTTTGCGTTCCCTTTTATGGCGCGCTCACGACCAACTGCGATTTGCCCACCAAGTTTGCCAAAGGTGTCAGCGCTTGGAGCATTGGCGGGCATGCGTTTCTATTGAACGTCGTTGCCGGGCTAGGGCACTCGATTTATGCACCGTTTCGTCTAGCCTGCCGACCTGAGGTGCGGCTTCTTGAGCTAGTCGCAAAGCAAAACTAGGCCGCCGAGAGCACCTCGCCCGCAACGCTAGAACTCTTTAGCTACCAGTTCTGCTATTTCGTAGGTGTTGAGCGCCGCGCCCTTGCGAAGGTTGTCGCCAACTACGAACAGCTCGATGCTGTTGGTAAAGTCGAGCGACTGGCGAATGCGCCCAACAAAAGTCGGGTCTTGGCCAGCAACCTGGTTTGGCGTTGGGTAAACATTATTGGCCGGGTCGTCTAGCACCTTCACGGTTGGCTGCGCGTTGAGCACGTCGCGAACCTCGTCTGGGGTGAGCGGGTTTGCAAAAGTTGCGTGAACGGTTAGCGAGTGAGCAACCTGCACCGGCACTCGAACGCAACTCGCGGCAACTTTTAGATCGTTGATGCCAAGAATCTTGCGAGACTCGTCGCGAACCTTCATTTCTTCGGATGAATGCCCTCCGGCCTTCAAAGAACCAGCGAACGGAATCACGTTGAGCGCAATTGGGTGAGACCAAGGAGAATCGCTCAGGTCGTTGCCAGCGGCAGCCAAAGCTGCACGCACATCGTTAGTGTTGGTGCCAAGGCTGGCGTCGCCGCCCACAACCTTGATTTCGTCAGCCAGCTCGGCGATGCCAGCAGCACCCGCGCCAGAAACCGCCTGGTAACTCGAGACGACAAGTTCTTTCAAAGTCCACTTGCGGTGCAGAGCACCCATAGCAGCCATCATCGTCAAAGTTGTGCAGTTTGGGTTCGAGATGATTCCAAGTGGGCGGTTTTTGGCCTGCTCAGGGTTAACCTCAGGCACCACCAAGGGAACGTCGGGGTTCATGCGGAACGCGCCGGAATTGTCAACGGCTACCGCTCCGTGCTCGGCGGCGATCGGAGCCCACACTTCTGAAACCTCGTCTGGTACGTCAAACATTGCAATGTCGATGCCGTCGAAAGCCTCAGGCGCAAGTGCAACAACCGTGAGCTCTTGGCCGTGAACCGTAATCTTTTTGCCGGCAGAGCGAGGCGACGCAATCAGGCGAATTTCGCCCCAAATGTTTTCGCGGCTATTGATGATTCCGATCATGACTGTGCCGACTGCGCCGGTAGCGCCAACTAGGGCAAGGTTAGGTTTGCGACTCATTCTGAGCTCCTTATTTAACGACCGGTGCCGGCATAAACTTTAGCGGCGCTGTCGCCATCCAAGCCAAATGCGGTGTGCACGATGCGAGCGGCCTCGTCGAGTTGTTGCGAACTGGTAATCACCGAAATGCGAATCTCAGAGGTCGAAATCATTTCAATGTTGATGCCGGCTTTAGCCAACGCACCAAACAGGGTTGCCGAAACACCGGAGTGGGTTTTCATGCCAGCGCCAACCACCGAAAGCTTGCCAATTTCGTCATCTTTTTCAAGCCCACGAAACCCAAGCTGTGGCTTGGCCGCTTCAATCGCAGCCACAACTTTAGTCAAGTCACCGCTCTGAAGAGTAAACGAAATGTCGCTCACCGCATCAGTCACGTCAGAGCCAGTCGGAGTGTTTTGCACAATCATGTCGATATTTGCGCCAGCCTCAGCCACCACCGTGAAAAGTTCGGCCGCTTTGCCGGGAACGTCAGGGATTCCAATGACGGTAATCTTTGCCTGGCCTTTGTCGGTGGCTACGCCTGAAACGATTGCTTCTTCCATTTTGTCTCCTGCTTGAGATGAATACACGATGGTTCCTGGGTCGGTGCTAAAAGTCGAACGAACCCTAAGGTCAACGTTGTGACGACGGGCAAACTCAACCGCACGAATGTGCAAAATCTTGGCACCAGCCGCAGCCAGCTCAAGCATCGATTCAATGTCAATGCCCTCAAGCTTTTGAGCCGCCGGAACGATACGAGGGTCAGCGCTATAGATTCCGTCGACATCGCTGTAAATCTCACAAAGGTCTGCCGCCAACCCAGCAGCCAAAGCCACCGCAGTGGTGTCACTGCCGCCGCGGCCAAGGGTTGTGATGTCGTTAGTTTCTTTGTTGAAACCCTGAAAACCGGCAACAATCGCAATGTGCCCCTCATCGATTGCGTCACGCACTCGAGCCGGGTTAATCTCTGAAATGCGTGCATTGCCATGAACCTCATCGGTTTGAATGCCCGCCTGTGAACCTGTGAATGAGCGGGCTGACCCGCCCAAAGAGTTGATTGCCAACGCAAGCAGTGCCATCGAGATGCGCTCGCCTGAAGTCAGCAGCATGTCAAACTCGCGAGCGAAAGACTCAGGGTTGTCAGAAACCGAGTTGGCTAGGTCAATAAGTTCATCAGTGGTGTCGCCCATCGCCGAAACGACCACAACAATCTGATTGCCAGCTTTTTGAGTGTCAATCACCCGCTTGGCAACGTGTTTGATCTTGTCTGCATCGCCCACGGATGATCCGCCGAACTTCTGCACGATAAGGGCCAACGTTTTTCTCCTGTAAAAAGCGGGTGAGATGCCTGTGCTAAACA
>JBEGPW010000004.1:0-4393 GCA_041181225.1 Actinomycetota bacterium | reverse complement strand
AAAATTCTTGAGGGATGGGTTCCGCCCTATGATGCAACAGTGGTGAGCAAGTTGCGCGCCGCCGGAATGCCGATTTTGGGCAAGACCAACCTCGATGAGTTTGCAATGGGCTCGTCAACCGAGTTTTCGGCGTTTGGTCCCTCGCGCAACCCTTGGGCGCTCGACCGCATCCCAGGTGGTTCTGGCGGTGGCTCATCTTCAGCGGTTGCGGGCTACCTAGCTCCACTTGCAATCGGTTCAGACACCGGTGGTTCGATCCGTTTTCCGGCTTCAGTTACCGGCACCGTCGGCATCAAGCCAACCTACGGCGCGGTTTCGCGCTATGGCCTAATCGCGTTGGCGAGTTCGCTCGACCAGATTGGTCCGGTCAGCCGAAACGTGCTCGACGCGGCTCTGTTGCAAGACGTCATCGCTGGTCACGACCCGCACGACAGCACTTCGTTGCCTGAGTCTCTCGGATCAATGGCCGAGGCTGCCAAGAAGCTTGACGTCAAGGGAATGCGCATCGGCGTAATCAAGGAGCTAACCGGCGCAGGTTTTCAAGCCGGAGTAACCGAACGTTTCAACCAGAGCCTGCAGTTGCTGGCCGATGCCGGTGCCGAAATCGTTGAGGTTTCTTGCCCTAGCTTTGAATACGCCATTGCTGCCTACTACCTAATCTTGCCGGCTGAGGCTTCGTCAAACCTGGCCAAGTTCGACTCGGTTCGTTTCGGCATGCGCGTTGCCCCTGAGGGCAACCCAACCATTGAGCGTGTGATGGCCGCCACCCGTGAGGCCGGCTTTGGTCCTGAGGTCAAGCGCCGCATCATCCTCGGCACCTATGCTCTTTCAAGCGGATACTACGACGCTTATTACGGCAGTGCCCAAAAGGTGCGCACTTTGATTCAACGCGACTTTGCGGCGGCCTTTGAAAAGGCGGATGTTCTCGTTTCGCCAACCGCGCCCACCACTGCGTTCAAGTTGGGCGAGAAAATCGAAGACCCGCTGGCCATGTATCTAAACGATATCGCGACGATTCCTGCGAACCTTGCGGGAATCCCGGGCATTTCGATTCCTAACGGCGTTGCCAGTGAAGATGACCTGCCGGTCGGCATTCAGTTCTTAGCACCAGCTCGCGAGGATGCTCGCCTCTATCACGTTGGCGCTGCACTTGAGGCGATGCAAAACGCCGCTTGGGGTCACGACATGATGAGCCAAGCGCCCGACCTTGTCGACTTAATTGCAAAGGGTGGTTTCTAATGGCCAAGCCAGAGTTGATGAACTATGAGAAAGCCCTCGAACAGTTCGAGGTTGTCATTGGTCTTGAGGTTCACGTCGAGCTAAACACCAACACAAAAATGTTCTGCGGTTGCGCCAACATTTTTGGCGATGAGCCAAACACTAACGTTTGCCCGATTTGCATCGGTCTGCCTGGCTCTTTGCCTGCGGTAAACAAGAAGGCTGTCGAGTCGAGCATCGCGATTGGTTTGGCTCTCGGCTGCCAGATTGCGCCTAACGGTCGTTTCTCGCGCAAAAACTATTTCTACCCAGACCTAGCCAAGAACTTTCAGACCTCGCAATATGACGAGCCGATCGCTTTTGAAGGCTCGATCGAGGTTGAAGTGCCTAGCGGAAATAAGTTCACCATCGAAATCGAACGTGCGCACATGGAAGAAGACGCCGGCAAGCTCACTCACATCGGCGGTAACACCGGCCGCATTCAAGGCGCTGAGTACTCGCTCGTTGACTACAACCGCGCTGGCGTGCCACTGGTTGAGATCGTTACAAAAGTTGTCTATAGCGCCGGCGCAGAGGCTCCTGAGCTGGCGGCAGCATACGTTCGTTTGATTCGCGAAATGGTAAAAGCCATGGATGTCTCCGACGCCCGCATGGAACGCGGAAACGTGCGTTGCGACGCAAACGTTTCGCTGCGCCCGCACGGCGAAGCAAAACTGGGCACCCGCACCGAAACTAAAAACGTCAATTCACTGCGGTCAATCGAGCGCGCCGTTCGCTACGAGATTCAGCGTCAGGCGCACATCCTCGCAAATGGTGGAACCATCACTCAAGAAACTCGCCACTGGCACGAAGACAAAGGCGCCACCAGCGCAGGTCGCCCAAAGTCAGACGCCGACGACTACCGCTACTTTCCTGAGCCAGACCTAGTGCCGGTGCAACCGAGCGTCGAGTTGATTGAGTCGATTCGTGCGACTTTGCCTGAAAACCCTGCGCTGCGACGCCGTCGCCTACAAGACGAATGGGCTTTCAGCGACCTCGAGTTTCGCGATGTTGTCAACGCGGGTCTGCTCGACCAGCTCGTTGAAACCGTCGAAGCCGGAGCAAAGCCACAGGCTGCACGCAAATGGTGGACCGGCGAACTGGCTCGCCTTGCCAACAGCGAAGACAAAGACGTTTCAGAACTCAACATCACAGGTGTTCAGGTTGCTGAGCTCGCGACTCTGGTAGAAGCCGGCAATATCAACGACCGCCTAGCCCGCGAAGTCTTGACCTACGTGCTCGCCGGCGAAGGCTCACCAGCCGAAGTTGTGGCAGCTCGAGGACTAGAAGTCGTCAGCGACGACGGCGCCCTACTGGCCGCCATCGACGCAGCCCTTGCCAGCCAGCCTGACGTGCTCGAAAAGATTCGCGAAGGCAAACTTCAAGCCGCTGGTGCCGTCATTGGCGCAGTCATGCAGGCAATGAAGGGTTCAGCCGATGCCGGCCGCGTGCGCGAGCTAATCATTGAGAGAGCCAACCAAGGTTAATCGTGGCGCCTTCGGGCGCTCAAGTTAAAGCAAAAGACCTCCCGGTGGGAGGTCTTTTTGTTTGCTCGCCGCCTTCGGCTTCCGAAAGTCACTCGGCACTGGCGTGGTCTCGCACAGATCGTTGCCCGAAAGTCCGCTGACGCTAACTTTCTAAGTTTCGCGACACCTTCGGTGGTCTCGCGCACCGTGTCGGCGTAAATCGACTGTCGTCGATTTACTTTGCCGCCACGCTCTGCGCTCGGGTGAGTAACGGGACTTGAACCCGCGGCCCCCTGGACCACAACCAGGTGCTCTACCAGCTGAGCTATACCCACCATAGATCGAAGCTTCTCGACCATGCTTGACCTTGGTGTGCCAAGCAACTTGAAAAGTTTAGCAGAATCAACCGCACGAAGTTAATCGACTTTAGGCGCCCTCAAAAGCGAATCGACAGCCAAATCAAGCTCATGTGCCGAGAGCGCCGACTCAACGAAAACGACTTTGCGATAAAAACGCAACTCTTGAATCGACTCAAGAATGTCTGCCAGGGCTCGGTGCGCAGAGCCCTTCTTAGGAATCTTGAAATACACGCTCGGAAACCATCGTCTTGTCAGTTCTTTGATGCTCGAGACATCGATGTTTCGGTAGTGCAAAAAGTCATCGAGAGCCGGCATGTGTTGGTTCAAGAACATACGATCGGTTCCGATGCTGTTACCGGCTAGGGGAGCGGTCTTTGGTTCTGGAATGAACCGTTTGACATATTCCAAGACCTGAGCTTCAGCGTCGCCGAGTGACAGGCCAGCTTCAAACTCGTTGATGAGCCCCGAGCTTGTGTGCATGGCCCGAACGAAATCGCTCATACCAGCCAGCGCAGTCGGATCAGGCTTGATCACAAGGTTGAGGCCATCATCTAGAGGTTCGAGGTCTGAGTTGGTTACCACAACGGCAATCTCAACAAGGCAGTCACGACGCGGGTCAAGACCCGTCATTTCACAGTCGATCCAAACAAGGTTTTCTGAAATCTTAATCACCGTCCAAAACTAAAAGGGGCATGCGACATTTCTGAGGCAAGCGCAACTTATATCGTCTAAGCCTTAGCCAGCTTGGCAGCTCGCTTGGCCACGCGCTTCGCAGCACGCTTTTCTTTGCCACCCTCAACGATTTCATAAAGCACTGGAACAATAACCAAGGTCAAAATCGTTGATGAGAAGAGGCCACCAATAACCACGATGGCTAGCGGCTTCGAGATGAATCCTCCGCTGCCGGTGAGCCCGATAGCCATGGGAATCAATGCGAAAATCGTAGCTAGGGCGGTCATCAAAATCGGGCGAAGGCGCTGACGGGCGCCATCCATGATGGCTTCTTGAAGCGGACGACCCTGCTTGCGGTATTGGTTGATTAGGTCGATCAAAACAATCGCGTTCGTAACCACCACGCCGACCAAAAGCAACATTCCGATAATCGCCGGAACGCCCAGAGCCGTGTCGGTGATCAAAAGCAAGCCGATTGCTCCGGTTGCCGCGAACGGAATCGACACCAACAAAATCAGTGGCTGGATGATGCTTGAGAACGTCGCAACCATCACGATAAACACAATGGCAATCGCGGCTAGAAGCGCCAAGCCAAGCTGAGCAAACGAGTCGGCCTGCTCTTTGGTCACTCCACCGAGG
>JBEGPW010000003.1:0-6420 GCA_041181225.1 Actinomycetota bacterium | reverse complement strand
AAGACCGATGCCTCAACTCGTTCACAGGTTCTAGAAGCGGTAACCTTGTTTAGAGCCCGAGTAATCGATGTTGTTGCAGACGCGGTCGTTATCGAAGTCACCGGCGACAGCGCAAAGTGTGCCGCACTCATCAGAGTTCTTGAGCCTTTCGGAATCAAAGAACTCGTTCAGTCGGGCGTTTTGGCAATGGGCCGCGGTTCAAAGTCAATGACCGAAAAAGTTCTCAAATAAGTTTCAAGGATGCTGCCCTGGCGGTCATCCTGATAAATGTAACCAATCAAAAAAGGAGCAATCATGGCTGAAATCTTTTATGACAAAGATGCCGACCTATCAATCATTCAGGGCCGCAAAGTAGCCGTCATCGGTTATGGCTCACAGGGCCACGCGCACTCACTTAACCTAAAAGACTCAGGTGTTGAGGTAGTAGTAGGTCTTCAGCCTGGTTCAAAGAGCAAGGCAACCGCCGAAGAGCAGGGCCTCAAGGTTCTAACGCCAAGCGAAGCTGCAGCCTGGGCAGACGTCATCATGATTCTGACTCCAGACCCATCACAGCGTCACCTGTATGCAAAAGACATCGAACAGCACCTAACTGCAGGCAAGGCACTTGTCTTTGGTCACGGTTTCTCAGTTCGCTTCGGCTACATCAAGCCGCCAGCAGACGTTGACGTTTTCTTGGTTGCACCAAAAGGCCCAGGCCACTTGGTTCGCCGCGAATACTTGGCCGGCAAGGGTGTTCCAAACCTGATCGCCATCGAGCAAGACTCATCGGGTCACGCTTTTGAGCTAGCCCTCAGCTATTCGAAGGCTATCGGCGGAACCCGCGCCGGCACCATCAAGACCACCTTCACCGAAGAGACCGAAACCGACCTTTTTGGCGAGCAGGCAGTTCTTTGCGGTGGCGCTTCACAGTTGATTCAGTATGGTTTCGAAACCCTAACCGAAGCTGGCTACCAGCCAGAGGTTGCCTACTTTGAGGTTCTTCACGAGCTAAAGCTCATTGTTGACCTTATGTATGAAGGTGGCATCGCCAAGCAGCGTTGGTCAGTTTCAACCACCGCCGAGTATGGTGACTACATCTCAGGCCCACGCGTTATTGGCCCAGAGGTTAAAGAGCGCATGCGCGAAGTGCTAACCGACATTCAAGACGGCACCTTTGCACGTCGCTTTGTTGCCGACCAGGATGCTGGCGCCCCAGAGTTCAACGCACTGCGCGCTAAGGGCGAGTCACACCCAATCGAAGCTGTTGGTCGCGAACTGCGCAAGCTATTCAGCTGGTTGCGCAGCTCAGACACCGAAAAAGACTACGTCGAAGGTTCAACCGGTCGCTAGTCGATCGGCCTAACGGCACAGTTTCTAAAAGCAAATCCCCGTCACTTTGGTGGCGGGGTTTTTGCTTTGCTAGGGCAATTCACTCGGTCTGTTGGTTTGCGACATGCGAGCCCCGATGCGAAGCTCAAGATGTTCGAGTTCTTCGAGAATTTCGTGGGCGCCCCAAATCTGGTTGCGGGTTCTATCGGTGAGTGGCCTGATGATGTCGGCGGCTTCAAGTTTTGAAATCGCTGGGTAGGCGCTGGTTAGAGGCACACCAAGTGTCTCGGCCAAATCGTTCGCGTTGAAAATTGGCTGATTAGACAAAAACGCAAGCGCCTTTGAAGCTAGATTTGCAGTGGAAGCTCGGCCAAGGCGTTCTTGCCAAAGTTTAGGCAAGGTTTCAATAACGTCTGCTGTGGTAGCCGCCTCAAGGCTTGCTGCGGCTATGCCAGTCACAAATAGTTCAATGATTGGCTGGGCGTTGCCTAATCGCCACTGCGACAGGCTCTCAAAATACTGTTCACGGTTGGCGCCCAATGCTGCAGCGAGCGGAATAGTAACCATTTTTGAAACACCGCGGCGGCGAAGAATCACGCTCACCAGCGCCCGCCCGATTCGGCCGTTGCCGTCTACAAACGGATGAATGTTTTCGAACTGAGCGTGCACGACAGCAGCTTGAACTAGCACCGGCAGGTCGTCACGATTGCTAAACGCAATGAGGTCTTGCATCAGATCTGGCACAAGTTCAGGCGGCGGTGGAACGTAAGTGGCTCCGATAGGAGAGTAGTTGCTGCCTTGAATCCAATTTTGAACAGTGCGCAGTTGACCAGCCTGCACATCTGAACTCGACTCTGAAGCGAACAATATCTGGTGGGTCTTCAAGATCTGCTCTAAGTTGAGGCGAACCCCCGGTTTTGCTTCGTCGACAAACCACCGCAAAGCTTTGGCCCCATCAACCATTTCGACTGCCGTGGCGTTGCCTTTTGAACCATAGGCTGCCCGCGCGAAGTCTGATGGGCTGGCGGCAAGACCCTCTATTTTGCTTGAGGCTGCCGACTCGGCGCGCAGTAGCAGTGAAGAAAGGGAACCCAATTGAATACCGGCTGCTGCATCAAGCTGAACGGCCAAGAGGCAAGCGCGCTCGGCTTTTGCCATCAGGCTTGCACTAAAAAAAGGCTGCTCGTTAGAGATTTCTGCGGGAACGCTCGCCTGAATGCGCCTGACAAGCCTGTCTTCACGCCCGCCGGAGCGATTTTCTTGACGCCAATCCACTTCAATCGTGCGGCTGACAGGCCAACTATATTCCAACATATCTGCTCCTTATTCTTATCAAAGCAGTTTTACAAGAATAAGGCAAGAGTTATTAGTTGCGCGCGAAGATTTTCTCGATGAGGCCTGAGCTGAACTTGCGCTCGTTGACTTGAGTGAAGTTGTTGAGCGTCGCTTGAATCGGGTCGTCGGTTGGCGAGCCGCCAGCGACCTGAGCGCCATGGGTGCCCGTGACGTCAAAGAGCGGAACGCCGCTACCCAAAACGTCGGGTGTAACAAAGAGGCGAACCACGTCGAGCAGGTTTTCTTCGAGCATCTGTTTCACAACCGTGGCTCCACCAAACACAAATACCAGTGAGTTCTGGTCGCCGGTTATCGACGCGATTTTGTGGTGCACCGCTGTTGCAACGGCACCGATTTGACCGCCAACGAAGTGCACGTTTGGGTCGGTGATGCCATCGAACCGATGCGGGTTTGAGGTCAACACAAACGTTGGAAGCATCCTCGGTTCTTGGCCGATGGATTGGATCTCAAAGTCAAAAGTTTCGGCGCCCATGAGCACCGCCGAGCAGCTCGACATCAGCTCAAAAAAACCGTAGTCGTCGTCGCCGGTTAGATATTTCTCGGCCCAGGCCATGTCGCCCTCGGGGCCGGCAATGAAACCGTCGCTGCTCACAGCTGCATAAAAGATGAACTCGGTCACGGGTTAAGCCTAAAGGGGTTTGGGGTGGGCAACGAGGCAGGTCTAGAGCTCGAGGTTGAGCTCGACGAGCGGTCGAGTCTTGATTTCGCGCACAAACTCGCTTTCGGCGCGACTCCACTCGAGCGCCGAGGCGAACTGCACGTTGATCTCACGGCTAAGCAGGTCTTCGGCCTTTGCGGCAGCGCGCGACGCTTCGATGCGACTGACCTGACCGATGAGCAAGAGGTCAACTTCGCGAGGTTCGGGGCCGATCTGCCTTGAGAGTCGCGCCGCCCAAGAGCCAAACAGAAACGCGTGGTCGATGCCGTCGAGGTGAGCCAGCGCCGCGGGCAACACGGCTGCCGGGCCATAACTAAAACTCACGATTTGCGAAATTGCGTCGAAGAGCAGGTGTTCCGCGTTTGCCTGAATCAACCTGGCCCGACCAAAAGTTTTTTGAATCACAACTTGAGCGTCAAGCAGGCGGTCTACCTCGCGCATCGCGGTCGGCAGGCTCGTGCTGGCAAACTGCGCTAGTTGCGTGATTGTGAAAAGCTCTTTTGGATTCATGAAAAGGTCGGCCAAAATCAGCCCTTGAGTGTCGCTTTTGAGCAGGGGAGAGAGCCCCGCGGCCTTGACTTGCATAAAACTAAGTGTAACTAACATTTATTGAAACTTGCTCTCTAGATTTCGACGGTTTCGATTCATAAACTGGATGAAGTCGCCACAAACAAGGAGCCCAACATGAGCAAGCCAATCGTTCTAATCGCCGAAGAACTATCACCAGCAACCCTCGAAGCTCTTGGCCCAGACTTTGAGGTGCGCAACGTCGACGGCACAGACCGCGCCGCGCTGCTAGCTGAGCTTGCAACGGCAGACGCCATCCTTGTTAGATCAGCAACCCAAGTTGACGCCGAAGCCATCGCGGCAGCGCCAAAACTCAAAGTTATCGCTCGCGCCGGCGTTGGCCTTGACAACGTAGACATCAAGGCTGCCACCGCGGCTGGCGTCATGGTCGTCAACGCACCAACCTCAAACATTATTTCGGCAGCCGAGCTTGCCATCGGGCAGTTGTTTGCTTTGGCCCGATTCATTCCAGACGCCAACGCGAGCCTCAAGGCAGGGGAGTGGAAGCGCAGCAAATTCACCGGCGTTGAGTTCTTTGAAAAGACCATCGGCATCGTCGGCCTTGGCCGCATCGGCGCACTCGTGGCACAGCGCCTCGCCGGCTTTGGCGTTGAACTCATTGGCTACGACCCCTACGTGACTCCAGCTCGCGCCGAGCAGATCGGAGTGAAGCTAGCAACCCTTGAAGAAGTTATGAAGCAGTCAGACTTCATCACGATTCACATTCCTAAGACTCCTGAAACCACTGGCCTCATCGGCGCCAAAGAGTTCGCCATGGCTAAGCCCAACCTGCGCATCGTCAACTGCAGCCGTGGCGGCATCATCGACGAGACCGCGCTTTATGAGGCACTAAAGTCTCGCCAGATTGCCGGGGCAGGCCTAGACGTATTCGTTCAAGAGCCACCGACCGGCAGCCCACTTTTGACCCTCGACAACATAGTGGTGACTCCGCACCTTGGCGCTTCGACCGACGAAGCTCAAGAGAAAGCCGGCGTCTCGGTTGCAAAGTCTGTTCGGCTGGCGCTCGCGGGCGACCTCGTGCCAGACGCAGTAAACGTTGCTGGCGGCAACATCGATGCCTCGGTCAAACCGGGCATTGCCCTCATGGAGAACATGGGCCAGATTTTGTTTGGCCTGTCTCACGGCAATGTTGCCTCAATCGAAGTCAAAGTGCAGGGTGAAATCGCTGTTCACGACGTTTCGGTTTTGAAACTTGCCGGCCTCAAAGGTTTCTTTCAGAACGCCGTCACCGAGCAGGTGTCTTATGTCAACGCGCCACTGCTTGCCGAAGCTCGCGGAGTCGAAGTCAAGCTGACTGTCGACGGAAACAGCGAAGAATACCGAAACGTCACCACCATTAGGGCCACTTTGGCTGACGGAACATCCGCGTCGGTTTCTGGCACGGTGATTGGCCCGAAGCACCACCAAAAGATTGTGAGCATCAACGGCTATGACGTTGAGCTAGCGGTAGCCGAGCACATGATCCAGATGGTTTACACCGACCGCCCGGGCATCGTCGCAATCTATGGCAAAGCTTTTGCCGAAGCAGGCATCAACATTGCCGCGATGCAGATTGCGCGCCAGCAAAAAGGTGGCAAAGCGCTTTCGGTCATTACTGTTGACAGCAAAGTCGACGAAGCCGTTCTAGAGCAGGTTCGCAAAGAGATTCAAGCCGACGAGCTTCGGGCCATCGACATCACCAAGAACTAGTTGCTCGGCGCGAAAGAAACTTCACGGCCCGAGGCGACCCATCCGTTAGTGCCGCCTCCAACGCTCACTGCGTCAAAACCGTGACCGACCAAGAAATCGGCGGCAGTCATCGAACGACCACCTGAAGCGCAAATCACAAAAATGCGCTCGTCGCGCGGCAAAACGTCGATCATGTCGGGAACGCTGTTTAGCGGAATGTGGTGAGCGGTGGGCACGTGGCCGTTGTTCCACTCGTCAACTTCGCGCACGTCAAGCACCCAAGCGTCGTCGCTGATTTCTAAAGCAAGGTCTGAGACAGTGATTTCGTGGGCCATGATGGTTCCTTTCAAAAAGCGTTAGATTTCAAGTATGGATTCTTCTTACTGGGACGCAAAATTCGACACCGAAAACTACATCTACACAACCGTGGTTAATCGTTTCGTGAAGGAGTACTGCGAACCGCTAATTGCAAAGCAGCCCAAAGGAAAAATGATTGACCTCGCCGGGGGAGAGGGCCGAAACGCCATCTGGTTCTCTGAGCAGGGCTGGCAGTCAGAGAACATCGACTGGTCAAAGAATGCGCTGAGCAAGTCGCTGAAACTGGCCGAAGAGCGCGGTGTAGCCGAGCTGCACTTTGCTCACATTGCCGACGCAACCGGCTTCGAGTCGGTGCTGACCCCGGTTGACATCGGGGTGGTCGCCTATCTGCAGGTGCCTCAGACCGACCTCGCCGACGCGCTCGACACCCTCGTTGAGAACGTTCGCAAGGGCGGGCACATCCTCGGAGTTTGGCATGCGCGTGAAAACCTGGCCGATGGCTATGGTGGCCCGCGCGATGAAGC
>JBEGPW010000002.1:0-35657 GCA_041181225.1 Actinomycetota bacterium | reverse complement strand
GTCATCCACCGAATCGACTTCGCCGAGCGACACTGCAGCGAACTTAAGATTGCCTATGGCTTTGGCGTCGCTATAAAAAGCGGGTATCTGCTGCGCTAAGGCAGCGGTTTGGATCGCCGCGAGCTTGCGTTGGGCGGCCCTTAGCTCCTCTATGGTTGCAGCCAGACGCTCCTCGAGTTGTTCGCGAGGGCTCTTTAAGCTCTCGGCTAGGCGACTGACAAGCGCTCGCTCGTTAGCTAGAGTTCTGAAGGCTTCGATACCAACCAGGGCTTCGATACGACGCGAACCAGAACCGACCGAAGCTTCACCGATAATCGAAACCAAACCAATTTGTGAAGAACGCGAAACGTGGGTTCCTCCGCATAATTCTCGTGACCAGGGGCCACCGATCTCAATCACGCGAACGCTCTCATCATAGGTTTCACCAAATAGCGCCACAGCGCCCCAGGCCTTAGCTTCGGCGACACTCATGAACTGTGCTGAAACCGCCAAATCACCGCGAATCGCCAGGTTGGTAACCTCTTCGATTTCAGACTTGGTTTCGTTGCTTAGTGCGGTTCCCCACGAATAGTCGAGGCGCAGATAACCAGGCTTGTTATAAGAACCCGATTGAAGGGCAGTCGGACCGAGTACCTCGCGAAGTGCTGCATGAACAACGTGGGTTCCCGAGTGGGCCTGGCGGGCACCAACGCGCCAGTCGGGGTCTACCAAAGTTTGAGCCTTGGCCCCTAGGCCGACCTCACCTTTTCGCACTAAAACTCTATGACTGATAAGACCCTTGACCGGCTTTTGAACGTCTAACACTTCAAGTTCGAAGCCGTCGCCGACAATCAGTCCGGCGTCACTGTCTTGACCACCTGACTCAGCGTAAAAACTTGTCTCGTCGAGCAAAATCTCTGCGATGTCGCCAGCCGAGATCTTGGCGCTGGTCTTGCCGTCGCGAATCAGTCCGAGAATCTTGCCGTCAGTTTCTAACGATTCGTATCCGGTGAACTTAGTTACGCCTAAGGCGCGGAACTCTCCATAGACCGAAAGATCTGTGCCGCCGAGTTTCTTTTCGCGTGCGTCGGCTTTGGCCCGATCTCGCTGTTCGGCCATCAAAGCCTTGAATGCGTCTCGGTCGACTGTCAAACCAGCCTCTTCGGCAATCTCTAAAGTCAGGTCAATCGGAAAACCGTAGGTGTCGTGCAACAAGAAAGCGGTGTCTCCGGCTAACTGTTTCGAGCCGGCAGCTTTTACAGCATCTAGCTCACTGTCTAAGACAGTTGTGCCGGCGGCTAGCGTGCGCAAGAAGGTTTCTTCTTCGCCCGTTGCAGCCGCAAGGATTCTCTTGAACTCGCCATCTAGCTCTGGGTAGGCATCGTTCATGGCATCTTTCGATGCAGTGAAAAGCTCCGTGAAGCAGCTTCCCTCGAAACCAAGCAGTCTCATCGAGCGCACTGTGCGCCTCAAGAGTCGCCTCAAGACATAGCCGCGGCCGTCGTTGGCGGGTGTTACTCCGTCACAAATCAACATCAAAGCAGAGCGCACATGGTCGGCGACTACGCGCAGACGAACATCATCTTCGACGCTGGAGCCATAAGTTTTTCCCGAAAGCTTCGCCGCTAGGTCTAAAACAGGTCGCACCTGATCGATTTCATAAAGGTTTTCGACGCCCTGCATCAAAAAAGCCACACGCTCAAGGCCCATACCTGTGTCGATGTTCTTTTTCGGAAGCTCACCGAGAATCTCAAAGTTGTCTTTTCCGATTCCCGCTCCACGCTCATATTGCATAAAGACGAGGTTCCAGATTTCGATATAACGGTCTTCGTCGGCCTCAGGTCCGCCTTCGCGACCATATGCGGGGCCTCGGTCGTAATAAATCTCGCTGCACGGACCAGCTGGTCCGGGTTGGCCGGTCGACCAGTAGTTGTCTTTCATCCCACGTTTTTGAATGCGTTCCATCGGAATGTCGGCAACCTCGCGCCAAATGTCGATGCTCTCTTCGTCGTCCTTAAACACCGTGACCCAGAGCAGCTGTGGGTCAAGACCGAGGCAACCCTCGTCGACCGATTTCGTTAAGAACTCCCAAGCGAACTGGATTGCCTCTCGCTTGAAATAGTCGCCAAATGAAAAGTTTCCGTTCATCTGAAAGAACGTTCCGTGACGGGTGGTTTTGCCGACTTCTTCGATGTCTAGAGTTCTCACGCACTTTTGAACACTCGTGGCTCTGCCATAAGGCGCTGGCACCAAACCCGACATAAATGGAATGAACGGCACCATTCCGGCAACCGTAAAAAGTAGTGAGGGGTCTTCACTGATTAGTGAGGCTGAAGGAACCACGGTGTGGCCCTTCTGTTCAAAAAAGGTAAGCCAGCGACGACGAATTTCTGCGGTTTTCACTTGATTGAACCTTTTTCGAAAGTGTGATTATTTTGTTGATTCGCCAGAAAGTTCAGTCTCGCGCTCGCGAAAACCTTCACTGACTGCGGCACCAAATGCTTTTGCCTTGCGAGTAGCCTCGTCAGCAAACTCACGAGCTTGAGGGTTTTCGTTGATTTGCTTGACCGCCATTGCACCAATAGCGATGCCTGCTACGAACCAAAAAAACTTCTTCATGCGCGCCCCTTGTGTGTTTGTGAGCCAAGGCTTTTAGCGCTGGTCTCGGCGTTTCTTTTGATTGTTGAGGAACCTGAAAATTCCGCGTCCGATACCCGCCACCTTAAAGAGTGGTGAGCCGACCGCAACCGAAAAAACATCGACCATGTTGTCAATGTTTGCGGTTACGTTGCTCACATTGCGAGTAATCTTGTCGATTCGATCGACCTGAGTGTTTACTACCGCGAGGGTTTCGGTTAGTTCAGTGAGTAGCGGGTCAATCTGCTCGTTGACGCTCTGCATTGTGAATCTAGCTTCGTCGACTAGACGCGCCGTCTTCACAAGTGTTGGCACAAGGGCAATCACAAAGAGTGCAAATGCACTCGCTGCGATGATTGCTGCGATTTCGCCGCCACTCATCTGAACTTCCGATCTTTAGGTTTTGGGGTTACTAGCGAGCTGCGTAGTACTCAACCACAAGCTGAACTTCACAGGTAACCGGTACTTCGGCGCGCTTTGGGCGACGAACAAGGACCGCCTGAAGCTTGTCCAGCTGCACTTCTAGGTAGCCAGGAAGCGGAGGAAGCACGTCAACGTGACCGCCGGCTGCTGCCACCTGAAAAGGCTCGGTGCCTTCGCTCTTTGGGTGAACGTGAATCATTTGGCCAGGCTTGACGCGGTATGAAGGGCGGTCAACACGCTCGCCATTCACAAGAATGTGACGGTGAACGACCATTTGACGGGCCTGAGCAATGGTGCGGGCGATGCCAGCACGCAGAACTAGTGCGTCAAGGCGCTGCTCTAGAAGCTCAACCAGGTTTTCACCGGTTAGGCCCTCTGCGCGCTTGGCTTCTTGGAAAGTCTTGCGAAGCTGAGCTTCGCGGATTCCATACTGGGCGCGTAGGCGCTGCTTCTCGCGAAGACGAACCGCGAAGTCGGTCTCTGTCTTGCGCTTGGTGCGGCCGTGCTGACCCGGTGCGTATGGACGGTTTTCTAGGTATTTGGCTGCCTTAGGAGTAAGAGCAATGCCGAGTGCGCGCGACAAGCGAGTCTTGCTGCGAGTACGTGAGGTTTTTGACACGTGATCCCTTTCAAGGATTAAATAGCGATTGTTCGAAAAATAATCAGATTTTGAGGTTGTTCCTGATTGTTTCGCCACGGACCACCAGGCTATTTTGGTGATCGCACCGTTGAGTTTGCGTACAGCCGCGAACGACAAACTCCAGTCGGCAACTGTTCTACTTTAGCACTAAAGCCTTGGCTGGGCGCTATAGAGAATTTTTAGATCGGATGATCTGTCGCAACTTTTGCCAACGTTCCGCAAAGGTCCTTTCGGCGCCGACTTCTTTGGGCAGGTAATACTTTCGGTTTGAAATTTTGCCGCTCAGGTAACTCTGCGTCAACACCGCTCGAGGATCATCATGGGGGTATTCGTAGCCAACCCCCGCGCCCTGTTGCTTTGCGCCAGCAAAGTTCGAGCTTCTCAGCGTTTTTGGAACTGGGCCTGAAAGTCCAGCTTGAACATCAGCGATTGCAGCGTTGATTGCGTTGTATGCCGAGTTCGACTTAGGAGCTAATGCCAAATAGATAGTTGCCTCAGCCAGCGGTATGCGACCCTCTGGCATGCCGACCAGCGCAACCGCTTCTGCTGCTGCCGTCGCGAGCTGTAGAGCCTGAGGTTCAGCCAAACCAACGTCTTCGGCAGCCAAAATAACTAATCGCCGAGCGATAAACCGGGGGTCCTCGCCAGCCTCAATCATCCTCGCTAAATAGTGAACGGCAGCGTCAGCGTCGCTTCCGCGAACCGACTTGATGAAGGCACTTATTACGTCAAAGTGCTGATTGCCCGCACGGTCATACCTGACCAATGCGCGATCCATCGATGCTGCAACAGCTTCAATAGTGATTTCGGTTTGTTCGTGCGCTTCGCTGTGACCGGCTGCTGCCTCGAGAACCGTGAGCGCCCTTCTGGCGTCTCCGTCGGCCAGCTGAAGTATGTGGCTCTGGACTTCGACATCCATCGTGAATTTTGAGTCGAGCCCGTGTTCAGAGATAAGCGCGCGCTGCAGAAGAACAGCTATATCGTCTTGTGAAAGTGATTCGAGCCTGACCAAAAGTGAACGACTCAACAGGGGCGCAATAACTGAGAATGACGGATTCTCGGTTGTAGCCGCGATGAGTGTGACCGCTCCCCCTTCGACACCTGGAAGCAATGCATCTTGCTGTGACTTAGAAAAACGGTGTATCTCATCTAAAAACAAGAGAGTGCTCGAACCATAGATTTCACGGTCACGAGACGCGGTTGCAATCACCTCGCGAACCTCTTTAACGCCAGCCGTCACCGCACTGAGCTCAACAAACTTTCGCTTCGAGCTAGCCGCAATTACTTGTGCCAGCGTGGTTTTGCCGGTGCCAGGGGGTCCCCATAAAATCACAGAGACTCGTGACGCTTTCGAGGGGTCGGCATTTTGTTTAGCCAGTTCGCGAAGCGGCGAACCGAGCTGAAGCAGCTGCTTCTGACCTACAACCTCATCTATCGACCGCGGCCTCATCCGCGCCGCAAGCGGAGCTGCTGCCGAGAAAATGCCATCTTGAAAAGACATGCCTTCAGGCTAAACCATTTCGATTGTTGTTCCCCGAGAGTTGGCGTTGTGGCTGTTTTATATTGACTAAAATTACTTTGTTCACCTCTGGAGGAATCTTGTCGTCAAAAAAAGCAAAATCTAATCTTTCTGCGACCGCGCAATCGCGACTCAAAGAATTTGAAGCCAAACAGCAACTTCAAAAGACCAAAGAAAATCGTCGCAGTCGAGACAATCGAGTGGCAGTGATTGCTGCCGTAGTTATTATCGTCGTCGCTCTGGGCGCGCAATTTTCTTACTTTAGTTTTGGCCCTGGGTCGATTACTGCCACTCCAAGTGCAACGCCAACGGTCACGAGTTCGCCGTCAGCGTCTGCAACTGCAACAGCGTCTCCGTCGGCAACTTCGACCGCTAGCGTCAAGCCGAGTCCTTCAGACACCGGGGTTGCTCCAGCATCAGCTGCCTGTCTGAACAAACCAGCTCCAAAATCCGGCAAAAAAGGCGCAGCACCGACGAGCGTTCCCGCCGCATCGACTTCCGAAAACCGCAACTGGTCGGGTTCAATGTATGTCAACGGCTGCAAGCTAGAAATCAAGTTGGATGGAGCCAAGGCTCCTCAGGCGGTGGCGAACTTCATCGCCCTTGCAAAATCGGGCTTTTACAACGACAACTACTGCCACAGAATTTCTAACTCTGGACTGTTCATGTTGCAGTGTGGCGACCCCAACGGCGACGGCACAGGCGGCCCGGGCTATTCCTTTGGACCAAATAATGAGAATGCCCCAGCCGACGGCCTATATAAGACCGGAGTAATTGCGATGGCCAACAGCGGAGGAAATGCTTCTCAAGGCTCACAGTTCTTCATCGTGTATGCAGACAGCCCGCTTTCGCCAAACTATGCGGTGGTTGGAACGGTTACTTCGGGCATCGACAAAATCGCAGCTCTCGGCGCACTCGGGAACGACGGATCTAGCGCTGCCGGTGGGGGCAAGCCAAACCTAGACCCAATCATCGGACCGATTGTTCTAAACTAAATCCGCCGCCGCTAGTCATGCAGCAGCATCAACCCACAGGAGCCCAAGTGTCAACCTCACTCAGTACTTTCGGACGCGTCGATGAAGACAATAACGTCTTCACCATCGAAGCCGGAACAGAGCGCAAAGTCGGGCAATACCCCGGCGTGACACCCGCCGAGGCGTTAGCCTATTTCGAGCGCAAGTTCATTGACTTAGAGGCGCAGGTGAGACTTCTCGAACAGCGCGTCAAGGGCAAGGCTGACGCACAAAGCTTGAAGAAAGCTATTACGAAGCTCAACGAAGATCTCAAGGAACCCGCTGCGGTTGGCGACGTCGCAGCCCTGCGCGAACGGGTAACGGCAGTGCAAGGAAAAGTTCTCGAGCTAGTCGCAGAAAAACTCGAGCAGAACAAAGAGTTAATCGAAGCAGAAGTGGCCAAGCGCGCGGGAATCGCCGAAAAAGCTGAAATGATTGCCGCTCAAGATGTGTCGAAGATTCACTGGAAGAACACTTCGCTAGAGATGAATGCCCTTTTTGAGCAGTGGCAAGAGACTCAAAAGAATGGCCCAAAGCTTTCGAAGTCTGACGCAGACCCAATCTGGAAGCGCTTCTCAACAGCTCGAACTAAGTTCGAGTCGGCAAAACGCGCCTATTTCGCAACATTAGACTCAGCAAACAAAGCTGCCAAGGCGGCAAAGGCCCAAATCGTCGCCGACGCTGAAGCTCTGGTGGCGAAGGGTTCCGACGCTATCAACGATTACCGCAAGCTTCTTGATAGCTGGAAAACCAGTGGCCGCTCGCAGTCTAAGGTCGATGACGAACTCTGGGCCCGTTTCAAAGCCGCCGGCGACGCAATTTATGCTGCAAAATCAGAGGTTGTCGCTCAAGAAAACACCGAACAATCTGCAAACTTGGCACTGAAGCTAGAGCTACTCGTTGAGGCAGAGAAGCTGGATCCCGCAAAAGATCTTGCTGGGGCTAAGAAGCAACTTCAAGCAATTCAGGCTAGATGGGAAAAAGCTGGGCGTGTTCCCCGCGAGAAGCTTCGCGAGGTCGAAGACCGTCTAAAGGCTGTCGAAACCAAGGTTCGCAAGCTAGAAGAAGAGCAGTGGAGAAAATCAGACCCGGTCGTGATGGATCGCACCAACTCGGTCTTAGAGCAGCTTGACGCGTCGATTCAGAAGCTTGAAGCACAGGTCACCGAGGCAAAGAAGTCTAAAGACGCAAAGAAGCTCAAAGATGCTGAAGACGCTCTGGCCGCCAGAATTCAGTGGCGAGAAATAGTCAAAAACTCGCTCTAGGTTTTCAACAGATTTCAAAAAAGGTCACCCTTTGGGTGACCTTTTTTGCACTATTGGTGCATGAAACTATCGCTGCTTCAACCATCCACCATGTTCTCAGTCGCCGAGTTAAGCGCGATGGAACTTGACTTTGAAATCCTCAGATACTTCGAGGTTTATGCCCTTTTTGGGTTTCTTGAAACTTCAGAAACCAGGGCCTATTACCTGAGGGCTTCACGCAACAAAAAAGCACGAAAGAAGACAGCAACCGATCGTTGGGTTCAAATGGGCGGATTAAGACCGAGTCAGCTTGAGCTGGTCGATCTGCGTGAGCCGCTTAGAAAGCACTAACCGTTGTGAACTCGATAGACGTCATAAACTGCCTCAATTCGTCGCACGGCGCTTAGGAGATGCTCAAGCAGGCTTGAGTCCCCCATCTCGAATACGAATCGACTGAGGGCGACACGGTCACTCCGAGTTGAAACCGATGCCGACAAAATGTTTACGTGATGCTCTGAAAGAACTCGCGTAACGTCGCTCAAGAGTCCAGACCGGTCGAGGGCTTCGATTTGAATTTGAACCAGAAACAGGCTCTTGCTTTCTGGCGCCCAGCTCACGGGCATAATTCTCTCTGGTTCTAACTTGAGCTGATCGAGGTTTCTGCAGTCGTCTCGGTGCACAGACACCCCAGAACCTCGCGTTACGAAACCAACAATCGCGTCACCCGGCACAGGAGTGCAGCACCGCGCGAGCTTAACCATTACATCTGCGTCTCCGCGAACCAGCACGCCACTGTCGCTTGAATGCGGGCGGTTTGAGTTTCTTGGCTTAGGAATTACAAAGGGTTCGTCGTGAATTTCTGAAGCTTCAGTCATCTCGGCGACGAGTTTTTCGACGACAGACTGGGCCGAGATGTGCCCTTCGCCGACAGACGCGAACAACGCGGTGATGTCGGTCAGTTTTAGCTCGGCGGCAACAGTTTGCAGAGCCTCGCTGGCCATCAGTTTTTGCAGGGGTAGATTTTGTTTTCTGAGTTGCTTCGCAAGCGCTTCTTTGCCATTCTCAACAGCGTCTTCACGGCGCTCAGCGGTGAAATGCTGTTTGATTTTGGCTCTTGCTCGTTGCGATTTGACGAAGTTGAGCCAATCTTGACTTGGTCCCGCAGTCGGTGATTTCGAGGTGAATATCTCAACCACATCGCCAGATTTCAGTTCAGTTTCAAGCGGAACGAGCCTAGCGTTTACTTTCGCACCCATAGTGCGGTCACCGACCTCGGTGTGAACCGCATAAGCAAAGTCGACCGGGGTTGCCCCAGCCGGAAGTCCAATGACTTTACCCTTGGGGCTAAAGACATAGACCTCTTTTGCACCGATTTCAAATCGGAGGGCATCCAGGAACTCTGATGGGTCTTGAGTTTCGGTCTGCCAGTCGCTCAAGTGCTGCAACCAAACCAGATCTTCGTCGCCGGTGCTCGTTTTTGCGACCTGCTGTTTGTACTTCCAGTGAGCTGCAACGCCATACTCGGCTCTTTGGTGCATGTCGTTAGTTCGAATTTGAATTTCGACGGGTCTACCGTGTGGGCCGAGAACAGTTGTGTGAAGTGACTGGTAGAGGTTGAATTTCGGCATAGCTATGTAGTCTTTGAATCGGCCTGGCACCGGATTCCAACGAGCGTGGATGGTTCCTAGGATTGCATAGCAATCGCGCAACTCAGGAACCAGAACGCGGATTCCCACTAAGTCGTAAATGTCGTCAAACTCGCGCCCTCTAACCACCATTTTTTGGTAGATCGAGTAGTACTGCTTGGGTCGCCCCGCGACGCTCCCCTTGATGCGAGCCTCACGAAGATCCGACTCAATAGCCTCGGTAACCGATTCGATGAACTCTTCACGCTTCGGTGCTCGCTGACGCACCAAGTTGACAATTTCCTCGTAAACCTTCGGGTAAAGCACGCCAAAAGAAAGGTCTTCGAGCTCATTCTTTATGGCGCTGATTCCGAGACGATGAGCTAGCGGTGCATAAATTTCAAGGGTTTCCTGGGCTTTGCGCCTCGCAGATTCTTCTGGCATGAACTGCCAGGTTCGCGCGTTGTGAAGCCTGTCGGCCAGCTTAATGACCAAGACTCTAATGTCTTTCGACATTGCGACCACCATTTTGCGAACGGTTTCGGCCTGTGCGTTGTCGCCATATTTGACTTTGTCTAGCTTGGTCACGCCATCGACAAGCATCGAAACCTCATCGCCGAAGTCTGAGGTTAGCTGCGCAAGTGTGTATTCGGTGTCTTCTACCGTGTCGTGCAGAAGCGCGGCCGCCAAAGTCACGGGGCCTATTCCCAGCTCTGCCAAGATATGCGTAACAGCTAGCGGATGTGTAATGTATGGCTCGCCGCTTCTGCGAGTTTGCTCGCGGTGAGCAAGTTCGGCAGCCTCAAAAGCCCGCTCGATTATCGAAGCATCAGACTTGGGGTGGTTCAGTTTGCTCAGGCGTATGATTTCGCCCAGCTCAGTTGAGTAAGGGCCCGTTCGCGAAAAAAGCTTAGGCAACCTGCTGCGCAAGACAGACAGAGATCCCGTTGGGGTTGCGTCGGTCATCTTGCCTCCTAATTAAAGATTTAGCCTAGCAAGCGCTGGCTGCGTGCTCTTTGTAGGTAGCAGAAACTAACTAGGCTCGAGCCGCGCTCACGCGAGCTGCGGCGCTGCGGTACTTCGCTTCGCCCTCTCGCAAGTGTGAGTAAACCGGTGCAGCAATGAACAGAGTTGAGTAGGTTCCGACTGCAATACCAACGAATAGCGAAAGGGCAATGTCGCGAAGGGTGCCGGCTCCCAAGAGCGTGGTTCCAATGAACAAAATCGCGGCAACAGGCAACACTGCAACCACTGATGTGTTGATTGATCTCACTAGGGTTTGGTTGATCGCTAGGTTCACGCGCTCAGCAAAGGTAGAAGTTTCGCTGTGCTCCACGTCAAAAGTGTTCTCTCGAATCTTGTCAAAGACAACAACCGTGTCATAGAGCGAATATCCGAGAATCGTCAAGAAACCAATTACCGCGGCCGGGGTGACTTCGAATCCGAGTGCACCGTAGACTCCGGCAGTGATAACAAGGTCGTGAAGTAAAGACAACACGGCGGCAAGAGACATTTTGAGAGTTCTGAAGTAAAGCGCCATCAAAATCGCTGCCAGGCCAATGAATACCAAAAGGCCGTTCAAGGCTTTACCCGTCACATCGCTGCCCCAGTCAGCTCCAATTGATGAGCTTGCGACATCTGCACTAGCAACTCCATACGATTTCGCAATTGCGACTCGCACCTGCTCCGAAATTGTCGGATCGTTGTTGCTGATTTGAATTCGGATCGCGTCGGTGCCAACGTGTGTAACGTGTGCAACGTCGGTTGGAAGGATACTGGTGACTGCTTCTTGTGCGAGACTGTCTGGCTTGGCGCCGACAGCGGCGATGCGGTACTCCGAACCACCCTTGAACTCGATACCGAAGTTAAAACCCCCACGCGCGACGGGAATCAAAACGGCAAGCGCTACCATTACCGCAGCGATTGAATACCAGAGCTTGCGACGACCTACGAAGTCGATTGAACGCTCGCCACTGTAGAGGGCGTTACCAAAATCAGTGAACTTCGACATTATGAATCCTTTTCTGAGCTCGAAGCTGGGTTAATTGCGGCCTTAGATTCAGCCGCCTTGCGCTCTGCAATAGTCTGTCTGCGCAAAGCTTCTCCCGAAGCCTTTGCTACTTTGCCAGCCTTTTGGTTGCGAGCAATTCTAAATTCGCCACGGCCAACATAGCTCACCGAGTTCATGACCGAAATGTCGAGGCCCGACCACTTGTGCCCGGTGCTAAAGAATTTCACCCTCGAGAAGAGTTGAAGCATCGGGTGTGTAAACAGTGTCACGACTGCAACGTCAACCAAAGTGGTTAGACCGAGCGTGAAGGCAAAGCCTCGAACGCTGCCCACAGTAAGCGTATAAAGCACTACTGCCGCCAAGAGGCTAATCGCATCTGAGATCAAAATCGTTCGAATCGCACGTTTCCAGCCGCTTTCGACCGCGGTGCCAAGCGTGCGACCATCGCGCAGTTCATCTTTGACACGCTCGAAATAAACGATGAAGGAGTCGGCTGTGATTCCGATGGCGACAATCAAACCGGCAACACCGGCTAGCGAAAGGCGATAGCCCTGACGCCATGAGAGCAGAGTAATTAGAAGGTAGGTTATGACCGCTGCTACTACCAGTGATCCGATGGTAATCGCTGCTAGACCTCGGTACTGGAAGAACGAATAGATAACAACCAGCAAAAGACCGATGCCACCGGCGATGAGTCCAGCCCAAAGCTGTGTGGTTCCGAGGGTCGCCGAAATGTTTTCTTGAGACTTGACCTGGAAAGAGATTGGCAATGATCCGTATTTAAGAGAGTCGGCAAGTGATTTGGCACTGTCTCGAGTGAAGTTGCCCGAAATCTCGGCCGAACCGTTGGTAATTACGGCTTGCGCAACCGGCGCTGAAAGCACATAGCCGTCTAGGGTAATTGCAAACTGAGCTCGCGGGTCACCCTGGGCTGCTTGGCCGATTGTGAAGAGACGCTTGGTGATTACGCCGAAAGCTTCTTTTCCGCTGAGGGTTTTACCTTGGTTGGAGCTCGAACCGCTAAACGTCAGGTTTACAACCCAAGAGGTGCCGCTAGCGCCGTTACTTAGCTGGTTGTTGCCGAATTCGGCCGCCGAAATCTGTTCACCGGTGAGTGCCAAAGTCTTGCCGTCGGCTTGTTTGAACTCGACTGGCCCGAGCAGATATTTCTCGGTCAAATCTTGACTACAGGTTACAAGCGCTGCTTTGGGGTCATCGATTTGACCCGGGGTTCTGACTTGGTCAGAACAGTCGGTGCCATTGAACTTTGTTCGAAGAGCTTCGGTGATCCAGTGCGTATCACTCGAGTCAGTTGGCTTGGCTGCGGGTGTCGGAACTACCGGTCCACCTGGAGCTACTGCGGTAGCCGAAGCCGAAGCACGAACAATTGGGTCGGTGCTGGTGATGCCACCGGTTACTAGATTGCCCTTTGATCCCTTGACTGAAACTACAGGGCCGCCGCCACTAGCAAACAAAACCGGACGGAACTCAAGTTTTGCGCTGTTTTTGATGAGCTTCAGCGTGTTTTCGTCTGGATTGCCCGGAATCGAAACCACGATGTTGCTGTTGCCCTGTGTGTTTACCTGAGCCTCGGAAACACCGGTCGAGTTCACACGCTGACGGATGATTTCAACGGCCTGAGCCAGCTGTTCGGGTGAAATCTCTTTTCCGTCTGCCACCAATGGCGAAAGAATGATTTCAGTTCCTCCTTGAAGGTCAAGGGCTAGCTGTGGAGCAAGCGTTGCTCCCCAGCTAAAAGTGGTTCCCAGACCGATCACGGCGGCGAAGGCGGCTGAAATAACTGAAAGCCAAACTAGACGCTTGCGTGCGCCCGAAACAACGGCAGAAGTAGACAAGGTGAATCCTCGGTTTTAGATAAGTTCGCTTATTTGGTGTTTGTGTCGTTGGCGTTATCGCCGGTTTGTTCCAATGAGGTTGCCGCTGGAGCATCTAAAGAGCTATCGACTCCGCGAATCGCTCCAACCACAACTCGAATTCGTACTTTCGGCGTCGTTTCAATTACGGCGTGGCTGTCGTCGAGAGAAACGATTTTGCCGGTGATTCCAGAGTGCAAAATGATGTCGGTTCCGACCGTCAACGAAGTTTTTAGTTCAGCAGCTGCGCGCTTGCGCTTGCGTCCAGAGTTCCACATCATGTAGATCACAAAGACCATCAGAACTGGAAAAAGCAGTGAGCTGATATCAAAGCCGGTGTTTGCTGCGGCTGCTGCGGCTGTTTCGTTTAGTGTCGTGAACAAAGGTTTCGCCTAACGGTTGAGGGCATAAAAATAAGCGCTGAGCGCCTAGTCAAGTATAGTCGCTGGGGTCTCGAGTTTCAGGTGTAAGAACGCTGCGGCGGTAGCCTGGCGGCCCCGGGGGGTTCGGGCAATCAATCCCTTGCGCACAAGGAACGGCTCAACCACGGCCTCAATAGTGTCTTGCTCTTCACCAACAGCAATGGCCAAGGTCGAAAGCCCTACCGGCCGGCCAGCAAACCTAATGGCCAGCACCTTTAGAACTTCGCGGTCTAGGCGGTCAAGCCCCTGCTCGTCAACCTCGTAGAGGGTGAGCGCGGCGTTGGCTTCTGTGCTTGAAATCTTGTGCGCTCCTGCGACTAACGCGAAATCTCGAACTCGCCTTAGCAGTCGGTTCGCAATTCGAGGCGTGCCTCGGCTTCGCGAAGCAATGAGTGACAAAGCCTCAGTATCGATGGTGATTCCAAGCTTCGACGCCGCGCGCGACAAAACCTGTTCGAGTTCGGCATCATCATAAAATTCGAGGTGCGCCGTAAAACCGAACCGGTCGCGCAGTGGGTTGGGGAGCATTCCGGATCTTGTGGTGGCGCCCACTAGGGTGAACGGCGAAAGGTCCAAGGGAATCGAAGTCGCCCCGGCGCCTTTTCCCACCATCACATCAACGCGAAAGTCTTCCATCGCCAGATAGAGCATCTCTTCTGCGGGGCGTGCCATGCGGTGAATTTCATCGATAAAGAGAACTTCACCGGGAACGAGTGAACTCAAAACCGCTGCCAAGTCGCCTGCGTGCTGAATCGTCGGCCCGCTGGTGAGCCGCAGGGGTCGGCCAGATTCGTGAGCAATAATCATGGCCAGTGTGGTTTTACCTAGGCCTGGAGGACCCGCTAAAAGAATGTGGTCGGAGGTCCGTTTTTGCATCGCAGCCGCATCAATGATTAGTTTTATTTGATTTCGAACTTTTTGTTGCCCAACAAATTCATCCAAACTTTTTGGCCGTAAGGCAGATTCAAAGGCCAATTCATTTTCGTTTGCCGCACTCTCATTTATTTCGCTCATCACTCCCCCGCTCCAATGACTGGTTTTGAGGTTCCGAGTCGCGCCAAAGCTGCGCGCAGGAGCTCGTTGCGGTTTGTGGTTTGAAGGCCGTTAGAGATTTCGTTGACCAACGGTGCAACTGTTCTCTCTTGGTAACCAAGGCCAAGAAGGGCTTCGATTACCGCAGCACTCGCTTCTGCGATTGCACGCTCAGCTGAACCAGCAGCAAGTTCGACCGGGTTCGTCGACTCTGATGCTGCTAACTTGGTGAGCTTGCCACCGAGGCTCACTATTATGAGCTTGGCGGTCTTGGGCCCAATGCCGGTGACTCTTCTGAACGCCGCATCGTTTTCACTGATCACGGCCGACGCTATCTCGGTGAGTGACATCGAAGCGAGAACCGCCTGTGCAGATTTGGGTCCAACGCCACTCACCGAGCGCAGAAGGTCAAAAGTTTCCAGTGCTTCTTCAGTCTCGAAACCGAAGAGTAGGTGCGCGTCTTCTCGAACAATAAACGAGGTGTGCAGAAACACCTCTTGGCCGACCGAATAGCGCGAAGACTCTTTTGGAATTGTAGAAACCGAATAACCGACTCCACCCACCTCAAGCACAATCGTGCCGCTGGTAGTGCTCAGCACAATGCCGCGAAGAGAAGCTATCACCGCTTAACACTAACCAGCGCTGGAGGTTTCAACGCGCAGCGTTGCCTTTGTGTTGGGCTTCGATTTCTGCCTCACGCCAAGCTTTTTGCGCTGGAGTGATCGAATCGCTGGTCGCGCCGATTCCAATCGATAACGCTCGCCAGGCGTGACAAATCGCAATTGCCAATGCGTCGGCCGCGTCGGCGGGTTTTGGAACCTCGCCCAATCCTAAAATGGTGGCTACCATCTTTCCCACCTGATCTTTACCGGCGCGGCCCGAACCTGTCACCGCGGCCTTAACTTCGGTTGGAGTGTGAAGTGTTACCGGGATTCCTCGGATGTGTGCAAGATACATCACAACGCCAGAGATTTGCGCGGTTCCCATGACAGTGCTGACATTGGTGTCGGCGTAAACCCGCTCAATAGCTATAGATTGAGGTTTTGCGTCGTCTATCAATTTCGCAAGCATCACAGCGATCTTGCCAACGCGCGCAGTGGCATCCAAGCTGGCATCGCTTTTGAAGACATCGACAGACACAAGTTGAACTTTGCGCGATGGCTCAACGTCGATAACCCCGACTCCACAGCGAGTTAGGCCTGGGTCAACACCTAGAACTCGAATTGACATTGGAGGCCGAAACTAATTGTTAGTCTTGCTCGAGCAAGGCCATGACTTCGGGAGTCATGTCAAAGTTGGAATAAACATTTTGGACGTCTTCGACATCTTCTAACGCATCAATCAGTTTGATGATCTTGCGCGCGTTTTCGGCTTCTTCTACGACCACCTGCATAGATGGAACAAACTCAACGTCTGCAGATTCGTAGTCAATGCCATCGGCCTGAAGCGCTGTGCGAACGGCAACCATATCGCTCGGTTCGCTAGTGATAACAAAAGTTTCGCCGCGGTCTTCAACGTCTTCAGCACCGTGATCCAAAATCGTTTCAAGAATTTTGTCTTCGCTTAGGTCGCCAACTTTCTCGACCAAAATGACGCCCTTGCGAGCGAAGAGATAAGAAACTGAACCTGGGTCTGCCATCGTTCCGCCGTTGCGCGTAACGGCGACCCGAACCTCAGCGGCTGCGCGATTTTTGTTGTCGGTTAGACACTCAATAAGAATTGCCGTGCCGGCCTGACCGCGAGCCTCGTAGACGATGGTCATATACTCGACAGCATCAGCACCGACACCAGAGCCACGCTTGATTGCACGATCAATGTTGTCGTTTGGCAGTGAGCTCTTGCGACCCTTTTGAACGGCGTCGTAAAGTGTCGGGTTTCCGTCAAGGTCCGGGCCGCCCATTCTGGCTGCGACTTCGATGTTCTTGATTAGCTTGGCAAAAAGCTTTGCACGGCGACCGTCAATTACGGCCTTTTTATGTTTAGTCGTTGCCCATTTGGAGTGGCCTGACATGATGCTCCTATGAAGTCTGCTTCTGGATTCTTCAGCAAGTTTAGCTTGCGCGCTGCGGTTTGGTTTGTTCCCTAGGGTTTAGCTGGCGTTGGTTGCAAGTTGCGCGAATAGCTCGTGGATGCGCGTCTCACCGGTAAGTTCAGGGTGAAACGAGATTCCCATTGAGTTGTCTTGGCGCACGCCAACTATTCGACCGTCTTGGAGGCGGCTGGTTACTTCGACATTTGGACCAATTCGTTCCACTATTGGGGCGCGAATGAACGCCGCGTGCACGAACCCTTCGATTCCCACGAAATCTAGGTCGGTCTCAAAAGAATCGAGTTGGTTGCCAAATGCGTTTCTGCGAACCGAAACGTCTAGACCACCAAAAGATGCTTGATCTTCGGTTTTGTCTAAGATTTCGTTGGCCATCATGATTAGCCCAGCGCAGGTGCCGAAGGTCGGAAAGCCAGCTGAGATTCGCTGTCGAATTGGCTCATACAAACCATAGGTGACCGAGAGACGATGAATCACCGAGGACTCTCCCCCGGGAATTACCAGCCCGCAGGTTGAGTCAATTTCGGCGACCGTTCGAACTTTTAGCGCTTCGACTCCGATGGCGCGAAAGGTTGCGAGGTGTTCGCGATAATCACCTTGCAAGGCCAAAACCCCGATAGGTTTTACCAACCGCGCTCAGCCAAACGGTGAGGCGCCGGAAGGTCTGCGACGTTGATGCCTACCATTGCTTCGCCAAGACCGCGGCTCACTTCAGCAAGAATCTCTGGCTTGTCGTAAAAAGTAGTTGCCTTAACAATCGCCTTGGCTCGCTCAATCGGGTTGCCTGATTTGAAGATTCCCGACCCAACAAAAACTCCGTCGGCGCCAAGTTGCATCATCATGGCCGCGTCGGCAGGTGTCGCAACTCCGCCGGCAACGAACAGTGGAACCGGCAAGCGGCCGGCCTTTGCTACCTCACGTACCAGCTCGAAAGGGGCTTGAAGCTCTTTAGCGGCGACATAGAGCTCGTCATCGGTCTTTGCAGCAAGGGCGCGAATTTCGCTGAGGATGGTGCGGATGTGTTTGGTTGCCTCTGATACATCGCCGGTGCCGGCTTCACCCTTAGAACGAATCATGGCAGCGCCTTCGGTAATTCGTCTAAGAGCTTCGCCCAAGTTAGTTGCACCACAAACAAACGGAACTTCGAAGTTCCACTTGTCAATGTGGTTGATGTAGTCGGCTGGGCTCAAAACTTCAGACTCGTCGATGAAGTCAACTTTTAGGGCCTCAAGAATTTGAGCCTCGACAAAGTGGCCGATGCGGGCTTTAGCCATTACCGGAATCTTGACCTCTGCGATAATGCCGTCAATCATGTCTGGGTCGCTCATTCGCGAAACTCCACCCTGGGCGCGAATATCGGCTGGAACGCGCTCAAGCGCCATAACTGCCACCGCACCAGCGTCTTCAGCAATGCGGGCTTGCTCAGGTGTGACGACATCCATGATCACACCACCCTTGAGCATTTCGGCTAGGCCGCGCTTTACGAGAGTGCTTGCGAATACAGGTTGATTTGGCTTGGTCTCAGTCATACACGCAATTCTAAACCGCTAACTGAGTAGCCGCCTTGCAGACGAAAGAATTCGTAACGCTAATGGCGAACTATTGCTTTTCATCGGCGTCGAGCTTGGCCCAACCCGTAGCGATTTCTTCTCGGACCTCGCCTAGAAGCTTAGGCAGAGCCTTGGTTTTGGCGATGATCGGAAAAAAGTTTGAGTCGTGAAGCCAGCGGGGCACGATGTGCTGGTGAAGATGAGAAGCGATTCCTGCTCCGGCAACTTCTCCTTGGTTCATTCCGATGTTAAAACCATGAGCATTCGAAATGCTCTTTATGACAACCATCGCTTGTTGGGTCAAGAGACCGATCTCGGCTACTTCTTCGGCAGTTGCCTGCTCATAGGTTGAAATGTGGCGATAGGGGCAAATCAGCAAATGACCAGAGTTGTAAGGAAAAAGGTTTAGCAGCGCGTAGGCGGTTTTTCCTCGATAAACAATCAGGCCGTCTTCGTCTGAACTGCGAGGCATTAGACAGAATGGGCAGTCGTCGTCGTGCGGTTGCTGACCGTGCTGAATGTAAACCAAACGATGGGGAGTCCACAGTCTTTGAAACGGGTCAGAGACTCCAGCGAAACCGGTCGAAGATTCCGCAGCTGAAATGAGCTCTTCATGCGTTCTGCCGTCAAATTGCGATTGGTCTGCCATCTAGCTAAACCTGTGCTTTGCTCTGGATAGCCTGCAGAATTCTCGCGATCGCCGCTGCCACGGGAACGCCGTTTTCTTGCGTGCCATCGCGGAATCTGAAGCTCACAGCATTGGCGTCACGGTCTTCACCGCCGGCGATCAACTGGAACGGAACTTTGGCTTTTGTGTGGTTGCGAATCTTCTTTTGCATGCGGTCGTCGCTGTCATCGACCTGAACACGAACCCCTAGTTCCCGCAGTTGGGTTGCGATGCCGTGAAGGTATTCCGCAAACTCATCTGCCACGGGAATTCCGACAACTTGAATCGGCGCTAGCCATGGCGGGAAATGTCCGGCGTAGTGCTCAGTCAAGACGCCAAAGAAGCGCTCGATAGAACCAAACAGTGCACGGTGAATCATGACCGGACGCTGCTTTGTTCCGTCGGCTGCCGCGAACTCTAGTTCGAAACGTTCCGGAAGGTTGAAGTCGAGTTGAATCGTCGACATCTGCCAGGTTCGACCAATCGCATCACGAGCTTGAACTGAAATCTTAGGACCATAGAACGCAGCACCGCCAGGGTCAGGAACTAGTTCTAGACCTGATTCGGTAGCTACTTTTTCGAGTGTTGCAGTGGCGCGCTCCCAAACGGCTGGGTCACCGACGAACTTTGGATTGCCCTCTTCTTTGGTCGACAACTCCAGATAGAAGTCATCCAGACCATAATCGCGAAGCAAATCGAGAACGAATTTCAGGACCTTTTGGAGCTCGGCCTCCATGTTGTCGGGAGTCACAAAAAGGTGGGCGTCGTCTTGAGTCATTCCCCTAACTCGAGTAAGTCCGTGCAAAACACCAGATTTCTCATAGCGGTACACAGACCCGAACTCGAACATTCGAAGCGGAAGATCACGATAGCTGCGAGCCTGTGAACGATAAACCAAAATGTGGAATGGGCAGTTCATCGGCTTTAGGTAATAGTTTTGCCCCTGCTTGCGAACGATTCCGTTCTCATCTACCTCTTCGTCCATCTTCATGGGAGGGAACATGCCATCGGCATACCAGGCTAAGTGGCCAGAGGTTTCAAATAGGTTAGATTTCGTGATGTGGGGGCTATAGACAAACTCATAGCCAGCCTTTTCATGCTGGGAACGACTGTAATCTTCCATGACGCGGCGCATGATGCCGCCTTTAGGGTGAAAGATAGCCAACCCTGAACCGATTTCGTCTGGAAAAGAGAACAGATCGAGCTCAGCGCCTAAGCGACGGTGGTCACGACGGGCGGCCTCTTCGAGTCGCTCTTGGTGTGCCTTGAGTTCATCCTTAGTTGGCCAGGCGGTGCCATAAACACGCTGGAGCTGCTTGTTGTTTTCATTACCGCGCCAATAGGCAGATGCAACTCTCGTTAGTGCGTATCCATTGCCAATCATTCTCGTGTTTGGCAGGTGTGGGCCGCGGCAGAGGTCACGCCACACGGTGTTTCCAGACTGCGGGTCGAAGTTGTCATAGATGGTTAGCTCGCCAGCACCAACTTCAGCGCCAGCCTCACCGATGTCTCCACCCTTGATGCCAATCAATTCAAGCTTGTATGGTTCGCTACTCAGTTCAATGCGTGCATCGCCGTCATTTGTTACGCGCCTAACAAATCGTTGGCCGCTTCGAATGATGCGGTCCATCTGTTTTTCGAGCGCCCGAAGATCTTCGGGTGTGAAAGGCGTTTCGACATCGAAGTCGTAATAGAAACCGTCGGTGATGGGAGGACCGATGCCGAGCTTGGCTTCGGGGTTTAGAGTTTGCACAGCCTGAGCCAGAACGTGCGCAGCAGAATGGCGCAGAATGTTGAGGCCGTCTTGAGAGCCTAAGCTGACGCCTTCAACGATGTCACCGTGGGTGAGTTTGTGTGCCAAATCACGAAGATCTCCGTTTACTCGAAGAGCCACGATTGACTTGTCGGTGAAAAGCTTGAATCCGTCTGAGCCAGACTCGACCTCGCGACTGTCGCCGTCGACGGTCAACTTAAGATTCTCGATTTGAGACACAAAAAACTCCATACTCTGCAGTCCGACTATTCTATCCAAGCAAAAATGCGGTTCTAAATCTCTCTTGTTAGGCGTGCCTTGCTAACCAAACGACACTGAATCGTGTTTTATGTAAAACATGACTGAGCCAACTGATATCGAACTTGACGAACAGATAATCGCAAGCCAAGAGTTTCAAAAAACTGCGATGGCGGCAAAGTTGAATTGGCTTCGTGCTGGAGTACTCGGCGCTAACGACGGCATCATGTCAACATCTGGACTTGTGATTGGTGTTGCGGGCGCAGACCCAACAAACACCAGTGCGATTCTGATTGCTGGTGTTGCTGCTCTTGTCGCCGGTTCAATCTCAATGGCTGGGGGCGAATACACTTCGGTGAGCGCGCAAAAAGACAGTGAAGTCGCCGCCCTAGAAACCGAGCGTCGTGAGTTGGCCGAAAATCCAGCGTTAGAGCTGCGCGAACTAACCTGGTTCTATGAGCAAAAAGGCATGTCTCTAGAGCTTGCGCAACAGGTTGCGACTCAACTCACAGAGAAGGATGCTCTCAGAGCGCACGCCGAAGCCGAGCTTGGCATCGAGGTGGGTTCACACTCGAGCCCGACACAAGCAGCGTTCGCTAGTCTCGTAGCCTTTGCGGCCGGTGGAGTTCTTCCGCTGTTAGCCATCACAAGTTTCGCTCCGAGCATCAAAATCGTTGCGACCATTGTTGCCACATTGGTTGCGCTACTGATAACCGGATACGTCGGAGCCAAAATCGGCGGGGCTAGGCCTTTTCGCGCGATCATTCGCAACGTTCTCGTCAGCGGTTTGACAATGGGTGCCACATATTTCATCGGCGCGCTAATCGGTGGGTCAGTAGCACTCTAAACAAGGTGTTCTAGAGTTTCAGCAGTTTAGACTTTTAGAGTGAAATCTGAAAAACATTACGACGTCGTATTAGTTGGCGCTGGCATTATGTCGGCTACGCTCGCAACACTTATAAAACTTTTGAAACCAGAACTCAGCATTCAGGTTTTTGAGCGACTCGAAGGCGTGGCTCTAGAGAGCTCGAACCCTTGGAACAACGCGGGCACTGGCCACGCCGCGCTCTGCGAGCTCAACTACATGCCAGACAGCAGCGACGGCTCTCTTCCAGACGCCAGCAAGGCCGTCGCCATCAACGAACAATTTCAGGTTAGCCGCCAGTTTTGGAGCTACCTCGTAGAAGCGGGCATCCTCGGCGACCCAGACACCTTCATCCACTCGGTTCCTCACATGACATTTGTTCAGGGTGAAAAAGATGCTGACTACCTTTCGCGTCGCTACCAGGCGCTCAAGGACCAACCACTTTTTGCGGGAATAGAGTTCACCGATCAGCCCGAAAAAATAGCCGAATGGGCGCCATTGCTCATCGACCGCCGTGTCGAGGCCGGGCCGATTGCCGCCTCACGCATCGAAAGCGGAACCGACGTTGACTTCGGTTCAATAACCCGCCAGCTCTTTGCATGGTTGCAGTCTCAGGGTGTCGAGATCTCAACCGGTCACGAGGTTAAAGCCCTGAAGAAAACCGACGATGGATGGTGCTTGCGCGTGGCTAATCAGTCGAGTCCGTTTGCAGTTACGGCCGACAGGGTTTTTGTTGGTGCTGGAGGTTGGGCGCTCAAGTTGCTTCAGTCATCGGGAATTCCAGAAGCTAAGGGCTACGGAAGCTTTCCGGTCTCAGGAGCTTTCTTGAGAACCTACAACCCTGACCTTGTGGAACAGCATCACGCAAAGGTCTATAGCCAGGCCTCGGTAGGTGCTCCCCCAATGTCGGTGCCTCACCTCGACATTCGCATCGTAGACGGCGAGGCATCCCTGCTATTTGGGCCATTCGCCGGGGCTAACCCTAAGTTTCTAAAGAACGGCTCGATTTTCGACCTACCCCTGTCAATTCGCCCAAGCAACCTTGTGCCTTACCTTGCTGTTGGTATCTCGAACCTACCTTTAGTGAAATACCTAGTTACCGAGGTTCTAAAGAGCAAAAGCAAGAAGTTCGACGCGCTTCTCGACTTCATTCCGACAGCCGACCCGCTCGATTGGGATCTGATTATTGCCGGCCAGCGCGCCCAAGTAATCAAAAAAGATGCCGATAAGGGCGGGGTGTTGCAGTTTGGCACCGAGGTTATCATTTCGGCCGACGGCTCACTGTCGGGCTTGCTGGGAGCCTCGCCCGGCGCCTCGGTTGCAACCGACGTCATGCTAAAAGTTCTCAACCAAGCCTTCTCTGATGAATCAAGCGGTTTTGCAGACAAGATTCGCGAGATGGTGCCGAGTTATGGAACGAAACTATCGTCAGACCCGAAGAAAGCGGCCGCAAGCTTGAAGGCAACCGCACGGGTTCTCAAGATCAAGTAGTCGAACGATTAAAACTAAAACGCCCTCGCAGAGTGCCGGGGCATTTTTTTTGAATCTAGCTGTGGTCGATACTGGGATCGAACTAGCGAGAACCGCGACAGCGGTTTGAGGGTCGCTGGTTCGGAGTTACTTGGTGGTCGATACTGGGATCGAACCAGTGACCCCTTCCATGTCAAGGAAGTGCGCTACCGCTGCGCCAATCGACCGTCGGTAAAGATGGAGGTGAAGACGGGATTTGAACCCGTGTAGACGGCTTTGCAGGCCGCTGCCTCGCCTCTCGGCCACTCCACCGTGCAAGGCTTTCGCCTAATGCGAGCGGATGACGAGATTCGAACTCGCGACCCCAACCTTGGCAAGGTTGTGCTCTACCAACTGAGCCACATCCGCATGCTACCTTTCGGCAACTTGAAAATCATAACTCACAACCTCGAGTGGACGCAAACTGAACCAGCATTGAATTCGCCGTGTCGCGAGGGCTCTGGTCACAGATTGATAGGGTGTTCAATAGTGACTTAGAAAGGGCTAGCCATCAAAGTAAACATAGGAAACAGTGGTCCTCTTGAGTGGTTGGCCGCCTACGGCTTCGTGGTGGTCGCCTTTTTGGCGTTGGTCTTTGCCGTTGTAGCGCCGATGTGGCTCTGGGCCGCACACATCATCGATCGCTGGCCAATTTACGCCCCGCGAAGCCGCGTGAAGGCACTCGGCTGGTACTTTTTGGTGCTCGGGGTTTCAGCTTTCTTTATCTGGCGGGCCACTTACCTAGCCGACGGCTAACTAATCGTTGCCCCGCAAACGCCAGCTCCACCTAGGGTCATGCGTGCTGTAGGCCGACTCTCCGTGTTGCACTAGGTCGACTCCCGCTATTTCATCGGTCGAGGTCACTCGAAGTCCAATGGTCTTTTGAATCACCCAGCCGATGGCGTAGCTCATGCAGAAGGCGTAAACCAACACCGTAGCCGCGCCAATTGCTTGTTTGCCTAGCTGATCTAGGGTTCCTGAATAGATGAGCCCCGAACCATTAGCGAAAAATCCGAGGTACAAAGTTCCAAGTAGGCCACCGACGAGGTGGACTCCAACTACGTCTAGTGAGTCGTCGAAACCTAAGGCGTACTTGAGCTCGATTGCCATGGCACAGATAAATCCGGCTAGAGCGCCAAGTAGGAGCGACCATACCGGCGTTAAATAACCGCAGGCCGGCGTGATTGCAACCAAGGCCGAAACTGCGCCTGAACCGGCACCAACCGAAGTGGCCTTACCGTGCTTGAGCTTTTCGTAAAGACTCCAAGACAGCATTCCGGCGATTGGTGCCGAGAAGGTGTTCATAAATGAAAGGGATGCAGCGCCATTGGCTGCAAGCGCTGAGCCGGCGTTGAAGCCGAACCAACCGAACCAGAGAATACCTACGCCAATCAGAACCAACGGAACGTTGTGAGGCGCGTGCATTCCCTTGGAGAAGCCGAATCGTTTGCCAACCACTAGCGCGAGTGCCAAAGCTGACGCGCCCGACGCTATCTCAACCACAGTTCCACCGGCGAAGTCGAGCACTCCGACACGGTAAACCAACCATCCGCCGTTGATTGTGTTGCCGGCCTCATCGGTTTGAAAGTTGAAAATCCAGGATGCCACCGGGAAGTAAACGAGTGTCGCCCAGACACCAGCGAAGATCATCCAAGAACCGAACTTTGCGCGATCGGCGATTGCGCCTGAAATGAGTGCAACGGTAATGATTGCGAAGGTTCCCTGAAAGCCGGCAAAAACCAAGTTGAAGCCATTATTAGCACTTAGTGCGTCCTCTAGCACTCCCCCAAGAAATAACTGGTTCAAGTCAATTCCAAAGACGCCATCCCAGCCAACGTAGTTTCCATGGTCTGCGTTCCCGAAGCTCATCGCATAGCCAAAAACAACCCACATAACAGCAATCAGCGCGATCGACCCAAAGCTCATCATCATCATGCTCACAACGCTGCTGGCCCGAACTAATCCGCCATAAAAGAAGGCGAGCCCAGGAGTCATGAAGAGAACCAGGGCGGAGCAGATGATTAGGAATCCAGTGGCGTCAGAGTGCATTAGACCATTTTGGCATGAAAAATGGGGAGCCACCGAAGTGACTCCCCACGAGTTCGTTTTTTATTGCCTAGACGTGCGCGCCGCCAAAAGCGTAGGCCTCTTCGCCGTGAACCACGGTGTCGATTCCTGCAATCTCGTCTTCAGCTTTCACACGGAATCCGATTGTCTTTTCGATGATGAAGCCGATCACCAAAGCACCGATAAACGAATAGGCGAGAACAGCGCCGGCTCCAAGAGCTTGTGCTCCGAGTTGGTTCCAACTGCCTGAATCTAGAACGCCGATACCACGGCCAAAGACTCCGATGAATAGCGTTCCAAAGATTCCACCGATCAGGTGGATGCCGACTACATCTAGCGAGTCATCGAAGCCGAGTGCGAACTTTAGGTCTACCGCCAGAGCACAAAGAGCGCCGGCGAGGAGTCCGAGAAGAAGCCCCCATCCTGGGTTCAAAATGTCACAGGCTGGCGTGATAGCGACGAGTCCGGCAACGGCACCTGATGCTGCACCGATCGATGTTGCTTTTCCGTGCTTGATTTTTTCAATGATCAACCATCCGAGCATTGCCGCCGCCGGAGCAGAAAGGGTGTTCATGAATGCGATTGATGCGATTCCGTCGGCTGCTAACTCTGAGCCCGCGTTGAAACCAAACCAGCCAAACCATAGAAGACCCGCACCGAGAAGAGTGAGGGGAACGTTGTGAGGCTGCGTAATGCCTTTGCTGAATCCGAAACGCTTGCCAAGTACGATGGCCAACGCAAGACCAGCTGCACCAGCATTGATGTGAACGGCAGTTCCACCGGCGAAGTCGTGCACGCCAAGGTTGTATACGATCCATCCGCCGTCGGTGACGACACCATCGGTTAGCGTAAAGTTGAATACCCAGTTTGCAACCGGAAAATAAACCAAGGTGGCCCAAACGCCCGCGAAGACCATCCACGCGCCGAACTTAGCGCGGTCAGCGATTGCACCAGAGATCAGTGCGACTGTGATGATTGCGAACACGGCTTGGAAGGCAACAAACGCTAAGTCGGGGTGGCCAGAAGGCATCTCTGCACCATCAACAACTTGAGCTACCTGTGCATTTAGAAACAGTGAGTTCAAGTCAATTCCAAACCAACCGTCGATGCCCTTGAAATCGCCAACGCCTGCATTTGAGAAGGAAATCGCGTACCCATAGATAACCCACAGCACGCCGACCAAACCTATTGAGCCAAAACTCAACATCATCATGCTGACCACGCTCTTGGCCTTGACCATGCCACCATAGAAAAAAGCCAGTCCGGGAGTCATTAGCAAAACAAGTGCTGCTGAAATCAAAATGAAGCCAGTGTTGCCTTGATCCATTTGTTTACCTCTCTAAAAAAAGTTCACGCCACTTCGGCGCTGTTTCAATCTTCGGTTGCCAAAGTTTCGAGTGTGGTACCCGTAATGTTTCGAGTTTGTAAAACCTAAGTCATGATTGAGTAATGAAATTTTTCAAGGATGAACGCTCTGGCGCAGTAGTTATGCTCTTAGCCGCCGCCTTTGGCTTTTTGCTCTGCAACCTAGGTTGGGCAGAGCTGGCGAGTTTCAAAGAAGAAGCCTGGCCACTTGTCTCGCAACTGGGTATGGCCTTGTTCTTCGCGCTCATCGGTCTCGAACTTCTAGCGGAGTTCGATGACGGTCTGTTCAAGAATCGCTTGTCAATTGCCGTGCCAGCACTTGCTGCGTTGGCTGGTGTTGTTATTCCCGGGGCCGTCTATGTGGCGCTTGCCTTGCTCCTCGGTGGCGGCTCGCTGGCGAATGGGTGGCCGATTGTTACTGCGACCGACGTCAGTTTCGCGCTAATGGTGTTTAGCCTCTTCGCAAAGGGGCTGCCGTCTGGCCTAAGGGCGTTTCTGCTCAGTTTCGCGGTTATTGACGACATTTTCGCGTCGATTGCTTTAGCTGTTAGCTTCGCCCGGCTAGACGCGCTTATTCCGCTGATTTCAACGGTGGGCTCGATTGCAATCGCCCTATTGCTGCGTCGCAGTCAGCGTGAGACAGTTGTGAGGTTCTTCAGCCCATTCGTTGCATTCTTAGTTCTTCCGGTATTCGGTTTTTTCGCCATGCAAATTAGGTTCGACGCGGGAGCAGTTTTTGCCGGCTCAGGGGCAGTGCTCATCCCGCTAATTTTTTCTAGGCCGCTGACCAAATGGGTTGGTGTCTTTGTCGGAGCTACAGTCGGGCAACGCCTAATGCCTCAGAATGCCAAGCTCGACCTCAGCACCGCTGATCTGCTCAGCGTTTCGAGTTTGGCCGGCATCGGTTTTACGGTTTCGCTTCTCGCAGCTGATTTGGCCTTTGGAGTCGAGAGTCAGTTATTTTCGGCAGCGGCGGCCATAACCGTAGTTGCTGCAATGGTTTCGGCCGGGTTGGCCGCTATAGCTCTGAGAGCGCGCCGAGCCGCGAAATAGCTCGCAGGTATTTCTTGCGATAAGCGCCACCAATCATTTCATCTGAAAATGTTTCGGTGAGCGGCACGCCAGAAGCTCTCAAAGCTACTTTGTTTTCGTATAGACGGTCTACGAGAGCAACCCAACGCAGAGCGGCCACCTGGTCGTGAAGCAGAAAGGCGTGCTTGACCGCTAGGGCAGATATTCCGTCGAGCAGTTGCAGGTATCTACTTGGGTGAAGTGTCGACAGGTGCGTCAGCAGAGATTGAAAATCATCGGATGCAACCTCGGCGTGAGAAAAGGTTTGAGTCCAAGCATCAAGATCAGATTGGCTGAGTGCTCGAGCAGAACTAGTGGTTGGGCGGTGCCGAAAGTCTTCACCATCGACAGTAATAATTGTGAACCGGTCAGCCATCGCGTTGATCTCGCGCGCAAAGTCTGCGGCAGCGAAGCGGCCTTGGCCTAAAGCGTTAGGCGGCGTGTTTGAAGTCGCGGCAAACTTGACACCCTTAGGCGCAAGCTCACTTAAGAGCCTTGACATCATCATGGTGTCGCCAGGGTCGTCGAGCTCGAACTCATCGATGCAAATCAGGTCATATTTGGCCAAAGCCTTGAGAGCGTTTGCGAACCCCAATACCCCAATCAGGCCGGTGAACGCGAGGAAGCTCCCAAAAACTTTCTTGCCTTTGAAAGCGTGCCAGGTTGACGCTAATAGGTGGGTTTTTCCAACGCCAAAACCACCGTCGAAATAGATGCCGGCCGAGGTCTTAAGCTTCTTGATCAACGCGACATCCAACCCCTGTTTGCTGCCTGTTGAAAAGGTTCGCGCAATCGACACCGCAAGCGCCTGAGACGAAAAACTGGGATCTGTGATGTAGTTGTCGAAACTCGAAGTTTTAAACTCTCGAGGTGGAACCAGCTGTGTGAGCAATTGTTCGACTGAGGTCTGCGGAATTCTCGCAACTAAGCTGAGCGGTTGTTGCGGGATCTTTTCCAATTATTACCTTGCTGGTTTACGTTAGACAGTGAGTGGAATATTCTTGTGGTTGGGTAACGCAATTCTAATCACCTAACGAAAGCGAAGAACATGCCAGTAGCTATTGACTCGACCTCGGCCAAGTTTGCTGAATACGCTCACCCCGAGGTGCTAGTTAGCTCGCATTGGCTTGCTGAAAATCTTGGAAAACCTGGTCTTGTTGTTGTTGAAAGCGACGAAGATGTCTTGCTTTATGAGACCGGTCACATTCCGGGCGCCATCAAGATTGATTGGCACACCGACCTCAACGACCAGGTGACCCGCGATTATGTTGACGGTGCGGCTTTTGCCGAGCTGCTCTCAAGAAAAGGCATCAACCGTGAAGACACCGTTGTGATTTACGGAGACAAAAGCAACTGGTGGTCGGCCTATGCACTTTGGGTCTTCAAACTTTTCGGCCACGAAGACGTTCGCCTTCTCGACGGGGGTCGCGACCTCTGGATTGCCGAGGGACGCGAACTAACAAAGGTGCATCCTGAGGTGAGCCCAACCAGCTACCCGGTAGTTACGCGCGATGATAGTTCAATTCGTGCCTTTAGAGACGATGTTTTGGCGCACTTTGGAAACCCGCTGATTGATGTCAGAAGCGCCGAGGAATACTCGGGCGAGCGCACCCACATGCCTGCTTATCCAGACGAGGGCGCGCTCCGCGGCGGGCACATTCCTTCGGCAAAATCAGTGCCCTGGTCACGTGCTGCCGCCGAGGACCAGACCTTCAAGAGTCGGGCAGACCTTGAAGCGGTTTACTTAGCTGGAGGCGCTGGTCTCAAAGCTGGCGATGACGTTATTGCCTACTGTCGCATCGGTGAGCGCTCTAGCCACACCTGGTTTGTGTTGAACTATCTTCTCGGCTTGCCTGGAGTGCGCAACTACGACGGATCTTGGACAGAGTGGGGTTCACTGGTTGGCGTTCCAATTGTTCGAGGTCCTGAACCTGGCGCTGCTCCTCTCGCACGTCTCTGATTTCCGCTGTCTTCAACTCGGCACGTCTGACCTGCAGTCGGCATTCTTGTCTGATATGTCAAGGTAAATTAGACCCATGACAGAACACCGCGAAGCTATTGATGGCTTGATCGAAGACTTTCAAGAGTTGAGCATCAACGACCGGTTAATGTTGTTGCTTGAGTTCAGTGAGAAGCTCCCGGAACTTCCTGCACGCTTCGCAGAGCATCCAGATTTACTTGAGCGCGTCGAGGAGTGCCAGTCACCGATTTTTCTTTTCGTCGAAGTTGATGCCTCCAGCAAGGCGCATCTATTTTTTACGGCGCCGGCCGAAGCGCCTACAACTCGCGGTTTTGCATCCATTTTGCATGAAGCACTCGATGGCCTAGACGCCCGTGAACTCTTGGCTTTCGACGATGATTTTCCGAGCAAGCTTGGGCTTTCGGCAGCAGTTTCACCACTGAGAATGAACGGCATGCGCGCTATGCTTGCCCGCATCAAAAGACAGGTCCGCGAGAAGCTTGCCGCCTGAACTAACTGAGGCTGAGTCGTTACTAGCTCTTTACCGCCCATTGAAGGGCGTGCGTCTAAATATCGCAGTGCATCTGTCTGGCGCAATTTCAGGCGCACAAGGTTCGAGCGATGACATAAGCAACGCTCTAGATCGTCGGCTTCTGATCGACCTTCGTCGCCAGAGCGACGTGATCTTGACCACCGGGGCGACAGCGCGCGCCGAAGGCATCCGTCGATCAAAGTTTGCCCCGATTGCGATTGCAACAACAACACCGTCTGCCGAGTTTTACTCCCCCGAGCTACTTGGCTCTGACAGTGCGGGAAAAAAGATTTACTTCATCACTCTTAAAGTCCTAGCCGATGAACTGAGAAAGCATTTACAAGCCGTTGCCGAAGATTTTGAGGTTATCGGAGTGCCTGATTTGGAGCCAGCCACGGTGCTGTCTCATCTGACAAAACTTGGGTTCGACAAAGTATTGCTCGAAACCGGGCCCACGGTTGCAAAACTCTGGCTCTCAGCCGGTTGCATAGACGAAGTTTGCCTGTCAACCACGGGTGTCGCTCAAGAATCTGGCACGACTCCCTATCAAGCTTTGCCCGCTTTGCTCGATGGTTTGGCGCTCGAAAATTCAAGCGAGTTTTTCAGCGAGTCACACCAAACGCTTTTTAGGCGCTTGTCGGTTGCCCGGTGAGCAGGCCCGCCAAAGCTGATTGGTATGCGTCAGCGGAGTGATTTAGAAGCTTGCAATGCCTCGCGCCAGCAAATTCGACGAGTGTAACGATATCTGGTCGCGCTCTGGCGAGAGAACGGCACGGCTCAATCGGAATGAAACCGTCGTCTTGGCTGTGAACTATCACTGTGGGCTTGGTTAGAAACTTGGCAATCGATGCCACTTCGAATTCGCCAAAGTCAATGCCTCGCGAAAGACCAATCGACTTGGCTGTTCCTTCGTTCTTGAGAAATTTCTCACCCAAAACTGCGAAATGCCTCGGAGCATTTGAGAGTTTGGCCTGAAAGCAGAGAGTATCTCGCCAGCTGATCACGGGAGAATCAAAAAAGTATCCTTCAATGCGCGCCGAAAGGCGTGACTTCTTTGCGAACTGCAGACAGATTGCGGCTCCGTAAGACCACCCGACGACAAATATGCGTTTCGCTCCGGTTGCACCGAGATGAGAAATAATCGCTTCTAGGTCGACCCATTCGGTGGTGCCCAAAGCTAGGACAGACCGATCTGGAGTTCCGTCTCGCAGGGCTATTCCATCGCCTCGATAATGCATGGCTAGATTATTAAACCCAAGCTCGGCTATTAACGCGAAATTCCTTGCCGTCTCGGCTGCGCTAGCGCCACGACCATGAACGTGGATGACCCAGTCATTGCTTTGAAACTTTGCCGCACTTTGCCAGCATGGCAGCGCCAAGTCATCCGCGCTCTCAATCACGATCTGCGCATCTGTAACAGCGAAGTCTGATGGTTCGGTGCCACCCCAGCCAGAAATCCAACCACCGGCGGCGTTGCGGATGTCGGCACCCGTGGTATTTTCTAGCTGCCGTTCAACCCAGCCGGGTCTCGAGCTTAGAACCGGGCCCAGTAACGAATGACCCAGCTTGGTGTAATCGAACAACCCAAACACGAGGCGACGCCATCCTCTATTTTTTTCATAAAATCTCAGCGAGTATGGAGGGTTTCCGTCGAGCACAGTGTCAAGTGTGCGCTCCAGCGAGAGGCGTGATTCGCGCCACTTGAGGCGAAACTCGACTTTGCGATGCCTCGGCAATGTCACAAGTCGCAAGGCAACATAACGACCAATCAATCGCTGATAAGCATTCAAGTCTGCGGCTTTCTTTGCGGCGTGGCAACGAGGGTACTGACCCTCCCTCTCTTAATGTTATTGAGTGATTGAATTCGACATCGATTCTGAGAGTGCGCAGGAGTTTATTTCAGCGTCTCAGACTCTGAAATTCGCAACCATGCGCGATGAACTCGAAGTTTCGCAAATCGCTTCACCGCAGAATCTAGCCGCTAGTTCGATAGCATTTGCCGCAAACGTGCAAGACGAATCTGCTGGCGTTCACGGCGACCTCGGCACCGGTCGTTTTATTTTGCTTCACGAGCCACAGGAACAAGAGCAATGGGGCGGGTCGTTTCGGATCATATGTTTCGTCAAGTCACCTTTAGAAACCGACCTGGGTTCTGAGGACATGATTTCAGATGTCAGTTGGGACTGGCTAACCGAAGCCTTAACCAGACGCGGTGCGGAATATGCCCAGGCGGCCGGAACCGCGACGCGAATTATCTCTAGTGGGTTCGGCACGCTTGCGGGTCAAAGCGATCACGCTGAATTAGAAATGCGCGCGTCTTGGAGCCCAATTGGTGGCGACATTTCTCGACACTTTGAGGCCTGGCAAGATTTAGTTTGCATTATGAGCGGCTTGCCTTCGGTCGCAGAGCAAATCGGCAACCTGAGATCAATTCGATAGATAATGACTGACAATTCTGTTGAGCCCGAACTTTTGGTGCTTCTCAAACCTCGCGTTTCTGACGTGAGACTGGTTGAAACCGAAGAAGATTTGCAGATTGCTACCGAGATTCTTTCTCAAGGCTCCGGCCTATTTGCCATTGACGCCGAACGGGCTTCGGGTTTCAAGTATTCACAGCGTGCCTACCTAATTCAGGTTCATCGTCGTGGTGGACCTATTTTTTTGATTGATCCGGCCGCCTTGGCGCCAGACCTGAAGACGGCTAGCAAAGTTTTCGAAAACCTTGGCGCCGTTTTGCAGACTGCACCCTGGATTCTGCATTCTGCAAGCCAAGACCTGCCCTGTCTTAAAGAGCTGGGCATAGAATGCCCAGAGCTCTTCGACACCGAGCTTGGCTCTCGAATCGCTGGGTTCGAGCGCGTTGGTCTCGGAGCCGTCTGCGCAACACTGCTCAACATGCAACTCGCCAAAGAACACTCCGCGGTTGATTGGAGCATCAGACCGTTGCATGACGATTGGTTGAATTACGCGGCCATCGACGTTGACGTCTTACCTGATTTGCACGACGCGCTAAACGCCGACCTGGTGGCTCAGGGCAAACTCGATTGGGCTAGACAAGAGTTTGCCTTCACATTAGAAATGAAGAAACGCGCTCCAAAGATCGATCGCTGGCGATCGCTTACCGGCATGCAAAACGTCAAAAGTGAGCGTGGCCTCGCCATTGCGAGAGAGCTCTGGACAGCCCGCGAGGAACTAGGCGAGAAGCTTGACGTTTCACCGGGACGCTTGGTTCCAGACTCGTCAATCGTGGCGGTCGCGGCGAATCCCCCGCGAACCCGCCCAGAATTTGTTAGCTTCAAGAGTTTTAACGGGCGTGCCAGTCGCACCTATGCAGATGTTTGGTGGGCGGCAGCCGAACGAGGTTCTAACACCCGTGACCTTCCGGCGCTCAAGTTGCCGACGGTTGGAATCCCCAATCATAGAAATTGGCCGCAGCGCTACCCCGACGCCGCTGCTCGACTTGCGGCCTGCAAAGAGATCGTTGCTGAAAAAAGCAAAGAGATAAACATTCCGGCAGAGAACCTGCTTAAGCCAGACACGATGAGGGCAATCTGCTTCGATCCACCCTCACCGGTGACTCTTGAGAACGTTGTTGCCTCACTTTTAGAATTAGAGGCTCGCCACTGGCAGATAGAGAACCTAGCATCCGGTTTCGTCACTGGGTTACAGGCACAACCAACCAGCGACGAAGAGCAAACTCCAGAATCTAGTGCTCCTGAACCTTTGCTGTAGCCTCGGTCTCATCGGGCAGTGGTCTAGCGTGTGGAACTCTGGCGCCAAGCACCTGCGCCACAATATCGTGCGAAATCTTTTGAGCCGTCAGGCCGACTCGTTCCATAATCTCTGCGCGAGTGGCGTGTTCCAAAAATTCGTCGGGTAGCCCAACCTCGTTGAGTGCCGTGTCAACCTGAGCAGCCCGCATGTCTTGACGGACTCTGGTTCCGATTCCGCCAACGCGAATGCCATCTTCGATGGTTACAACTAGACGGTGTTTGGCTGCTAGATCGATGACGGATTCTGCGACCGGAATAACCCACCTTGGGTCAACCACAGTGCTGCCGATTCCCTGCGCTTTCAGTAGTTCTGCTACCTGCAAGGCAACCGAAGCCATAGGGCCGACAGCGACTAGCAGAACATCCTTAGCCGGTGACTCGAGTAAAACGTCGACACCATCAGGAAGTCGCTTGATAGCGTCTATAACGTTTGCCGCAGTGCCCTTAGAGAAGCGCAATACCGTTGGCGCGTCATCTATTGCTACCGCTTCATTTAGCTCCTCACGAAGGCGCACAGCGTCACGAGGAGCGGCAATTCGGATGCCTGGAACAATTTGCAATAGGGCGAGGTCCCACATTCCGTGGTGAGATGCGCCGTCAGGGCCGGTCACGCCAGCACGGTCAAGAACTAGCGTTACTCCCGCTTTGTGTAGCGCAACATCCATCAGAACTTGATCAAAGGCACGGTTGATAAAAGTTGCATACACCGCAACTATCGGGTGCAGGCCTCCGAAGGCCATCCCGGCAGCCGAAGTAACGGCGTGCTGTTCGGCGATGCCGACGTCAAAGACTCGATCTGGGAACTTCTCGGCGAAACGATGAAGACCCACCGGAATCAGCATCGCCCCAGTTATTCCCACAACATTGGCTTGACGCTCAGCGATGGCCAAAATTTCTTTACTAAAAACTGAAGTCCAAGACTCGCCAGCACTCGCCTCGATGCTCTTGCCGGTCTCTGGGTCAATCTGGCCCACGGCGTGCATTTGGTCTTCGTCATTGAGCAGCGCAGGGTTATAACCCTTGCCCTTTTCGGTGATGGCATGAACAATAACCGGGTTTTCATACTTTTTAGCTTGCGTTAGCGCCTGTTCAAGCGCATTTAGGTCGTGACCATCGATTGGGCCGATGTATTTGATGTCAAGATTCGGAAACATTCCCTTGGGAGCAAATGTGCCGAGCAGACCCTTGCCTGCGCCTCGTGCCGTTGAATAAAACAGCCTGCCGAAAAGACCGAATCGGTCAAAGAAGTTTTTGCTAACCCGGTAGGCCTTGGCGTAAAGCTTCTCGGTGCGAATGCCGTTCAAGTAGCGAGCTAGGCCGCCAATCGTTGGAGCATATGACCGCCCGTTGTCATTGACCACTATTACCAGTCGACGATCGTTGTCGTCAGTTATGTTGTTGAGGGCCTCCCAGGTCATGCCTCCGGTGAGAGCGCCGTCTCCAACGACAGCTACCACCCAGCGGTCATCCTGATGGGTTAGTTTGTAGGCTTTTGCGATGCCGTCGGCCCAAGACAGCGAAGAAGATGCGTGCGAACTTTCAACAATGTCGTGCTCGGACTCGCTGCGCTGTGGGTATCCGGCCAGACCGTCTTTCTGCCTCAGGCTGCGCAAATCAGAGCGACCCGTGAGCATTTTATGAACGTATGACTGGTGTCCGGTGTCAAACACGATCGAATCTCTTGGAGAGTTGAAAACCCGGTGAATCGCCACGGTGGTCTCAACCACGCCAAGGTTAGGACCCAGATGCCCGCCGGAACGGGCCACCTGCGTAACCAAGAATTCACGAATCTCAGCGCAAAGCTGCTTCAATTCCTGAGAA
>JBEGPW010000001.1:0-21253 GCA_041181225.1 Actinomycetota bacterium | reverse complement strand
AACTTAGGCCAACCGCGTTTTGGTACACCTACTGCGACACCGTGAAAAAGGACTGCCCTACGGCTGACGGCAATGTCTTGAGCATTATTCCTCTGGGCAACCCATACATTTGGTTTCCTGCTGCCATCGCTGCTTTTTATCTTCTGGTTCGTTACATCTCAACGCGGGATAACATCGCGGGCCTATTGCTCCTCGGCGTTGGCGCGGGTTACCTGCCGTGGTTGATGTATTTGAACCGCACGGTCTTTCAGTTTTATTCGATCATTTTCTTGCCCTTCACGCTTATCGGGTTGGTCTATGTATTGAGGCTTTGGTTGCACAGCAGACCAAAAGAACATCAACCGCAAACCAGATTCGCGTTGTTGATGTTTATCACCATCGTCACAGCAATCAGCGTCTATTTCTTGCCGATCGCGATTGGCAGCTGGATGCCATACTGGTATTGGAAAGCACACATGTGGATTCCAAGCTGGATCTGATTGAAAGCTGATAATTGAGAAACTACTGGCGTTTATTGCGCCACACCGGTGTCGCCCGCGTCTTGTTTTCTCAGCTGCTAGCCCGTTTTCCCTACGGCATGATCAGCATCGCCTTTGTAATTCAGATTCAACACAGCTACCACAGTTATGCACTCGCCGGATTGGTGCTTGGCGCTGAAACTGTCGGCGTGGGAATCTCGGGCCCACTTCTAGGCAGATCTCTGGGCTACTTGGGCATTCGCAAAGTGATGCTGCTCTGCGCAATAACATCGGGCGCAGCCATCGTAACCATCGCGTTTGTTCATCTAGACCCAATTGCGCTAATCGGTTTGGCGCTCCTAGCCGGGTTTCTTTCGCCACCAGTGCAGGCGGCAGCCAGAAGCACTTATCCAACGCTTATTGCCGAAGAAAAACATTCGCTGCTTTTCGGGTTAGACGCCACCCTGCAAGAAGTGATTTGGATTTTTGGTCCGATAATCGCAACCCTGGTGGCGGCTCAATTCGCTCCAGAAATTGCACTAATCGTTATTGCGGTGGTCTTGGTCGGAGGAGTGATTTGGTTCTTGAGTAACCCGGAGGTCACGCAAACCAATTTCGATAAACCCACGGGTCGACTGGGCAAGGTGCTGAAGCGCCCAATCGTGCTGGCCAGCGTCACAATGGGTTTCTTGCTCGTGGGCTCTTTTGCCGGAGTCGAAGTCGGCGTAGTAGGCATTTTCACCCATGATCGAGCTCTTGCCGGCCTCGTGATTTCGATGTTCTCAGTCGGTTCGATTATTGGCGGTTTTGGCTTCAGCCAGATTCGACAGACTAAAAGCTCATTTGCCATTTATGCGGCGATTTTGACCCTGGGTTTTGCTCTAACATTCGTTGCCCCGACAAATCCGGTATGGCTCGGAGCCTGCCTAATCATCGCAGGATTGGGAGTCGCCCCCTTCTTGGGAATGTTGGCCGCCGTTATTTCGTTTTCGCTTCGGAACGATGAAACCGCTGAAGCTTTTGGTTGGGTAAGTACCGGCCAAATGATTGGTTACTCTGCGGCGGCGGCAATCACCGGAATTGCAATTGACGCTTTCACCGCACCGGCCTCGATGTTTGTGGCCGTTGGATTCGCGTTTGCAACCATGGCTGTGGCATGGGCAACGATAGCGATTATTCCCCAGCTTCCCAGCCCTCAAAAAACCGAGAAAGCAAAACAATGAGTATTTTTGCAGTCACCTATCACTACGCGGCTTCAGCCGAGGCCCTAGCTGAAGTGCGCCCAATTCACCGCGAATGGACAGCCGCCCAGTTTGAAGCTGGCACTTTGATTTCGAGTGGGCCATTCGTTGATTACTCTGGCGCCCTGCTGCTGTTTAGAGCCGATTCGGCTACCGAACTGTCAGCCCTGCTCGATAACGATCCGTTTGACATTGCGGGTTTTATCGGTGAGCGTGTTATTTTGCAATGGAACCCACTTTATGGACCCCTCAAGGAGCTAGCATGACTTTCACACCAGCCGACAACCCCGTGATCAAACTTAACAGCGGACAACTAATGCCGCAGCTTGGCCTCGGTGTTTTCAAAGTGCAACAGGACGTTGCCGTCAAAGTCGTTGAAGATGCGATCGAGCGGGGATACCGCCGCATCGACACCGCTGCTATCTATGGCAACGAAGCCGAGGTTGGCGCGGGAATTCGAAACAGCGGTGTGGCTCGCGAAGAGATCTTCGTGACGACCAAGGTTTGGAACGACCGCCAGGGATACGACAGTACCCTCGTAGCGATTGATGAGGCTCTCGCCAAACTGCAGTTTGACTATATCGATATGCTGTTGATTCACTGGCCGTCGCCAGCTCTCGGAAAGTTTGTTGAGACTTGGGCGGCGTTTGAAAAAGCTCTTGAATCTGGCAAAGTGCGTGGCATCGGCGTTTCAAACTTTCACACCTGGCACCTCGATGAACTCTTTGCGGCGGCCAAGGACGGTCGCACAGCAGGTACGATTCCGGCACTCAACCAGATTGAGCTGAACCCAACTTTTCAGCAGGCGACAGCCCGTGAGTTCCACGCCAAACACGGCATCATTACCGAAGCCTGGGCTCCGATTGCGCGGGGCACCCTGTCGATTGACGGTGCCCTCGGCGACATCGGTCGTAAACATCACAAGACCGCGACGCAAGTTGCGATTCGCTGGCACATCGAACTTGGCAACCTGGTGATTCCGAAAACAATTCATGCCGAACGCATGGCCGAAAACATCGATGTCTTTGACTTTAGCCTCGACGCCGAAGACATGGCTGCGATTGCCGAGCTCGAAACCGGCGAACGCAACGGCCCAGACCCAGACAACTTTTAGGCCGTCATGCGAGTACTAATCTCTGGTGCCAGCGGCCTGGTGGGCACCGAACTGCGCCACCAACTGGTTGCCCAAGGTCACGAAGCTATCAGTTTGGTGCGCCGACCCCCGCGCAACGCCAGTGAGGTTAGCTACGACCCGACCCGCCAAGTGATTGATCCTGAGGTCATGGACTCTATCGATGCGGTCGTCAACCTAGCTGGAGCAACCACCGGCAAACTACCGTGGACACGCAGCTATAAAAAAGAGTTGATCTCATCGCGAGTTGAAACCACGAAACTCTTGGTTTCGGCGATTTTAGCTGCCAAGAACCCACCAAAAGTTTTGGTTAGCGGGTCGGCCTCGGGAATCTATGGCGACGCCGGAAACGAATGGCTGACTGAGAGTTCACCGGTCGGCGGCGGCTTCTTGGCCGAGCTTGCGAGCAAGTGGGAGGCCGAGGCGATGTTGGCCACGAGCAAGACCCGTGTCGTTTTAGCGCGCACGACTATGGTGATGTCGCGCAAGCTTGGGGCACTCGGGCGGTTGCTGCCCCTGGTTCGCCTCGGCGTTGGCGGGCCACTCGGCTCGGGAAAACAGTGGTGGGCGTTTATCAGTTTGCCCGATGAGGCCGCAGCCATCATCCACCTCATAAACCACCCGGATGCCTCCGGCGCCTACAACCTCACCGCGCCTGAGCCGGCGACCTGCGCCGAGTTAGTTCATGCGCTTGGCAAAGCGCTTCACCGGCCAACAATTTTGCCGGTGCCGGCTTTTGCTCTGCGTCTGGCATTCGGCGAAGGGGCCGACGAGTTGTTGCTCTGCAGTCAAAAGATGTCTGCAGATCGTTTGGTTTCGACGGGTTTCAAGTTTCAACACCCAACGCTCAAAGCAGCGGCGGAATGGTCGGTTGGCAAGAGCTAGTGACCCCAGACATAAAAAAAGTCGGTGACCGCGTGGTCACCGACTTTTTTTGGTCGAAATTATTTGCCCGCTGCAGGCTTCTTAGCGGCCGGCTTTGCAGCGGCTTTAGCAGGGGCTTTAGCAGCTGGCTTCGCGGCCGGTTTAGCCGCTGGCTTTGGAGCGGCTTTAGCTGGAGTTTTAGCAGCTGGCTTCGCCGCTGGTTTTGCAGCGGCTTTAGCTGGAGTTTTAGCTGCCGGCTTCGCAGCGGCTTTAGCAGGAGCCTTAGCAGCTGGCTTCGCGGCCGGCTTCGCAACCGGCTTTGCAGCGGCTTTTGCCGGAGCTTTCGCAGCAGGCTTCGCCACCGTAGCCTTGGCAACTTTTGCGGCAGCGGTCTTAGCTGCAGACTGAGTTGCTTTGCTTGCGGTGCGAGTCGCAGCGGTAACGGTTTTTTCGGCAGTCTTGGTTGCTGCTGTGACAGTCTTTTCTGCAGTCTTGGCAACTTCAGCGACTTTCTTTTCTGCCGCCTTAGCTGCAGCGGCAGCCTTCTTTTCAGCCGCCTCAACTTTGGCAGCTACGTCTGCTTTGACGTCTTCATAAGCAGCCTTGGCTTCGACGGCGACATCCTTAGCCAACGTGGTGGCAACTTTTGCAACATCTGGTGCGTTGCGATTAAAGATTCCCTTGATTCGGTCAAATATTGCCATGGTGGTTTCACTTTCGAAAAAATAGTCGGCCCGTGCGTTTCAACTGTAGCGAACTAAGACTCAAAACCACTCAAGCTGAAGTGAATGTTACAAACCATTAACTCGACGGCGACGCATGATTTCAATAATCGTTTCGCCGTCGACGGGTTGAGGTTTTGCAACCTCGAAGCGGCTGGGCAGCTCAACCACGCTGGCCAACTCCGGCGTTTCTAGAGATCCGAGTTGGCCAAAATATGTTGGAGCCGGAATCGGTTTAACGGTGAAGGAACGGGCCGCGATTTCGGCCGCGCGTTGCTCCTCGCGCGCACGAACCTGAGCTGAGGCCTCGCTAAGGGCCCGTGCGCTTGCGAGCGCCCGAGCTTTTGCCGCGATCTGCGCCTTGGCGTTAGCAGAGTAGGCGAGTGAGGCCGAAGCACTGCGCGAACGAATCGACCCGACCAACAGACGCTTCTCAGCAGCAGCAGCCATGACAGAAGCACGCAGGCCGACGGCGGCTATCAACCCGGCAACGATTGAGATCGGCAACAGAAAACCGAACTCCTGCACCATAAAACCGAGCGCGCCTGCCGAGAAACCGAACATCCAAGCCATGATCACAAAGAAACGTTTCAGGTTGTGAGCCCGGTGAATCTGGTCGCTCAACGAACCGGCTTTGGTTTTTGGTGCATTCAAGATCGGCATTCGGGCATCTCGAACAGCTTTTTTAGCGACTTTCGAGACGCTGGATTCTTCGCGACGTTCGGCTGAAGAGTTAAACCAAGAAGGTATAAAAATAAAAATCCAGAGAACGGCAACCACTGCGATGGTGATTCCGCCGATTCCCGAAAAGTTCATAACTCAAAGATATGAGACGAACCCAGTTGCGTCTGGCAGGTTAGCTTCGTGTCTGCCAAGGATATTCAAGCTGTGGCACCTGGCCGTGCTGCCAACGCTCCAAAACACTTAACCGGAGGTCTTCTTGCGTTAAAGCAAAAACATAGTGGTCACGCCAAGACCCATTTATGTGAATGTATTTTTGCTTCAAACCCTCATAGCGAAACCCGAGCTTTTCGACCACGCGCAGGCTCTTGGTGTTTTCGGGAACGATGTTGATTTCGACTCGATGCAGCCCCAAAGTGCTCATGAGATAGTCGGTCGTCAGCGCAACCGCGTTGGGCGTGACGCCTTGCCCAGCAACCTCGGGAATCACCCAATATCCGATGACAGCACTCGAAACTGCACCATAGAGGATGTTTGCAACGTTCACCTGACCGACGATTCGACCGTCCAATTCGACCACAAAGGGCACACCGATCTGTTGGTCATGCTGTCTCAACAAGCTTCTAACCATGCCGCGAAAATCAAAGCTAACCGGAGCTTCAGGGTTGGTGGCCTCCCAGGGGCGCAGCCATTCGCGGTTGCCTAAGACCAACATTTCTAAAGTTTTGGCGTCGCGCATTCTGACGATTCTCAGCGAGACGTCGCCGCTGGTTAGCCGAATTGTTGAACCCACAATGGCAAGATTAGTGCCATGAACGTTGACGACATTGCAGGCCGCAAACTGCAACTGCGCAAAAGTCTCAAACTCTGGCGTTCGCAGTTTGATGTTCATTTAGCCTCTCATCCAGAAGAAAGAGCGAAGTTGCGAGCAGCTCTCGCCCGCAACCTCAAAGATCTGGCAACCGATTTGAAAGCAGCCAGAGTCGCTTGCTACCTGCCGTTCGGCGGCGAACCCGACGTTGGTGATTTCATCACCTGGTGCTTGGATGCCCGGCTCACCGTTCTGTTACCGGTGGCCAACCCCGACGCAACCCTGCACTGGGTTGAGTTCGACGGGCACACAACCCAGACGTCCATTTTTGGTTTTGCCGAACCTCACGGGCCTCCAGCACCGCTCGAACCGGTTGACCTAATAGTTGTTCCGGCTCTCGCAGTTGATCTGCAGGGCAATCGTCTTGGCAAAGGCAAAGGTTATTACGACCGCGCTCTCTCAGACACAAGCGCCACGTTGGTGGGTGTGGTTTATGAGCATGAGGTTCTTGAGTCGTTGCCGGTCGAGCCGCACGACCGCCGCGTCGACTTTGTTGTGACGCCGACACACAAGCTGCCGGTCAACGGTTAGTGCTCAGAAGTCTCTGCGGTTAAGATTAGAGACGTGCCCACCTATTCTTATAAATGCAAAGCCTGCGAAAACACTTTTGACGTTCAGCAAGCCCTCGCCGATGCGGCTCTCGAGAAATGCGATGCTTGCGGTGGGCCGCTAGTTAAGGTTTACGGTCAAGTTGGCGTTAGCTTTAAGGGCTCAGGGTTCTATCGAAATGACTCAGGGTCGGGCTCGGGTTCAAAATCGGGCACCACTAAAGCTTCGTCAACCGAGAGCTAAGCCAGCGATTCACTAAGCCGCCAGGAGCCGGTCAAGGCGACTTGGCTCATCCCCAGTGCGGAGGTTTGTCTTCGCGCAGCCTGCTGTCGTTACTCTGAGCGGTTTCGCCCCAAGCCATATCGGTGTCTTCAAACGAACGATCTGATTCGTCAAAAAGTGAAATCGGCTTTTCGCGAACATTGACACCCAAAACCGCTGCAACCCGATAGGCAACGGCCTGAGGGTCAGCAAATAATTCAAAACTGCTAACACGCATCACCTGCCATCCCATCTTTTTTAGCAGTTGCGGGCGAAGGCGCAGTGAGTGGCTAAAGTCGCTTGGGTCGACGGCTGTGTCAGGCAAAATTGCCACCGCGGTCTTAGCAAAACCCGCGACCAGAGGCAGCCTGCCGCCAAAGTTGAACTCTGTTCTGATGCCAAGCTTTTTGATGCGCAACGACAGGTCGGTTAGCAGCGCGTCACTGTCAAGGTCGCCGCTGATCTTGTTTTCGATAGGGTTCAGCAGGTCACTGAGCAAATGCGCGCCGCCGGTTAGCGAACTCTTTGGCAGGTCTGCAGCCGCAAAACAGCTGACGGCTGTGACTTGGTGGCGGGCGCTAATCAACAGATTTGCTAAAGCGCGGCGACCCCCGGTTTCACTCAATTGACCAAAGTCACCGGGCACTTCGCCGTGTTGGTTTCGACCGAAACCGACTGAGAAAATTACTCGGTCGCAAGATCGGCGATGAACTTCGCTGAGCGTTAGGACTTCAAATTTTTCGCGACCGTGAGATTCGAAAAACTCTTGAAGTTGCGGCCGAGCTCGCAGGCCATCGCGAATTGCATGACTCAAACGATTTGCGTGTTTCACCGAAGGCGTGGCGAGCAGCAAGGACTGCTGAGGGTGCCAAAGGGCATGGTTGAAAACCAGTTCTGCAGCTCTCGCTACTTCACCGTCGAGGCTCTCGACACTGGCGTTTACGTCAGCCCGATTTTCCTCGCTGATAAGTTCAAGGGTAATTTTTTGGCGACCCAAGAATTCGTCGGCGGTCGGCTCAAAAATTATGCGGTTCTGATAAAACTCGCGGTTTACCAAGGCACCTAGCGCTTGGCCTCCGGCGCGATAACTGCGACGCAAGACCTCAACATCAAAAGTTTTGCGCAACACCGCGAACGCCGAATCAATCGCTTCATCGCGCCCAATCGGGTCGATTCGAGCTTCGACTTCAAAGCCGTCAGCAGACTCAATCGCGTCGTCGCCAAAGCCAATCACCTGTTTAGCCCTAACCAGGCCTGCGAGGTTTTCGGCAATGGTGGAACCCGCGCAATCAAGCAAAAGAACGGTGTCGAAATACTCTGCCCCAAAAGTGCCCTTGGGTAACAATTCGGCTACCTCATAGGGCGACATCATGACTGTTTTAGTAAGTGCCCAAAACAGGTTTGGCGCGCTTTCAAGAAGCTCAGAGATTGTTGCTGAACCGGTTCTCAAAAGCGTTTTGAGTTGGTTTGCTTCACCGACCTGGTTTACAAGCGCGGTTTTCCATTCAAGCGCCAAATCAGAGCGCAACTTTGCGGCGGCAGCACTCACCACCTGTTCGCCCGCTAACGAGTATGTGTCCTCGAGGTCATCCAAGGTCTTTGAGTCGATTGCAATCGAAGCCGCCGAACCAGCCAAAAGGTACTCAAGGCAAGACTGCCACCAAGCTAAATCAAGTTCTGAAGCGAGTTGCTCGCGATTGCAGTGCAAACGGCTCAGCTCTCTGCAGAGCGCGCCTAATCCGCATTCTCTTAGCTCAGCCATGACGCCGGCACGTTCACCAAGATTTTCTAAGGCTGCAGATTTTTCGGCCAGCGAAATCAGCTTGGCCTGAAGTTCGAGTAGCGGCAGGTCAACAAGCTCCGCCTCGCCAGAGTCTGGATCAAGGTGTTGCTGAATCAGATTAAGGTCTCGAACCAAGCTGCGATAAGTTTGCTCGGCCTCCTGAATGCCCGCGGGCACCTGAGGTGGCGTCGGCGAAACGGCAAAGGCCTGCCAAAGTTCGTTTTGCTGTTCTGCGTCGCTCAACGCTCGGTTCAAATCGCTCACCGGAATGCCTGGGCGAACATACTCTTTGGCTAACTTCTTAAGGCGGCGACGGGTGCCTCCAGACATTGCTCCCCGAGGCTGCTTTGATGAAGTTGCTTCGATTAGTTCCCTGAGCGAACGGTCAAAAACGTCGGGAACGAAGGTGTCGAGCGTCTGGCGAAGCCCAACAAAAAGTTCTAGATATTTTCCCCACTCGGCTACCGAATTTGCTGAACGCAGGTTGGCCCCGGTGATAAACGAAGTGAGTTTTTCGGCAAGCTGCGGATACACCTCGTCGCGCAGGCGAACCGCCATGCTTAGGGCCTCTTCAACCTGAGCCGGTGACTCAAAACGAGCTTGATACCAGGCAGTGTCTTGCGGACCAAAATCAAACTCACCCAGCTCGTGAGCCCGCTGCAATAACTCAAGCGCACGAGCCCGATTGCTCAGACCAGGTAGTGACAGGCCGTCGATTCTCGCAACGTTTTCGGGCGATCTTGAAAAACCGGTCAATCTTGCGAGCTGTTGGAAAGCTTCGGCGACCGAAACTCCAACGAGGGGGTCTTTGCGGTTCAAGTTTTTGAAATACTCGGTGCTTGCGGCTTGGCCCGAAACACGATTTATCAGCGCAGTCAAATAGTCATCGGGCTGAGCTTTTTCGTGCCGCGAAATTGCGGCAATTGCATCGGCCCAGGCGTTGCGCGAGCGCAGACCCAGACCCGCCAACCCCAAGCCGGCGAATTGCTCCGAAACCTCGCCCAGCGCCTGCTGGTTAGGAGCTAAAACCAAAACCCTGCGACCATCGGCCGAAAGAGCTGCGATCACGTTGGCGACAAGCTGAGCAGCCCCGCATCCCGGCAAAGCATCAACGACAAAGCTGTGGCCCGAGAGGGCGCGAGCAACCAAGCCCTTTTGAGTAGCATCGGCATCAGCCACCAGTAGCGGTTCGGCTCCGATTTCACGTCGAGGCAAAGTTGAAGTTTCTGACTGCCCTGCCAACCTATTCATCAGCGGGGTGTTAACTCGGGCAAAATCCTCGAGCAAGACACCAGGCTCGAGAACAAAATTGCCGACCACGAGCAAGTTGCTGAGCTCTGGTTTGCCTGCCTCGTCGAGGGCCTGATTCAGGTGGTCAAAAACTGCGATGGGAAGAAGCTCACTCGCAGACTCGGCTTTGCGGGCTATTGTGTTTGCGCTCAACTGCACCCCATAGCAAATCTCGAAATGCTTTATCAGGTATGGGTTGGCAATCGCGGGTCCGGCCAGTTGCAAGTCAAAGTCGTCGCCGTTGGCGACCAGTCGAACCGGCCACAACAGAATCGGCAGGTTTAGATCGAATCCGTCAGCCTCAAGATTTGCAAGCCCGGCGGCCAGAAAAAGACTGTTTAGCCCAAAGTTCTCGAGCAACTCGTTACCCTTGGCGTGAATGCGGCGAGAAGTGTTTAGCGCTCGAGAAAGACTCAAAGGCTCGCGCACCAGGTTAGACAGCACTGCACTGCCCGAACCGATAAGTTGCGAAATGCCGCTCGGGTGGGCTCTGCCCAAGTCAATTTGAGTCTGAGTGTTGAGCTCGAAATTCAATAGCGGGTTTGTGACACCGAGAGCACGAATCTCGTCGTGCCAACCTTGCCAAGCGGCTTGCAGGCTAGTCGAAGCGTGGGAGTTTTCTGTCACCCTTCAAGAGTAACTTTTTGCCTGTTGACTAGCCTTTAGGCACTAAGCCGTGTTCGATGGTCGACGTGACAGCAACCGGGTCGCTCAGTTCGCCAACAAATTCACCATTTGGGCCGGCGTTGTTTAAGAAACCAATCAAGACCCAGCCGTCTGGCCCCTCGATTAAGCGCCCAGCATAAAAGAGTGCGTGCTCGAAACCTTTGGCCCGACTGTAATCGATTGCAGTGAGGTCTTGGTCGACCGAAAACGAGTATGAAGCGTCACGTTTGCCAAACGACGCCTGGCGCTCTGGCGAGATTTCACGCCAACCGCAACAGAACAAAACGGTGGGAACACCGTCGACGATTTCAAACTGAAAAACCTCAAGCTGACCGAAATCTTTGGTCACTGCGCCCAAAGGAGGCAACACCTTCCAACTGCGCTGATCGACAGAAATTGCGTGCCCCATTACTCCTCGAGAAGCCACCGGACCTTCGTTTGAACGAGCAGTAATCAGCATGTGCCACAGCGCCTGCGAGTTGGCCAGTTCGGCGATTCCGGCATCCTGATTGTATTTTGCGCCACCGATTAGGCGCCCCGCTTCGGCTTTGAAAACCCAAGGGTCACGCCAAGCTTCGTCGGGCCAGCTGCTCTGACCTAGCTTTTCATACCAGCGCTCATCAGCTTTTACGAGTGCTTCGGTGCCCAGTTTGGTCCAGGTGTAAAGGTCGCTTGAGGTTGCGGCGCCAATGGTTTGAATGTCACCGCCGTCTTCGCGGCTGGTGCCGGTGTAGTACATCCACCACAGGCCATCGTCACCTTTGACTACCGAGCCGGTCCAGGTTGTGTAGCTATCGAAAGCTGGTGACTCGCTAACGATGAGCGCGTCAACAACGACTGTCCAATTCGTTAGATTGGTCGAGATTGCGTGCCCAACAATCGGGTGACGGTGGCGTCGGTGCGGGTCGCCGAGAGCACGGCTGGCGCTCAAATAGTAGGCGTGGTAGTGGGTGCCGTCAAAAACGAACCAGCTGTCCCAAATCCACTTGTCGACTAACTTCAATCCCACAATTAACCTCGCTCCATTGCAAACGCTTACATCTTATATCAATAGGATGCTGCTCGCTCGCACATCGCGCCCGGATTCATCGCAGGTGCTTGGTTTTGGTAGTCTTGCTTGAGGTTTCGCGCGGGTTTTTAGCCGCCGGTTCCGTTGGCTCCGTAGCTCAGTGGATAGAGCAGAGGTTTCCTAAACCTTGTGTCGTAGGTTCGATTCCTATCGGGGCCACTAAACCGCCCTCACGCCCTGAGCTTTTGCAAACGCCTGGTCAGTCTGGGTCAGATAGATAATGCCCTCGATCAGGCCAAAGACCGCAGGCACGCCTGACCAGCAGAAAAAGAAATAAAGCAGGCCGGTGCCGATTTTGCCCAAATAGAACTTGTGAACGCCAAAGCCTCCCACCAAAATTGCGAGGATGCCGGCTGTGACGCGAGACTTGATCTCAACCGCAAAGGTCGGGTTAGCTAGGTTTGACTGACCACAGTTAGCGCAAAACGCCGACTGCGAGCTCAGCTGATTGCCACACGCACTGCAGTAAACCATTGATTTCTCCTGTTTCTAAGCCTTTGAAGGCACCAGCCCGAGCTTAGCAACAAGGCCTCGACCTAGGCAGCGAGTGGCCGCGCTAGAAACTCTTGCCACTCAGGTTCGAGTCGCTCAGCGCCCCTGACGCTCCAGGCTACGCCGGAGGGCATCCGCGGATTAAAAGTCAGTTTCCAACCGATTTCGCCCAGAGTGCGGTCGCCTTTTTTGTTGTTGCAGTTGAGGCAACAGGCAACGAGATTCTCCCAGGTGTCGCGGCCACCGCGCGACTTAGGTTGAACGTGGTCGATGGTGTCTGCCGACCTGGCGCAATAGGCGCAACGATAGCCGTCGCGACGCAACACGCCTCGCCTCGAAACTGGAACCACACGACTGCCCGGAATGCGCACATATCTCGAAAGCAAGATTACCGATGGGCACTCGAATTCGGCTGTGGCACTTCGCACTCGGTATTTCGGAGCACCCTGCAGCACTTTGGCCTTATTGTTTAGAACCAAGATCAAAGCACGCTTAAATGAAACCACGGCAAGTGGTTCATAACCTGCGTTCAAAACTAGTGTGCGCAAAACTGATCCTTTCGAAATGACCCAGACGGCTTCTGGGATTCTCGGTTTAGCAATCTTGAACAGAAACAAAAAACGCCGTCAAACATGACGGCGTGATTAGTTGACTGCTAGTTGACATTGTTGTTGAAAATGACGTAACTGATAAACGTGCCTGGATTGCACATGATTCAACTGCATTTCAACTCCTTTGCCCACTTCAAAGACTGATTGCCAACAGGTTATTGGGCAACTATGAAAAAGTCTGTTTGCGACACTGAACAAAAAGTAACGAAAAGGTTGAGATTTAGAGAAGGTATTTATTTGCCCGGCTTTAGGCGCAAGAAGAAAACATCGGGCGTAAAAATCGGAGCCAGTTTCACTGTGTCGCCCGCTCGCGGAGCGTGATAGAAGTTTCCGTTGCCAGCATAGATTCCGTCGTGACTGTAATCATTCAAAATCACGAGGTCTCCGGGCAAAGCGTCAGCTCGGCGCACCACGATGCCTGCGACGGCTTGGCCTCGAACAGTGTGAGAGAGGTCGAGCCCGAACTGAGCATAAACAAACCTCACAAGACCCGAGCAGTCAAAGCCCGATGGATTCTCGCCACCAAAAACGTAAGGTGTGCCCACATATTTAGCAGCGACTTTCATAACCGACGCACCACTGATTTTGCTAAACGGTGGATTAGCGACGTAGTCGGCGGCGGTCGGGCCGTTGTATAACCGGTAGTGACCCAAGTTGTATTGCTGAATCAAACTTTGAGCAACCTTCACCGAAAACTTGCCGCGGCTAAAATCGGCCGTGCTTTCTCCTGAAATGCTCAAGAGCTGCTGAGTGATGGTGGCCAACTCGTTGTCGTTATTGACGGCAAACTTAGACATCGCGGCGACGGCTGGGTCCATCGCATAAGCCGGCAGCGATGCTGTCGCAACGAGCCCGGCTGCAGTCGAGAAAATGGTGAAGATGCGAACGCCGCGATTATCGATCAATCGCTTGCGGCGAAGTGGGTTTCGAATCAAAAATTGGGTAGTTCGCGCTGGAACACCGGCTTCTACGGTTACATCGAATCTGGCGGCTTTTCTTAGGGCGCGGTCAGCTTTTTTGGCTAGTTTTTGCTGGTGCCTAACGAAGCGCTTGCTTTCGGCTTCACGCACCGAGCGTCGGCTGCGCAACTCAAATGACTCAAGTGCGTTAACCTGAACGGCGGCGCGGTGGCGCCCACTGCCTTTTTGTTTCAAGCGAAAAACCTCCAATTTCACCGCAATGCGGCCCTGCAACGAAACTAACCGTTCTAAAAACTCGACAGCAGGTCAAAGAAATCATCGAGTTCGATTGCTAAATGGGTTTACATTTAGCAACCCTTGAAGTTTACCAAGGGTTCGAGCATAAGTCACCTTTGAAGGCTTGCTTAAGCCGAAAATCAGCAAATCGGTGCGCTATTTTTCGACAAACAGGTGGTGTGCAAAGTCAACATCCAACTCGATGCCTTCAGGGTTTCCGGTTTGCGACACAAAAACCACTTGCCTTCTCATTTCAACTGAAATCTTTGCCCCCGGAAGCAGTCCAAGCGACTTTAGTTGCAAAAGCAACTCAGGGTCAACCTGCAAAGGTTCGCCGATGCGGCGCAAAATGAACTCTTTAGCAGCCAGTTCAGCAGGGCTCAAACCGAGCCCCGACAAAGTCGCAATCGAAACGACACCCTCATTGAATGGCGGGTTCACGGTTAAACCAAACTCCTCCAGTCCCGGAATCGGGTTTCCATAAGGAGAAACATCGGGCGAAGAAATTAGGTTGATGATTTTTCGCTCAACCTGCTCGCTTACAACGTGCTCCCAGCGGCAGGCCTCGTCATGAACCAGCTCCCACTCTAAACCGATAATGTCAGCCAACAGCCGCTCGACCAAGCGATGCTTTCGCATCACCTGAACAGCCAGCGCGCGCCCTTTGGCAGTCAGCTCAAGGTGACGATCGTCAGACACAATAACTAGGCCATCGCGTTCCATTCGCCCAACAGTCTGAGAAACCGTAGGGCCAGATTGTTCGAGACGCTCCGAGATGCGGGCGCGCAAAGGCACCTGACCTTCTTCTTCGAGTTCGAGAATCGTTCGAAGGTACATTTCGGTGGTATCAATCAAATCTGACACAGCTGCCCTCCAAATCTCTCTGTGCCTAATTATGTCCGACCAAGGCAATCAAGGCGCACAGGCTCGGTAAACTTCTAGGTATGCCAGACATTCAGATTCCTGCCGAACTTTTGCCAATCGACGGACGTTTTGGATGTGGTCCCTCAAGACTTCGCCACGAGCAAATCACTGCATTTGCCTCAGCAGGCGCTCGACTCATGGGAACCTCACACCGTCAGGCCCCGGTCAAGAACCTTGTAAAACGTGTTCAAGACGGGCTGATTGAACTTTTTCACAACCCTCAGGGCTACGAAATTGTTCTCGGAAACGGCGGCTCAACAGCTTTCTGGGATGTTGCCACGCATTCACTCGCAGAAGGAAAATCTCAAGCACTAGTGCACGGAGAGTTTGGTTCAAAGTTTGCCAGCGCGCTAAAAGCACCCTGGTTGACAGCACCTACTGTCATCAACGGTGCTCCCGGTTCTCGACTCGAGCTGGTCGCCGAGGCAGGCGTCTCAAGTTACGCCTACCCTCAAAACGAAACTTCAACCGGCGTCGTAACCCCGGTCAAGCGAGTTGCCGGCGCTGATGCCGGCTCGCTAATGTTGACCGACGCCACCTCGGCAGCCGGGGGTATCGACTTTGATCCACTCGAAACCGACGTCTATTACTTTGCACCTCAAAAAAACTTTGCTTCTGACGGTGGTCTTTGGTTCTCACTAATGTCACCCGCAGCTATCGAGCGCACCGAACGCATCGCGGCGAGCGAGCGCTACATCCCAGAATTTTTGAGCCTAAAACTTGCAATTGACAACTCACGTCTCAACCAAACCCTGAATACACCAGCCGTCGCCACTCTGTTTTTACTCGCAGAACAAATCGATTGGATGAACGCAAACGGCGGACTCACCTGGGCTGATGCGCGCACCAAAGCCGCTTCGAATCATCTTTACGACTGGGCCGAAGCCAGTGACTTTGCAACACCTTTTGTTGCCGAGTCAACCCATCGCTCGCAGGTGGTAGTCACAATCGACTTCGACGAAAAAGTTGACGCGTCTGAGGTTGCAAAGGTGCTTCGCAAAAACGGTGTAGTTGATGTCGAACCATATCGCAAACTCGGCCGCAACCAGTTGAGAGTGGCGACGTTTACGGCGACCGAGTTGAGCGAAGTGCAGCAGCTCACCGCAGCCATCGACTATGTGGTTAGCGAACTAAGCTAAGGCACATGATGCGCTTTTATGTCAAAGACTCGCAGCGCAAACCAGACCCCGCGCCGGTTGCAACCAACGCCAAACTTGCTCTGGCAGTAGGAACAGTTCTTTGGGCTCTCGCAGGCTTATTTCTTCTTTTTTCCGCGCAACAAGCTCAACAGGTTGAAACCTGGCAGCTTGCGACCTGTGCCGTTGGTTTCGCGCTTGGAATCTTTGGATTCATCCACGTCAGCCGAAAGCGCTAAGTCGTCTTCGTCAAAGTCAACGAAGTTGTCATCGTCAACCTCGTCGCTCGCGGCCTCAGCCGATTCGGCCGCCTCAGCTTCGGCGGCTTCTGCTGCTGCTTCTAGCTCAGCCTGAAGTGCCTGATAGTCAGCCAAACGTTCGCTCCAGGGCACCCAAGCTGGTGCCTGCAGTGACAGTCCGGTAGGAACCAAAACCACTTCTGAGATCGTAGGGGCTTGCCCTTCAGAAGAAAACACAACCACAGCCCAGAACCAGTCTGGGTAACCTTTTAGCTTGCTCTCAAACGAATAGGTTGTGAGCCCGTCGGCTTCGACAACACTTTCGACAAAAACACCAACAGCGTCGGGGCCAGCTGTTTCAACCGCAGCTTTTCGGGCAATCTCGCGAACGGCGAAATCAGCCGACTCAAGCGTCGAGTTCATCGGCAACCTTGCGAAGTAGTGAGGCAACCTTGCTGGTGCTTGAGCCTTCAGGGTATTTTCCGCGCTTTAATCCAGTGCCGAGGTTGTCTAGCAGGCGAATCAAATCTTCAACGATTACGGCCATCTCATCGGCCGGTTTGCGTGACATTTTAGAAAGGCTAGGAGGCACTTCAAGAATTCTTACGGACAGCGCCTGGGCACCTTTTTTTCCGTCGGCAATGCCAAACTCAAGTCTTGTGCCAGGTTTTACAGCGGTCGTGCCGGCGGGCAAAGCGCTGGCGTGCAAAAAAACTTCGCCGCCATCGTCAGTCGCGATGAAGCCGAATCCTTTTTCTTCGTCAAAAAATTTCACTTTGCCGGTGGGCATGACTACCTCTTTCGTTAGGGCCAACCATTATTTTACCTAACCGAAACTTTAAGTAGCGAACAGTTTGTTTATCGAGGGTAGTCTTAAAGGATGGCAAAAAACGAAACCGACCCGGAAACCTTTGAACCAAACCGAATTCAGCGGGTCTTGACGGGAATGATTGTGGGCGTTATCGGCGCGGCAATCCTTAGCATTTTGATTGCCATTGCGAGTGCAGCCTTTGCCTGGACATTCCTACTTTTTGTTTTTCCGATAATTGCAATCATTGGCATGGCCACCGGAATGTTGCTGATGATCGCATTGATGATAGTCACGATTCGCATCAAAGTTCTTCAAAACAGACAGAGCGAATAGCTCGTGTTTGGGGGCAATTAAATGACTGAAGCGATTAAGCTCGCCACCGCGCTGCGCAAAAAAAGCGACTCTGAGTTAACCCAGCTGTTGTCGGCTCGACAAATTTCGAGCGCTAACTTTAGAGACTTTTTAGATTTTGCCGACGCTGTTTCAGATCTAAAATCTGTCAAGAACGCCGTTTCGGCCCTGCCTCGCAGCCAAGCACTGGCTCTGGCCGCGCTTTGCCGAGGAGCCGCTTTTCAAGATGTCGACGCCGCCGCAGCCCGCAGCCTCGCGAAACAGTTTTTGATTTTTGCTGACGAGAGCGCCCCGACTTCGACCCCAAACTACCGGGTGCTAGAAAATGCAAAAACGGTCGTCCTAGCATTTGGCCCTATCGAAGACAAAACCTTTGAGAACACCGAAATTCAAGTGGATCACAATCTCGAAACTGCAAATCGTGATGCTGGCGTCGCAGCTTTTGAAACCATGCAGGCTTTGACCGAGTTACATTTTGATGTTGATCAGCGCCTAGTTCGCGAGGTGGGAAAGCGCGGAGTTGGTTTGCCAGACTTGAAGCGCCTTGCGCAACACCTGCGCCAGTCGGTCGACTTTGCCAGAGAAATCTATCGATTGGCTGCCCACACCAAGCTGCTTGCGGCATCAGATGGTCGTTGGATGTTGGGCGCTGAAAGCGATGCCTGGCTCGAGCTGTCGCCGGCCGATAGATTCAAGAGCTTGGCGTCATACTGGTTGCAGTCGCTCGGCGAAGAGTCGGCCAGAGAACTTTTGGCAACATCGAGGCATTTTCAGGGCTACAGCCTGTCGGCTCTTTTTCGCCAGACCTACCCTTTTGCCGACGAGGTCGTCAACTCGCGCATTTCAACTCACGAAGCGTTTGCTCACCTCATCGGCCTGACCGCCGGGCAGGTTCGAACCAGCTGGTTTGAACTGGTGTTAGAAAATAATTTGGATGAAGCCTCAAGTCAGATTGAAAAATGTTTGCCGCAAACTCAAGAGCGTCTGATTATTCAGGCTGACCTTTCACTCATTGCTCCAGGGCCGCTGCCGACGCATCTTGAGATAGAGCTGCGCCGGTTCGCTGAAACGGAACAAATTTCAATGGCCTCAACCTACCGTTTGAGTGCGCTGAGCATCAGCCACGGCCTAGAGACCGGCCTGAGCGAATTAGAGATTCGCGAACTTCTGAGCGATTTGTCGGCTAAAGAACTGCCCCAACCGGTCGACTATTTGATTCGCGAGGCCAACGACCGATTCGGCCGACTAACCGTGACAACCGGGCCAGGCGAGGCGCGTTCGCTGGTGAAATCGGTCGATCAGATTTTGCTGACCGAGATTCTCAACGAAACCAAGCTGCGGCCTTTTGGCATTCGTCAGAGCCCTGAGGGCTACCTGTTTAGTCGGTTCGAACCAGACGTGATTTATTTTGGACTCCGCGAATCTGGCTTCAGCGCCATAAGGGTCGATGGCGCGGGCAAAGTTATTTCACCTCGCAGCGTTGCAACTCGAACCAGCTCAATATCGGTGATCACTTCGGTGACAACCGACCTCGAACGATTGCGCGATCACGATGAGCGTTTGGGAACCGACCCCGGAGCCGACGACCTAACTCGCCAAATCGAGTTTGCCCTCAAAAATCGCAGTCGACTGCTGATCACCGCCACCGATCGCGCCGGAAAATCTCACGAGTTTATGCTCGAACCGAAAAGTCTTTCCAATGGCCGTCTTCGGGGCATCGATACAAAAGCCGAGATTGAACGAACACTCCCGCTCGAAAGATTAACCAGCGCGGTTCCAATCGCATAGGGTTCGTAGCAACAAGTTTTTAGCGGTAAAATTGCCTATTCATCAACACACGGGGAGACATGGCTGACGGACCACTGATCGTTCAGAGCGATAAAACTGCACTGCTTGAGGTTGACCACCCGCTTGCTGTCGAAGCTCGACACGACCTTGCGGTTTTTGCCGAACTTGAGCGCGCCCCCGAACACGTTCACACCTACCGCATCACACGCCTGGGGCTTTGGAACGCGAGGGCCGCCGGCCACGACGCCGACTTTGTGTTGGGCGTTTTAGACCGTTACGCAAAGTTTGCGGTTCCAACTTCGGTTCGCACAGACATCACCGAAACCATGGGGCGTTACGGCCGGCTCGTGATTGAGCGTGACGAAAACGACGAGCTGGTCTTGAGTTCGCAGGCCGGCGCCGTGTTGGTTGAGGTTACCCGCCATAAGAAAATCGCCGAGCTACTCACTCATCCTCGTTCTCAAAATGTTTGGGGCGTTGCACCTTGGGCTCGCGGCCAGCTGAAGCAAGAACTTTTAAAACTCGGATGGCCAGCCGAAGACCTAGCTGGATACGCCGAGGGCACGCCCCACGAGATTGCCTTAAATCAGAGCGGATGGCAGATTCGCGGCTATCAGACCGAGGCGGTAGACAAGTTTTGGCATGGGGGTTCGGGCGTTGTGGTTTTGCCCTGTGGAGCCGGCAAAACCATCGTTGGAGCGGCTGCTATGTCGGTGGCTAAAACCAACACGCTGATTTTGGTAACCAACACCGTGTCAGCCCGTCAATGGAAAACCGAGTTGATTCGTCGCACCACCTTGACCGAAGATGAAATCGGCGAGTATTCAGGTTCGGTGAAAGAGATAAAGCCCGTCACCATCGCCACCTATCAAATCTTGACGACGAAACGCAAAACCGAGTACTCTCACCTTTCGCTGCTCAACGCTAAAGACTGGGGTTTGGTGGTTTATGACGAGGTGCATCTTTTGCCGGCCCCGATTTTCAAGATGACCGCCGAACTTCAGGCACGTCGGCGTCTTGGGCTCACAGCGACTTTGGTTCGCGAAGACGGCAAAGAGGGCGACGTGTTTTCGCTCATCGGACCGAAGCGTTTCGACGCCCCCTGGAAAGAAATCGAGGCACAGGGTTACATCGCTCCGGCGGCTTGTTTTGAAGTGCGCATCGACCTTCCTGAAGATGAACGTCTGAGCTACGCTGTTTCGCAGCAAGATGAGCGCTATCGCATCGCCTCTACGACTGACAGCAAAATTTCGGTGGTAAAAAAGCTCATGGCGAAACACCGCGGCGAGCCAACTTTGATCATTGGTCAATATTTAGACCAGATTGACAAGATGGCTGAAGAACTCAAGGTTCCAAAAATCACTGGCGCGACCCCGGTTGATGAGCGAGAAGTTTTGTTTCAGAAATTTCGCGATGGCGAGGTTACCGCGCTCGTGGTGTCAAAAGTCGCTAACTTCTCGGTTGACCTGCCCGAGGCGTCGGTAGCCATTCAGATTTCTGGGTCTTACGGTTCTCGCCAAGAAGAGGCACAACGTTTGGGCCGACTGCTGAGGCCAAAGGCCGATGGTCGCACGGCGATGTTTTATACCTTGATTGCCCGCGACACGGTCGATCAAGACTTTGCCCAGAATCGTCAACGGTTTTTAGCTGAGCAGGGCTACTCCTATGAAATTCTTGATGCGGTAAAGATCTAAAACGTTCAAGGAACTCACAGCTGGCATTCAGCAAACTTTGACACTATTCACACATGTCTAATGTCAAAGTGCTAATCGTCGATGACGAGCCAAACATTCGCGAACTACTTTCAACTAGCCTGCGCTTTGCAGGATTCAGCATTCACGCAGTCGGCAACGGTGCTGACGCAGTTGCCGCAGCTGAAAAGGGCCAGCCCGACATCATTTTGCTCGACGTGATGTTGCCAGACATGAACGGATTTGCAGTGACCAAAAAAATCCGTTCGATGGGCATCACCGCGCCAGTTTTGTTTCTGACCGCCCGCGATGACATAAATGACAAAATCACCGGGCTAACCGTTGGCGGCGACGACTATGTCACCAAACCTTTCAGCCTCGACGAAATCATTGCCCGCATCAACGCTATTTTGCGCCGCACCAAAGC